>DASVVP010000047.1:0-13242 GCA_036386495.1 Allosphingosinicella sp.
ACCAAAGCGTCGGCGACCATGTGGAGATAGGCGCCGCGGATGTTGATGTCGCTGCGGCGGCCGCGCACGAACATCAAGGCGGTAGCGCCGTTGACCAGGATTCCGGCGGCGGCGACCACCGTCACGGTTCCCGCCTCGACCAGGTCCGGGATGATCAGGCGCATTATGGCATGATAGGCGATGAAGCAGACCGCGATCAGCAGAACGACTGCATTGCCGAGCGCGGCGAGGATCGAGGCGGCGCGGAAGCCGTAGCTGAAGCGGCGGCTGGGCGGCCTTTTGGCGAGGATGGCGGCGACCCAGGCGGCGACGAGGCCGAGCACGTCGGAGAGGTTGTGGCCGGCGTCGGCAAGCAGGGCCATCGAATTGGCGAGGAAGCCGTAGAATGCCTCGATCCCGACGAAGGCGAGGTTGAGCGCGATGCCGAGCGCGAAGGCGCGGCCGTAATCGGTGCCGTGGCCGTGCCCGTGCCCGTGCCCGTGCCCGTGATGATGTCCGCCATGATGATGATGGTGGGGCAAGACGGGGCTCCGCAGCTTCGATCGCCGAGCGCTACACTCTAATCCGGCGCGGCTTCAATCAGCGTGCGGCGGACCGCCTTAACCGGCCATTAGGCACGGCAGCGATAGTTTCGCGGCGTTCGAGCGGGGGAGGGGCCGGTGAACAGGGTATGCTACAGCCGCGGCAAGCTGATCGGCATGGCGGCGGCGATGCTGCTGGCGACGATGGCGTTCCTCTGGCTGTTCGGCAACGCCGATGCGGTCGCCGGCTCGCGCCGCGGCCGCTTTTTCGCGACCGCCATCGGCCACGGCGTCGTCCTGCCACTGCTGATAGCGCTGACCGGTTTCGTCGGCTGCCGCGCCGCCGCGATGGCGATGGGCACGCTGGAGGCGATCGAATTCCAGGGCTCGGCCTTGTTCGTCACCGGCATCTGGGGGCGCAAGCGGATCGCCTGGTCGAACCTCGACGCGCTCGTGCTCGAAAATACCGGCGGCCAGCAGCAGCTCGCCTTCAGGACGCGTTCGGCAGACCTGTTCGGTCATACCGCCGCGAGGGTGCCGATCGGGCTCACCGAAATCCACAGCTCGCGCATCGGCGAGCTGATGGACGTCATCGCCCGCCAGCGCGACCTGGCCTGCGCCGGGGCGCGCAGCGAGCCGGACGCGCCGCCGGAGGACGACGGGTTCGACGCCGACGCCGCCATGGCCCGCTACCTCGCCCGCAAGGCCGCCGAAGACGCCGGGCCGGCGCGCGCCGATCCGCCCGCCCCGCATTCGCCGCCCCGTCCGAGCTTCGGCCGCAAGGGCCTCTGAGGCGCGGAGCGGCGGGAACGATTCCTGCGCCGCTGCTGTTCTCCGATCAGCACCAGGCTGCCGGGGAATGCGCGCGCATGAAGGGCTATGTCGACGACATCGAGCAAGCGACGCTCGCCAACGAAGATTTTCGCCGCGTCCTCTATACGGGCAAGAACCTCCAGCTGGTGCTGATGACCCTGCCGCCGGGCTGCGACATCGGGGAGGAGGTCCATGAGGACCGCGACCAGTTCTTCCGGATCGAGGAGGGACGGGGCACCATCTTCATCGACGGCGCGGCGAACCCGGTCGAGGACGATTATGCCGTGATCGTCCCCGCCGGCGCGCGCCACAATGTCGTCAACGACGGCGACGCGCCGCTCAGGCTCTACACCATCTACGGTCCCCCCGAGCATCGCGACGGCGTCGTCCACAGGGACAAGGACCAGGCCGAGCGCGACCATGACGACGACCATTGGGACGGCGAGACGAGCGAGTAATCGGTTGTCCGGAACGGATTCGAGGCCATCGCTGGCTGCGCTCGCGCGCCTAAGTTTTCCTCCACCACGCCGGTCCTCTGCGCGGAAGAGTTGCGGTTTCACCCGCCACTATTCGATCAGTGCCCGGAAATAAGCGCAGGTTCCGCCGAGCACCGTCAGCACCAGCAGCGCCGAGACGCCGAACATGAAGAAGGAAGAAAAGCCGGGAGGATCGCGATCGTCCGCAAAGGCATCCGAGTGATTGCCGGGGTCGTGGCTCCCGGCGCCCTCGGGTCCCAGTGCGGTCTTTGCACTCTGCACAGCGAGCCGGGTGCGTTCGGCAGCTTCCTTCGTGCGGCGCTCGCGTTCTACAGCTTCCGCGACCGCCCGTTCCTGGCGTTCTCGTGCCTCGGCTATCGCGGCTGCGCGCTGCCGTTCCGCTGCCTCAAAAGCGATTCGGGCCTTCTCCGCAGCGAGCGCGGCTTCGGCGATCTCGCGCGCGCTCTCGCGCGCCGCGGCCTCGGCGGCCGCACGCTCGCGCTCCTGCTCTGCCCGTTCGGCCGCGTCCCTCCTGGCCTGCCGTTCGGCATCGGCCTCGCGCTGGGCCGCTGCCGAGGCTGCCGCACGCACGGCTTCCTCCTCCTCCCGGCGGCGTGCTTCCTCTTTCTCGGCCTCTTCTTTCTCGGCCTTCTCCCTGGCGGCGGCCTCCCGCTCGCGACGCCTCGCCTCAACAGCCTCTGCCTTGAGCGCCTGCTCCTCACGTTTCCGCTCGGCCGCCGCCCGGGCCTCTCGATGTGCGATCTCCTCCGGCGTCGGCGGCGCCTCGACCTCGAGGAACAGCAGATCGCAGATGCTGGCGGCGAACTCGCTGATCGTCTGGTTGACGATCTCGCTGTCTGCATCCTTGTCCCGCAACTCCTGGAAGTCGCACATCTGCCGTTTATTCAGTTCCGAGAGTGCCTCGGCGTCATAAGCCGCATTCTCCCTGATCTTCCGGTAGTAGATGGGAAAGATCCTGCTGAGCGGCGGCAGGTCAGGATAGGTCTCGATCAGCTTTCGCTCTCGCTCGAGGAAGATCATCGTCTCCCGGCAGCACCATTCGCTCTGGATGAATCCCGGCGTTATGATGGGAATGAAGAAGGTCGATTTGTTGAGCGCCGCAAGCGTTTCGCGCTCCCATCTGGCGCCGTGCGGGATCGTGCTGGTATCCTGGAAGAGCTTGATCGTACGCCGGCCGTAGTGGAGCTGGAGTTCGGCCTTGATCGCCTTGCGAAGACGGGTGAGCTTCTGACCCGACAGTTCGTCGTCCTGCCGCGCATAGCTGAAGAAGCCCACCGGCTCGAGATAGAGCTTCGTCACGCCGCCGCTCGTCCGAGGCCGCTCAGCTGAACGCGCGCTCTGGTCCGCCGCATGACATTGCCCCCGTATCCTCCAAGTCATCCCATCCCATCGTCGCTTCGTCAATCGGCGACGGACCGAGGCGGGGCTGGCGCCGGCCATGCGCCACGTGCCCGAGAAGGAGACGAAGGTCCAAAACGCCACAGGACAGTCGACGGTCGCCGCCCCAGGGTCGCTCGCCAGTGCTATCCGGAAATCGGTGTTGCCGCGAGCCCGGCGGGGGTAAGGCGTCGCGATGCGACTGATCCTGCTGTTGCTGCTCCTCATCGCCTCGCCCGCCGCAGCGCAGGCGCCCTCGGCGGCCGACTATCGCGCCGATGCGATGTCGATCGAGCGGCTGATCGCGGAGAATTACGCTTATCCCGAGCGCTTCCCGGGCGGCGCCATTCCGACTTCGCCGCTGTTGCGGGCGGAGGCGGCGCGGGTGTCCGA
The DNA here is from genome assembly GCA_036386495.1 of Allosphingosinicella sp. Lineage (GTDB taxonomy): Bacteria > Pseudomonadota > Alphaproteobacteria > Sphingomonadales > Sphingomonadaceae > Allosphingosinicella. Next base: position 3,602 of record DASVVP010000047.1, read on the forward strand.
CCAGGCGTCGCTGCTGCGCTACGCCGAGCATGCCCTGCTCGCGCTCGCCGACCATCATGCGATCACCGGCGCCTCGTTCGCCGACAGCTGGGCGGTGGTGCCGAGCTATGCAGACTTGTGGATCGAGCGGGCGCCCGACGGGCGGTTCCTGGTAGAGGCGGTCCGCGCTGGCTCGCCCGCCGAGCGCGCCGGTGTTCGCGGCGGCGACCTGCTCGAGGCGGTAGACGGGGTGCCGATCGCGGAGGCCGTGGCCGCCTTCTGGCGCGAGCTCGGCCTCGCGGCCGAGCCGTGGCGCGCCGGCTTCGCGGCGCGGGTGCTCGCCGCCGGCCGCCGCAATGCGCCGCGCCGCCTCACCCTGCGCCGGTCCGGCCGCGCGATCGCGCTCGAGCTTCCCAGTCTCTACGCCGTCCCGCGTCCCGACCGGCCGCCGGTCGGCGCGACGCGCAGCGGCCACACCCTCACCATCCGCTTCAACGACTCGCTCGGCGACGACGCGACGGTCGCCGCCTTCGACGCGGCGATGACGGGCGCCCGCCGCGGCGACCGCATCGTCGTCGACCTCACCGACACGCCGGCCGGCGGCAACACGGTCGTCGCCCGCGCCGTGCTCGGCTGGTTCGTCGCCCGGCCGGCTTTCTACCAGGTCCACAACCTCCCGGCCGAGCAACGCCAGACCGGGATTGCGCGGCAATGGGTCGAGCAGGTGCTGCCGCGCGCCGGCCGGCGGCACCGGGGCGCGGTCACGGTCCTGGTCGGGCGCTGGACGGGGAGCATGGGCGAGGGGCTGGCGCTCGGCTTCGACGCGATCGGCGCCGACGTCAGGGGCAGCCGCATGGCGGGCCTGCTCGGCGCGATCTACGACTATCGGCTCGAGCATTCAGGACTGGTGCTGAAGCTGCCGACCGAGCGATTGAGCCATGTCGACGGCACGCCGCGCGAAGCGTTCGTGCCGCTTCGCCCCCGCCGCTGAGCTCCGGGTCTCAGCGCGGCCCGGGCCGTGCGCCCTCGGCGGCGAATGCCTCGATCAGCGCGCCGAACTCGTCCACTGACGGCACCGTCGCGTAGCTGCGCCGCGCGGGAACTGCCGCCCAGGGCAGCTTCTCCGAGGTCCACAATTCGACGAAGGGCACGACCCAGCGGTCGTCGTCGAGCATCGAAGCGCGCAAATTGACGAACCAGTCCATCCCCTCGGCGCGGGTGAACAGCCAGCTCTTGCAGCGCGGACAGTGATAATGGTGCGAAACCGGCCCGCCGAGCCCGCCGACGACGGGCTCGCCCAGCGTCGCCTCGAAGCCGTCCCCCGGCAGCGAGATGGTGAGCGAGAAGGCGCTCCCCGACATGCGGCGGCAGCCGGTGCAGTGGCAGACGCCCGTCAGCAGCGGCGGCTTCGTCGCCCGTATCCGGACCGCGCCGCAGCGGCAGCCGCCCTCCCAGGGCAGATTCCAACCGTCCATCGCGCCGCCTCCCTCGCCCCTCCTCTGCTTTTGTAGCGCCTCGGCCCCGCCTGCGCTAATCTCTCCCGAAGGGGAGGCGGCATGGACGACCAGCTCGGCGACAAGACCGACGCAGCGGCGCTGGGCGCCGGCGTCGTTGCGGTGGCGATGACGGTGTTCGGCGACCCGAGCGAGTACGACCTCCTCACCCTGATCGTCTCGATCGCCTTGCTCCTCCTCGTCGTCGGCTATGTCGCCCGCAGCCGCCGCGACCGGCTCGAAAGCCTGGCCTTCGCGGCCGTCGTCGCCATCATCGTCATCCCGATCCTCGGCTGGGCGGTCGAGGGCGTGCCCGGGCCGTGGGCGAAGGATCCCGCCAGCGTCCCAGCCGGCGAATCGACCGTCTCCGATCCCGCCACCGTCGCCGCCTGGGCCGCGCTCGCCGCGTTCATCTACGCCGCCGACCGCTTGCGCCAGCGCCGCGCGAGAATGATCTCGAGACCCAGCGGCGGGGGCGGCGGCTAGAGATCTCCTGCGGGGTTTTGGGTCAGTCGTCCTCGTCGCCGGGCTTGGTCCTGGAAGCGGGGGCGTTCGGATTGTCGCCGGTCTCCTCGCCGCCGAGCCGGCCGTGGCCGTGATAGGGCATGTCGGTCTGGCCGCCATGATCGAGAAAGCCGCCGCGGTCGCCCTCCTTGCCGGTATGCGGATTGGGATAGGCGCCGCCGCCCGAATCGCCGCCGCCGGTGCGGCCAGCAAGCGTGTCCTTGTTCTCCGCCATGTTCGCCTCGTCTCTGCCTCGGGACTGGACGCGCAGGATCGCTCTCCGTTCCAGGCGCTCAAGACAGGCCGCCCGTTCATCCCCCGCTCAGCAAGGGGGGGCGACAAAAGGTAGACGCCATTCCTCTGTTCCGGGAGCCTGTCATGCTCAAGACGATCCTGATCGCGACGGCCGCCGCGGCAGCCGCCCTCACCATCCTCCCCGCCTCCGCTTCCGCCGGCCATGGCCGCGGCGGCTATGACGACGGCTATTATGAAGATTACGGCCGCGGCTACGAGGGTCGCGGTTATGACGACCGCGGCTATGAGGGCCGGGGCTATTATGGACGCGGCGGCTACGACCGCGGCTATCGCGGACGCGGCTACGATCGCGGCTATTACGGCCGGGGTTACGGCTACGGCTATCGGACGCGGGGCTATTATGGCTGCGGCAGCGGCACCACGGGCGCGATCGTCGGCGGCATCACCGGGGCCGCGATCGGCCGCGACATCGACCGCGGCAGCGGCCGGCGCTCGCGCTGGCGGGGCCGCGACGACGGCGGCACCGGCGCGATCATCGGCGGCGCCGTCGGCGCCTTGCTCGGCCGCGAGATCGCGCGCAGCGGCTGCTGAGCCCGGTCGGCTGAAGTGACGGGGGCGGGGCTGCGGCTCCCCCCCGTTCGTCTGTCAAACCTTTGTTTTCGAACATGAACCTTCGGCGACGGGGAGTTCAGGGCGAGGTCATGGCACACCGCATAGACACTCCTGCATGGCCCGGCGCTCCGGGCGACTGTTTCAGGAGAGACGCCATGAAGAAGTTCCTGCTCGGCACCGCCGCAGCCGCGGTCGCGATCGGCTCGGCAGCGCCCGCCTCGGCGCAATATTACGACCGTTACGACCGCCGCGGCGGCATCGACACGTCCGACATCGTCACCGGCATCGCCGTGGCCGGCGGCATCGCCGCGATCCTCTCGGCCTTCGACCGCGACGGCGGCCGCTTCGGCTACGACAACCGCTATCGCTACCGCGACGATTATTCCGCCGCGGTGAACAGCTGCGGCCACCAGGCGCAGCGCTACGGCGGCGGCCAGGTCCGCATCACCGACGTCGATCGCCGCTCGAACGGCCGCTACGAGGTCGAGGGCGTCGTCGAGAGCGGTTATGGCGGCTATGGCGGCTACGACCGCCGCTTCGGCAGCCGCGATTATGGCGAGCGTTTCACCTGCGTCGCCTACGGCAACGGCCGCATCGCCCAGTTTCGGATGCGCGACGGCTACGCTTCCCGCTCGCGCTGGTAAGCCTCGGCCCACGAGAAAGAAGCGGGCGGGCCTCACGGTCCGCCCGTTTTTTCTTGGCCCGCCTGCCGCTCGCCTCCGCCGGACAAGCCCTCCCCTCCAGGCGTGACGAGCGGGCGGCTCCGGGTTAGGATGGCGGGCCGAAGGGGGGATTCGATGGTCAAGGTCACAGCTGCGCGCGCCGGCTTCCTCGTCGCGGCGCTGGTCGCCGGCGCGGTGGCATGGGCCTGCGCCGACCCCGAAGTCTCGCCGACATGGACTCTCGCCAAGGATTATTACGACACCGGCGGAAGCAGCGCGCTGCTCACTCCGGGCAACGATACCCGCGTCAACCTGATGCTCCTGCTCGCGGATCGGCGCGGCGAGGCGGTACGCGACCCGGCCGCTCCCCACCAGGGGCCTGCGCTCGTCCTTTTCCCGTGGGCGGCGATGTCGCGGGCCGCGCCCCAGGCGGTGGAGAGCGTGGATCCGGATTGGGAGCCCTCCCGCTGTCAGTCCAACCGCGCGGGAGCCGCCGCCTTCATCGCTGCCCTGCAGGCCAATGCCCGGATCCCCCAGGAGGAACGGGAGCGCCTCGCTGCGGCGCGAACCTCGTTCCTGCCCAATTGCTCCGGCGAAGCCGTGGCGGCCGAAGCGGTCGCGGCGCGAACACCGGGCGGGCGGGCCTTCGCGGCCTATCTTGCGGCGGCGGCCGACTTTTACGGCGGCCGATTCCCCGAGGCGCGGGCCGGCTTCACCGCCCTGACGCAGGCGCCCGATCCATGGGTCCGCGAAACCGCGCTCTACATGGTGGCCCGCAGCGACCTCAATCGCGCCCTGCTCTCGAGCCTCGACGAATATGGCGGGATCGCCGAGCCGGAGAGGCGCGATCTCTCGGCCGCTGCGGCGGCGGGTGCGGGCCTGGGCGCCTATCTCCAGGCCTATCCGGACGGGCGCTACGCCTCGTCGGCGCGCGGCCTCACCCGGCGCGTCGCCTGGCTCGCGGGCGATCGCCGGGCGCTGGCCGCGGCGGTCGACCTTCAACTCGCCAGGCGCGGCCCGTTCGACGGCCGGCCCGATGCCGTCGCCTTCGCCAACGAGGTGGATTCCACCCTGATCTCCGGGGCGACGCCGGCGGCGCCGCGCGATCCGATCCTGCTCGCGGTCGTCGACCTCCAGCGGATGCGCTGCGAGAGCGAGGCGGGGGGCGTAGGCGTCGCCTGCGAGGGGCGGATCAGCCGCGAGGAGCTGGAGCGGCAGGCACCGCTCTTCGCCGGCGAAGAGGCGCTGTTCGACTATCTGCGCGCCTCCGAGGCCTTCTATGGCAGGGGCGAGCCGCGGGAGGTGATTTCCCTCATCCCCGATGCGGCACGGCAGCCGCGCTTCACCTATCTCCAGTTCAGCCGCCAGGTGCTGCGAGGGCTGGCTCTCGACGCGGTCGGCGACCCGAACGCCCGGGGCTTCTGGCTCAGCCTCTTCGACGGCGCCGTCCAGCCCTACCAGCGCGAGGCCCTGCAACTCGCTTTGGCGCTCCACGACGAGCGCGCCGGCAATCTCGACCGCATTTTCGCGGCCGGATCCCGGGTTCGTCACCCGGTGATCCGGCAGCTCCTGCTCGAGCACAGCGCCGGCCCCGCCTTGCTCCGCCGCCAGGCGAACGACCCCGCCGCGCCGCGCCAGGAGCGGGACGTCGCCGCCTATATCCTCCTCGCCAAGCAGCTCCGCCACGGATTCTATCGCGACTTCCTCGACGATCTCCGGCTGGTCCCCGCGGGAGGCGAAGTTGCCGGCGGCTATGACGGCGCCGCGCGGTACGACGCCCTCAACCGCCCCGAGCTCAGCCCGCCGCCGCTGGCTGTTTTCGCACCCGGCGCGAGCGTCGGCGAGGCCGGCTGCCGCGACCTGCGATCGACCGTGTCCCAGCTTGCCGCGGCGCCGAACGCGCCCGGCCCGCGACTCTGCCTCGCCGAATATTTCCGCGTAAACGGCTTCGACGAGTTCCCGTTCGACGCGCCCGCCGGACCCGCGGGCCTCGGCAGCGCGCGCTCGCAATTTCCCGGTGCGCCCTATCAGCGGCTTGAAGTCTACAAATCGGTGATCGCGGACGCGGCAGCGACGCCGGACCAGCGCGCCTTCGCCCTCAACCGGGCGATCCGCTGCTATGGCCCCAGCGGCTACAATAGCTGCGGCGGAGTCGAGGTCGGCATCGAGCAGCGGCGCGCCTGGTTCGAGCGGCTGAAGCGGGACTATCCGAACTCGCGCTGGGCGCAGACGCTCAGATATTATTGGTAGTGCGCGGCCTCGCCGCCGCCGGCGCCGCCGCTGCGCTGCTCGCCCTCGCCGCCTGCGGCGACACGGATCCGGGCATCGTCGACGCCCGCCGCTACGATTCCTTCTGGCTATGGTCGGGCGTCCGTCCCCAGCCGGCGCTCGCGAGGGCGAAGACCCTCTATCTCCTCGACGGAGAAATTCGTGCCGCGCGGCCCGATCGCTATGTCGACCTTCGCCCGGGCGTTCCAAGGCTCCCGGGAAGGCAGCTCTGGCTGGTCGTTCGCACCGACACCCTCGCCTGGCCCGAAGCCGCACTGCCGGCGCTCGTCGCCCACCTCGACCGCTGGGCGGCGGCCGGCAACCGGGTGGAGGGGCTCCAGCTCGACTTCGACGCCGCCACCCGCGGCCTCGATGCCTACGCCGCCTTCCTCCGCGAGGTCAGGCGCGGCCTTCCCCGACGCTACCGCCTCTCGATCACCGGTCTCATGGACTGGAGCGCGAACGGCCACCCGGCGGCGCTCGCGGCGCTCCACGGCATGATCGACGAGGCCGTAATCCAGACCTACCAGGGGAGGACTACGATCCCCGGCTACGACGCCTATTTCAGGCGGATGAGAGGATTCCCGCTGCCGTTCAAGGTCGGCCTGGTGCAGGGCGGCGCGTGGCGCGAACCGCCCGGCCTCGCGGAGGAGCCGAACTTCCGCGGCTATGTCGTCTTCCTCCTCAACCCGCCCGCACCCTAGCGGTCGGGCGCTCAGGCGGTCTCGCGCAGCCCCGCCGCAACCTGGGCAAGCTGATCGGCGCATTGGCCCCAGCCCTCGTGGAAGCCCATCTTCTCGTGGGTCTCGCGGTCCGCCTCGTTGCGGTGCAGGGCGATCGCGCGGTAGCTTGTCCGCCCTTCGCCGGCATCTTCGAGGGTGAGCACGCAGGTGAAGGGAAAGCCGCCGCAATCCTCGATCCTGTCCTGCGGCCGGAAGCCCGGCCCAAGCGCGCTGGTCCAGACGATCCGCTCGCCCTCGACCACCTCCAGGAAGCAGCCGGTGCCGGAGAAATCGAAGCCGTCGGGGCCGGTCATGCGGGTGTGGAAGCGCCCGCCGGGCCTCAGCTCCATCTCGCATTCGGGGGTCTGATAGGGCCTCGGCGCCCACCATTGCTTCATCAGCTCGGGCGTCGTCCAGGCGCGCCAGACGAGGTCGCGCGGCGCGTCCAGCAACCGCTCGATGACGAGGTCGTTTCCTTCAGCCATGCTCCTTCTCCCTGACGTTCAATCCGTCCACAGGCCTCGAACCGCTCGAGGTCCCCTGCGAATTCCCGCCCAGTTGTCAGCCTATGGTTTCGACCACAGCTCCGCTCGCGTCGCGGATCAAAGTCGGCCGCACATCCCATGCCAGCCCTTCGAGGCCGGGAACCTGATACCGCCCGCGTGCAGGGCGGAGCACGGCACGAATCGACTCGACCGATGCCGGCGCAAGCTGGACGCGCAGCCCGCCATCCTCCTCGGCAACCGAATCGGCCGCGCCCGGCACGAAGGCTATCGACGTCTCCGGGCCGAACAGGCGCAGCTCTCGCCCGAACGGCAGGCGAAGCGCGAGCAGCAACAGCAATTCCTCGACCTGGCCGGCCCCAAGCTCGACGACGATGATCGCGGACCTGAAAAACGGCTTTTGCGCGGACCAGCCCAGCTTTTCCGTGAACAAGGCACCTGTCGACGAGCCCTCGCGCGCGGCGCCTTCCTCTATCTGCCGTTTGACGTCCGGCCGATCGATAAGCGAGCCCCGCGACAGATCGGTCACCCACAGGGGCATATGAGGAAGCAAAGTGTCGAGCAGTCGAGGCGTCTGCCACCGCTTGGCAGCTGCTTCTTCATCCAAGGTGAGGCCGACGATCTGGATGAAGGCAACCCGTCCATGCGGCGTACCGATCGAGCCGAGCTCCGGATCCGTGACGAAGGCAAGCGACCGCAGGCTGGTCTCGTTGTCGCGGGCGATCGGCCCGTTGGCGTTCATCCAGTGGCCGTCGTCGATCACATTGCCGCTCTCGAACACGTAACGAGCGATGTTCTGCAGGAGGCTGAACGGCCACATGGGCGGCTCATCCTCCGCCGCGTCGCGCGCCAGACGAAAGGTCAGCTCGAAGCCGAAACCGCTCCGCTCGGGATCGTCCCAGTCCTTGGTGTAGAGCTCGGTGAGCCCATAGCTGACGAAATGCCAGTGAGGCGTCGGTTCGTCCCGCTTCCAGGCGCTGATGCCGTCGAGCGGATCCGGTCCGCCCAGAATTCGGCGAATGAACGGCGCGACATGCCTGGGTTTCTGATCGGGATAGAGTGAAGCAAGGGCAGCATCGATCGCATCCCATCCGGGCGCGGCATCTTCAGGCGGATCGTCTTGGGTCATGGCGATGTGGAAGGGCTATCGGCGGAAGCCCGGCGTATCAAGCGGACTTCCCCGCCGGCGATCTTCTGTTATCGCCCGGCCATGACCGTGCAGCCGTCCGAGACCATCCTGATCGTCGATTTCGGGAGCCAGGTCACGCAGCTCATCGCCCGCCGCGTGCGCGAGGCGGGCGTCTATAGCGAGATCGTGCCGTTTAGCCGCGCCCCCGAGGCGCTGGAGCGGATGCGGCCCAAAGGCGTGATCCTCTCCGGCGGTCCGGCCTCGGTGACGCTCGCCGACAGCCCGCGCGCCGACCCGGCCCTGTTCGAGGCCGGGGTGCCGATGCTCGGCATCTGCTACGGCCAGCAATTGATGGCCGAGCAATTGGGCGGGCGGGTCGTCGCGGGGGACCACAGCGAGTTCGGCCGCGCCTTCATCGAGATCGAAGAGGGCTGCGCACTGTTCGACGGCCTGTGGCGCGCGGGCGAGCGCCACCAGGTGTGGATGAGCCATGGCGACAAGGTCGACGCGCTTCCGCCGGGTTTCAGGACCGTCGCCGTGTCCGAAGGCGCGCCGTTCGCAGCCAGCGCCGACGACGAACGGCGCATGTACGGAGTCCAGTTCCACCCCGAGGTCGTCCACACGCCCGACGGCGGCAAGCTGATCGCCAATTTCGTCCGCCATGTCTGCGGCCTCGAGGGCGGCTGGACGATGGCCGAGTTCCGCGCGACCAAGATCGCCGAGATCAGGGCGCAGGTGGGCAAGGGCCGGGTGATCTGCGGCCTTTCGGGCGGAGTCGACAGCGCGGTCGCGGCAGTGCTGATCCACGAGGCGATCGGCGAGCAATTGACCTGCGTCTTCGTCGATCACGGGCTGATGCGGCAGGGCGAGGCGGAGCAGGTCGTGGGCCTGTTCCGCAACAGCTACAACATCCCGCTCGTCCACGTCGACGCCGCCGACCTGTTCCTGTCCGGTCTCGCCGGGCTCGACGAGCCGGAGGCCAAGCGCAAGCTGATCGGCAAGACCTTCATCGACATTTTCGAGGAGGAAGCGCGAAGGATCGGCGGCGCCGATTTCCTCGCCCAGGGCACGCTCTATCCGGACGTGATCGAGAGCATCAGCTTCACCGGCGGGCCTTCGGTGACGATCAAGAGCCATCACAATGTCGGCGGCCTGCCCGAGCGCATGAACATGCAGCTCGTCGAGCCGCTGCGCGAGTTGTTCAAGGACGAGGTGCGCGTGCTCGGCAAGGAGCTCGGCCTGCCGGACGCCTTCGTCGGCCGCCACCCCTTCCCCGGCCCCGGCCTCGCCATCCGCATCCCCGGCGAGGTCAGCAAGGAGAAGTGCGACATCCTGCGCAAGGCGGACGCCATCTATCTGGAGGAGATCCGCAACGCCGGCCTCTATGACGCGATCTGGCAGGCCTTCGCGGTGCTGCTGCCGGTCAAGACCGTCGGCGTGATGGGCGACCAGCGGACCTACGCCGATGTGCTCGCGGTCCGCGCGGTGACCTCGCAGGACGGCATGACGGCCGA
>DASVVP010000048.1:0-25875 GCA_036386495.1 Allosphingosinicella sp.
CAGGACGGCAGTTACCGGATCACCGGCACGAAGATATTCATCTCGGCCGGCGAGCACGACCTGACCAAAAACATCATTCACCTGGTGCTCGCCAAAACTCCCGATGCGCCTGACAGCGTCAAGGGGATAAGCCTGTTCATCGTGCCGAAGTTCCTCGTCGAGGAGGACGGCAGCCTCGGCGCCCGCAACGGCGTCGTGGGCGGCTCGATCGAGGAGAAAATGGGCATCCACGGCAACTCGACCTGCCTGCTCAATTACGACGACGCCGTCGGCTATCTCGTGGGCGAGCCGGAGAAGGGCCTCGCCGCCATGTTCATCATGATGAACGCCGCGCGGCTCGGCGTCGGCCTGCAGGGGCTCGCCCAGGGCGAGATCGCCTATCAGAATGCGGTCGCCTATGCCCGCGACCGCCGCCAGGGCCGCGCCCTCGTCCCCGGCGAGCGCGCGCCGGACGCCAAGGCCGATGCGATCATCGTCCACCCGGACGTGCGCCGCATGCTGATGGAAATGAAGGCATTCAACGAGTCTGCCCGCGCACTCGTCCTCTGGGGCGCCCTCCAGGTCGACATCGGCCGCAAGGCGCAGACCGAGGAGGAGCGCGAGGCCGCCTCCGACCTGCTCGGCCTGCTCACCCCGGTCATCAAGGGCTATCTGACCGACAAGGGCTTCGAAGCCGCAGTCAGCGCCCAGCAGGTCTATGGCGGCCACGGCTATATCGCCGAATGGGGCATGGAGCAGTTCGTCCGCGACGCCCGCATCGCCCAGATTTACGAAGGCACCAACGGCATCCAGGCGCTCGACCTGGTCGGCCGCAAATTGGGCGCCAACGGCGGCCGCGCCGTCCAGGCTTTCTTCCGCATCCTCGCCGAAGAGATCGCGGACGCGAAAGCCGACGAGCAATCCGCGCAGCTCGCCGGCGCGCTCGAACGCGCCACCGGCGACCTTCAGACCGCGACCATGTGGCTGATGCAGAACGGCATGGCCAACCCCAACAATGCCGGCGCCGCCGCCTATCCCTACATGACCCTCCTCGGCACCGTCAGCCTCGGCCTGATGTGGCTCCGCATGGCGAAAGCCAGCGCCGCGTCCCTCGCCGCGGGCGACGACGACATGTTCCACCAGACCAAGCTGGTCACCGCCCGCTTCTACGCCGAGCGCATCCTCCCCGACACGGGCACCCTGCGCCGCAAGATCGAGGCGGGCGCCGACAGCATCATGGCGCTCCCGGCAGAGGCGTTCTAGCCTCAACCGGCGGACTTGGCGCGGAGCGCCAGGGAACGCTTGCCGGCGGGCGATGGACGACCGCATCGGCTTGGGCCGTCACCTCCCCCGCGATCAACCATGCGGCGATGACCGGATAGTAAGACCGCGGTTCTCCGGTCTGGCAGCGCTCCGTCCCGCGCCGCTCGGATCTGAGCATGTATCGATCGGCGTCCGGAAAGACGACGAGGTGGACCGGGCGCCCCTGCGCCTGAAGCCGCTGCACGGCCCCAACCAGCCGTGCCGTCGGAACCTCCCTGTCGCCGCCCGGGACCAGCAGAAGCGCAGGCTTGGCCGTGCTTGCGAGCGCCCGTTCGTCGAAGCGGGTGAGATCGGCCACGGCGAAGTCGGCGCTCGTGCGCGTGGCTGCGAGCAGGGCATCCGTGCCTCCGTAGAAGCCGATCCGGGACGCGCGGCTTCCCATCAATTCCCTGACCCGGCGGAGCGCCGCTGCGGCATGCGCTACCGCCACCTCGTCGCTGTCGATCTGCCGGCGACCGAATGGCCATGCTTCCGGCATGTCATAGACGAACACGGCAATCCCGAGGGCTCCGATCAGATATTGTTCGTGCCCCCAATCCAGCGTGGAGCTGCCGCGTCTGTCGGCCGGCAATATGATGACGGGAACCGGCGCCTCTCCGGCGGGAGCGAACAGACGCGCGCGCAATTCCGTTTCTCCCGAGCGAAAGTCCGCGTCCCGCTCGATGAGAGGAATTCTTGTCGCCGTCTGCGGCGGAGCGTCATGCGTATCAACGCGGACCACGGGAGTCGGACAGCGCGGCGCGGCCAACATGAAATCGTTCCCGAGATCACCAGCGCCGATGCATGTAGTGCCCGTGAAGGTGAGATGGTCCCCCGTCCAGGTCATCGCACGGGTGCCGTCCGAAAGACGGGCGTCGAGCGCGGCGACGGGACTCACCGACACCGCCATGAGACGCCCGTCGTCGAGGCGATACGCGCCCCGGTGACAGGCCGAAGCCAGTTCCGCGACGGGCGTATCCCGGACGGAGCCCAGGAGGAGCACGGCGTCGAACAGGCAAGCCGCGCCGATGACGAGCCTGGCAGGCAAGCTGGAATGTTCGGGAGGATCCCGGCGCCTGCCGAGCCACCAATAAGCAGGCAGCAGGATGATCGGGAGAATGAAGAGCCAGTTGATCGGATTCAGCGAGGCGAGCCCAATCCGAAAGCCGCTCAGGGCGGATCCGAAACCGCCGGCAAATCCCGCTCCGAGAACGAAAATTGGGACGCCGACGATTATTATGATCGCCGCGATGACCGGATATGCCCTTCGCAACCACATCGTGACCGCCTCCTAGACGCCGGCGCCGCGCAGCGCGCGCAGCCGCGCCTGCCGCTCCTCGCGCGTCATCGACAGGGCCCAGGCCCAGGCGGCGTCGTAATCATAGGTGCCGGGGATGCGGCGCTCGATGCTCGCCATGCGGGCGGCGAAGGCTTCGCCGTAGAGGTCGGTCCAGGCGTCGTAGAGGAAGAGATACAAAAGGCGGTGGTCGTCGAGGCCGGCGCGGCGCGGCAGCAGGAAGCTGAGCCGGTGGCCGAGCTCGTGGACGAGGGTCGCGCGCTTGTAATCCGGCGAATAAGCGGCACGCAGGCGCAGCGAGCGGCCGTCATAGGCCATCATCGGCGGCGCCTGCGAGATCAGGGCCTCGATCTCGCCCGGCGGGAATGCGATGCCGGTGACTCGCTCCAGCGCGGCGGCGATGCGCGGCCCCTCCTCGGCCCAGATGCGCCGATATTCCTCGGTCGCCTCATCGAATTCGGGGCCGGCCGAGAAGAATGCGATCGGCGGCGCCGCGGCGAGGAGCAGGATCAGCAGAGGCAGTGCGAACAGCCGCCTCACGGGCACTTCGCCAGTGTGACCTGCGCGACGTCGATGCCGCCGCCGCGGAAGCCGCCCTCGCAATACATGAGATAGTAGAGCCAGAGGCGGTGAAAGGCCTGGTCGAAGCCCGCCGGAAGCCGCTGGCCGGCGGCCGCGGCTTGGTAACGCTCCCGCCAGCGCCTCAGCGTCTCGGCATAATGGTGGCCGTAGCCCGCGCGGTCGCGCCATTCGAGCCCGGCCTCTTCCCCGATCCGCCGGAAGCGCTCCTCGCTGAGCAGCATCCCGCCCGGGAAGACATAGGTCTGGATGAAGTCGGCGCTCGCCGCATAGTCCTCGAACAGGCTCTCGCGGATCGAGATGAATTGCAGCGCCGCCCGGCCGCCCGGCTTCAGCAGCCGCGCGGCCGCCTGGAGGTAGGCCGGCCAATAATCCTGCCCCACCGCCTCGGCCATCTCGACGCTGGCGATCGCGTCATATTGGCCATCGGCGTCGCGATAGTCGCAAAGCTCGATCGACACGCAGTGGGACAGCCCAGCCGCCGCCACCCGCGCCTCCGCGAACTCCTTCTGCGACGGCGACAGGGTGAGCGCCGTCACGCTTACGCCGTAATCGCGCGCCGCCGTCTCGGCGAGGCCGCCCCAGCCGCAGCCGATCTCGAGCAGATGCTGACCCGGCCTCAGCTCCAACCGGTCGAGCAGCAGCCGCATCTTGCGCGCCTGCCCCGCTTCGAGCGGCTCGTCCGGCGCGATCGGCTCCGCAAAGACCGCGCTCGAATAGGTCATGCTCGGATCGAGCCACGCGCGGTAGAAATCGTTGCCGAGATCGTAATGCGCCTCGACGTTTCGCCGCGCCCGCGCCTTGCCGTTGGCCCGGATGCGATGGGCCAGACGGTTGACTAGCCGGAACAGTCCCTTGGCGCGCGCGGCAGCCCCGAGACTCTCGCCGTTGCGCATGAACAGGTCGAACAAAGGCACTGGGTCTGGGCTCGACCATTCACCCTGCTCCCAGGCCTTGTACCAGCCGACCGACCCCGACGTCGCCAGCCGCACTAGCGAGCGCCAGCTGTGCAGCCTTACCAGGGGCACAGGTCCCGGCGCCCGGCCGCCGAGCATCCGCGTCGAGCCGTCCGGCAGCACCGCCTCGATCCCACCTTCCGCCAGCCCCGCGTCGATCCGGTCCAGCATGCGGTGGAAACCGCCTGCGGCGAGGCGCGCCGCGAGGGTGGCGAGAACGCCGCCGCCGGTCGCGAAACCGCGGTCGGCGGAGACGAGGTGGCGGCCGCGCGGCTGCTGATTCACGTCAGCGAGGCCGCGAGCGCCGCCGCTCTCGTCGCAGGGCGCGCCGCAGATCGCGGTCAGACTCCACCACGGTCAGCGGCGGCGGAACCGGGAGGGCGGCCAGGGCGGAGAGATCCGCGCAGACCCCGCGGCTACCCACCAGGATGTCCGGACCTGAAGGATGCCAGCCGATTCGCTCCATCTCGTCGGTCGTCAGGCATGCACGTCCCTCAGGAGCTGCTTCCGCCTGCGCCACGATGCGGGCGATCCCGCCGGACGGATGCAGCATCACGACGAGAACCGGCCGGTAATGAGCGGGCCCGCGCTCGCTCGACGCGGCGAACACTTCGCTCACCGGCGGTCCGACGAGGGTGCGGGCGTGGTCGAGCCAGGCGCTGGCATATTCCGGGCACCACCGCCCGCCATCGGGACGCGCCATGCAATAGAGGTCGCCGCGCCCCTGGAAGCGGGTCTGGCGTGCGGCGACCAGCGAATAAACCGGTGCACCCTCCGCCGCCGCCGACCCGGCCGCCGGAGAGATGGCAAGGCTGGCCAATGCGAAGAAGCGAGCGACCTGTGTCAAATCGCGTGTGGCTCCTTGGTCACCATCCAGCTCTGGCCCTTGCCGACCAGGGCCTGGAGGTCCGGCTTCTTGCCCGCGCTCGCCTCCGCATTCTGCTCGCGCACCGCGCTCTCGAAGGTCGCGCGCGGATCCTCGTAGAGCACGCCGAGCGCCATCGGGAACGCGCCGAACGGCATCTCCACCAGCATGTGCGCGACCGCCCGGTTCTTGGGGTCGTGGATGATGACTTCCGCGGCCTCCCAGTCGCCGTCCACCACTTCGACCACCTTGAGCATCAGCCGTTCGCGATCGAGCGCCACCCCTTTGGTACCGCCGGCGAACAGCATCGGCTTGCCCGCCTCCAGCCACATCTGGTTGCCCGCATTCTCCCTGGCGGTGAACGGCGCGAACACGTCGTCATTGTAGACGATGCAATTCTGGTAGATCTCGACGAAGGACGCGCCTTTGTGCGCGTGCGCGGCCTTGAGCACGTCGACCAGATTCTTGTGCACGTCGATGCCGCGGGCGACGAAGCGCGCGCCCGAGCCCAATGCGAAGGCGCAGGGGCTGACCGGGCGGTCGACCGAGCCGAACGGAGTCGAGGGCGAGCGCGTGCCGATCCGGCTGGTCGGCGAATATTGGCCCTTGGTGAGGCCGTAAATCTCGTTGTTGAACAACAGTATCTGGCAGTCGAGGTTGCGGCGCAGCACATGCATCGTGTGGTTGCCGCCGATCGACAGCGCGTCGCCGTCGCCGGTGATGATCCACACGTCGAGCTCCGGATTGGCGAGCTTGATGCCGGTCGCGAAGGTCGGCGCGCGGCCGTGGATGGTGTGGAAGCCGTAGGTCTCCATGTAATAAGGAAAGCGCGATGAGCAGCCGATGCCGGACACGAACACGACGTTCTCAGGCGCCACGCCCAGCTCGGGCATCGTGCGCTGCACGGCCTTCAGCACCGCATAATCGCCGCAGCCCGGGCACCAGCGCACCTCCTGGTCCGTGG
Organism: Allosphingosinicella sp.; assembly: GCA_036386495.1. Lineage (GTDB taxonomy): Bacteria > Pseudomonadota > Alphaproteobacteria > Sphingomonadales > Sphingomonadaceae > Allosphingosinicella. Next base: position 5,943 of record DASVVP010000048.1, read on the forward strand.
CGAAATCCTTGGCGGTGAGCTTGGTCATCTCGTTCATAGGGTCACACTCATGAGGTCACACTCTGTAAAGAAGGTACCAGATCAGGGCGCAGACGATGATCAGCAGCAGGACGAGGCGGATCAGACCGGGCGTGGTCATGAGTTCGATCCGGATGGGAAGAGGTGGATGCAAACGAGCCCCACACCGTTCGGGCTCAGCTTGTCGAAGCCCTGCCCTTCTCTTTCCACCGAGGCCAAAGGGAAGGACAGCCCTTCGACAGGCTCAGGGCGAACGGAGCGGGTCTCAGGGCGCCTTACGTTCACGATAGCGCCTCCTCGATGGCCGCCTCGATCTCGGCGATCTTGAACGGTTGCCCCGACACCTTGGTGACCGGGCGCGCGTCGACCAGATACTGGTCCCGGAGCAGGGTCTTGAGCTGTCCCTTGTTCATCTCGGGAACGATGATCCGATCGTAAGACCGTAGCAGATCGCCGAGATTCTTCGGCAGCGGCCAGATGTGGCGGATGTGGATATGGGCCGCGTCGAGGCCGCGGCGCCGGGCCCGTCGGACCGCCTGGTGGATGGGCCCGAAGGTCGAACCCCAGCCGACCACGGCGAGCCGCCCGCCCGCCTCGCCCAGGCAGACCTCCTGCTCCGGGATCGAATCCGCGACGCCGAGCACCTTGTCGGCGCGGATGTCGGTCATCGCCTGGTGGTTGGCGGGCGCGTAATCGATATGGCCGGTGCCGACATTCTTTTCGATGCCGCCGATACGGTGGCGGAGGTCCGGCGTCCCCGGCCTGATCCAGACCCGGGCGAGCTTCCCGTCGCGGGCATAGGGATTGACCTTCTCGCCCTCGCCCGGCGCCTCCTCGTGGAAGCGCACCGGAAAGGGTTCGTAGCCCGCCATCTCCGGCACCCGCCAGGGCTCCGCGGCATTGGCGATATAGCCGTCGGTCAGCAGCAGCACCGGCGTCATATACTGGGTCGCGATGCGCACCGCCTCGATCGCGCAGTCGAAGGCGTCCGCGGGCGAGCGCGCTGCGATCACCGGCAGCGGCGCGTCCCCGTTGCGGCCGTAGATCGCCTGGTACAGGTCGGACTGCTCGGTCTTGGTCGGGAGGCCGGTCGAGGGCCCGCCGCGCTGCGAGTTGACGATCACCAATGGCAGCTCGGTCATGATCGCCAGCCCCATCGCCTCGGTCTTGAGCGCGATGCCGGGACCCGACGAGGAGGTAACGCCGAGGCTGCCGGCGAAGCTGGCGCCGATCGCCGCGCCGATCGCGGCGATCTCATCCTCCGCCTGGAAGGTGGTGACGCCATATTCCTTGAGGCGCGAGAGATGGTGGAGGATCGCCGAAGCGGGCGTGATCGGATAGCCGCCGAAGAACATCGGCAGGTTGGCCAGCTGCGCGCCCGCGACCAGCCCGATCGAGATCGCCTCGGCGCCGGTGACGGTGCGGTAGAGGCCGGGCGCCGCCGGCGCCGGATCGAGATGCTGCTGGTGGATCTGGCCGCCGATCTCGATGGTCTCGCCGTAGGCATGGCCGGCATTGAGCGCCGCGATGTTCGCCTCGGCGAGCTCGGGCTTCTTGGCGAACTTGGACTTGAGCCAGTCGACGATCGGCGCCCGGTCGCGGTCAAACATCCAGAGCGCCAGCCCGAGCGTCCACATGTTCTTCGAGCGCAGCGCCTCCTTGTTGCCGAGCCCGAAAGGCTTCACCGCCTCGAGGGTCAGTTGCGAGATGTTGAACGCGATCACCTGCCATTTCGACAGCGACCCGTCCTCGAGCGGATTGGCCTCGTAACCCGCCTTGGCGAGGTTGCGCGCGCCGAACTCGCCCTCGTCGGCGATGATCAGGCCGCCGGGCTTCAGATCGTCCACATTCACCTTCAGCGCCGCCGGGTTCATCGCGATCAGCACGTCGGGCGCGTCGCCCGCCGTCTCGATCGAGGCCGAGCCGAAATTGATCTGGAAGGCGGAGACGCCGAAGGTCGTCCCCTGCGGCGCGCGGATCTCGGCCGGGAAATCGGGGAAGGTGGCGAGGTCGTTGCCGGCGAGCGCGGTCGAAAGCGTGAACTGGCCGCCGGTCAGCTGCATGCCGTCGCCGCTGTCGCCGGCGAAGCGGACGACGACATTTTCCAGCACGGGTTCGGCCCGGCTTTCCTCTGGAGTGACGAGATGGGTGGCGGTCGCCATCGTGCATTGTGTCCTGGAGGCTCGTTCGGCGCCCCTCTTAGCCAGTGGCGCCGCTCTCCCCAAGGGTGAAGTTCCCTGCGTCTTTACAACGCATCGCCGCCGAAAACGGCGCAGGCGCGGGGCGATGGACGGGCGCCGCCATCCTTTCTACCAGTGCGGCCACAATCCTTTCCGGCGGAGTCTGGCTTGTCCGATCCCTATGTGCGCGCCGACGTGCGACAGTTCCTCGACTTCCTGAACGCGTTGCCTGGGCCCCGAAGCCACGAGGTCGGCCCGGCCGAAGCGCGCGAAATGATGCTGCGCTCGCGCCACGTCGCGGACGCCCCGACTGGCGAGCTGGCCCTGATCCGCGACCTCGCCTGTCCTGGCCCCGCCGGCGACATCCCGCTCCGCCTCTACGACGCGCGCGAGGAGCGCGGGCCGACGCCGCTGATGCTCTTCTTCCACGGCGGCGGCTTCGTGCTCGGCGATCTCGACACTCACGAGCCGTTCTGCGCCGAGATGGCGCGTCGGTTCGACATGCCGGTGCTCGCCGTGGACTATCGCCTGGCGCCCGAGCACCCCTACCCCGCCGGCCCCGAAGACTGCATCGCCGCCGCGCGCTGGGCCGCCGCCTCGCCCGACGCGCTCGGCCGCCCGGTTACCGGTCTCGTCCCCTGCGGCGACAGCGCCGGCGGCAATTTCGCGATCGTCGTCAGCCTCGCCCTTCGCGACGATCCGGCGGCGGCGCCGGTGCTCGCCCAATGGCCGATCTATCCGGCGGCGGACCCGGCCAAGGGCGGCTATCCGAGCTTTACCGATTTCGGCGAAGGCTATCTCCTCACCCGCGACAGCATGGACTGGTTCGACGACTGCTACCGCGCCGAGGCGAAGGACTGGCGCTTCTCGCCGCTCGTGAAGAGCCAGGCGGGCATGCCGCCGACCCTCGTCGTCACCGCGAGCCTCGATCCGATCCGCGACCAGGGCCGCGCCTACGCGGCTGCCTGCGCGGAGGCGGGAGTCGAGACGATCTTCATCGAAGCGAAGGGCAATATCCACGGCTTCGTCAATCTCAGGAAGGCGATCCCCTCGTCGGAGGAGGACATCGCCCGGTGCGTAGACGCGCTGAAGCTGCTGCTGGGAAGGGCGAGCGCGTGAAAACAGGGACAGTATACATTTTCCGGCCTGCCTCTGTCCCAGGGGGCCTACCCTCCGGAAAATGTATACTGTCCCTGTTTTTTCCACGGGTGGCGAGATGACAGACCCGGCCTCCCTCCCCTATCGCCCCGGCGCCGGCATCATGCTGCTCAACCGCGAGGGCAAGGTGTTCGTCGCCCAGCGGCTCGATAATGAAGCGGACGCCTGGCAAATGCCGCAGGGCGGCCTCGACCAAGGCGAGGATCCCGAAGAGGGCGCGCTGCGCGAGCTCGAGGAGGAGACCGGCATCGCGCGCGACAAGATCGAGATCCTCGCCCGCTGCCCGGTCGAGCTGACCTACGACCTCCCCGACGAGCTGGTCGGCAGGCTCTGGCAGGGGCAGTGGCGAGGCCAGAAGCAGCACTGGTTCCTCGCCCGCTTCCTCGGCGAGGATCGCGACGTGAACATCGCCACCGAACACCCTGAATTCCGCGCCTGGAAATGGGCCGACCCGGCGGACCTTCCCGCGACGATCGTCCCCTTCAAGAAAAAGCTCTACGAAGACGTGCTCGCGGCCTTTCGCCCCTGGCTGTGAGCACGCCGCGCTTGGCTTCCGGCGCCTCGCGCCGCTAGGAGAGCGATGATGCGGGGCCTCTCCACGATCGAAGCGGCGGCGGTCGGAGCAGCGGCGGACGAGCCGATGCTGGAGCAGGTGCATGCCTGGGCGGGGGTGAACAGCGGCTCGCGCAATCTCGCCGGCCTCGCCGGCATCGCCGGCCTTCTCGCCGACGCCTTCTCCGCCCTTCCCGGCGCCCTCACGCTGCGCGATCCGGCGCCGGTCGAGGAAGTCGACGCGAGCGGGGTCGCGCGCGCGCTCGACCACGGCCGCAACCTCCACCTCCGCGTCCGTCCGGAAGCGCCCGCCCAGCTGCTCCTCACCGGCCACATGGACACCGTCTTCGCCGCCGAACACCCGTTCCAGGACGTCTTCTGGCGCGAGCCCGACACCGTCCTCGGCGGCCCCGGCGTCGCCGACATGAAGGGCGGCCTCGCGGTGATGCTCGCGGCGCTGAAGGCAGTGGAGTCGTCTCCGCTCGCCGGACGCCTCGGCTACGAGGTCGTGATCAACTCGGACGAGGAGGTCGGCTCGCCGGGATCGGCGGCGCTGATCGCCGAGGCCGCGCGGGGCAAGAAGGCGGCGTTCACCTACGAGCCCGCCGCTCTTCCCGACGGGACGCTGGCGGGCGCCCGCCCCGGCAGCGGCAACTTCTCCCTGGTCGTCACCGGGCGCAGCGCCCATGCCGGCCGCAATCCGGAGGAAGGGCGCAATGCGCTGCTCGCCGCCGCCGATCTCGCGCTGCGTCTGGAACGGGCGAAAGCGCCCGGCCTGGCAATCAACCCGGCGAAGATCGACGGGGGCGGTCCGAACAACGTCGTACCGGATCATGCGGTGCTTCGCATAAACATGCGTCCTGTGACCGCCGCCGCCCAGGCACAGGCGCGGCAACTGCTGGAAAGCGCGGTCGTCACCGTCGCGGCAGAGCGCGACGTGCGCATAACCATTCATGGCGGCTTCGGCCGTCCGCCCAAGCCGCTCGACGTGCGGGCGAAGAAACTTTTCCGCCTGGTCGCCGGCTGCGGCGCCGACTTGGGACAGCAGATCGGCTGGCGGGACAGCGGCGGCGTTTGCGACGGCAACAACATCGCCGCCTGCGGCGTGCCGGTGGTCGACACGATGGGGGTGCGCGGCGGCGCGATCCATTCGAGCGACGAATATCTGATCGTTGCAAGCCTCGCCGAGCGTGCCGCTTTGTCCGCGCTGGCGATGCTGAGGCTGGCGGAAGGGGAGGGGCTGTGAGCTTCAGGGTGCGCCCGGTGCGCAGCGACGATTTCGAGGCCATTTACGAGATGGCGAAGCTGACGGGCGGCGGCTTCACCAACCTGCCGCCCGACCGCGGCACCTTGGTCGAAAAATTGATTCGCTCCGAGCAAGGATTCGCCCGCGATGCCGACGCTCCGGGCGGCGACCTCTTCATGTTCGTTCTCGAAAATGTCGACACGGGCCAGATTCGCGGCACCTGCCAGGTGTTCAGCCAGGTCGGCACCGAGAGCCCCTTCTACAGCTACCGGATCTCGACCCTGACCCAGACTTCCAAGGCGCTCGGCCGCACGTTCCGCAACGAGATGCTGACCCTGGTCACCGATTTCGACGGCTGCTCGGAGGTCGGCGGCCTGTTCCTCCACCCCGAGGCGCGCGCCGGCGGGCTCGGCCTGCTGCTCGCGCGCAGCCGCTATCTGTTCATCAAGCTCCACCGGGAGCGCTTCGCCCGCAAGGTCCTCGCCGAGCTGCGCGGGGTGATGGACAATCAGGGCGGCTCGCCTTTCTGGGACGGTATTGCCGGCCGCTTCTTCGGCATGGGCTTCGCCGAGGCGGACGAGTTCAACGCCACCCACGGTACGCAGTTCATTGCCGATCTCATGCCCAAGACGCCGATCTACACCGCGATGCTGTCCGAAAGCGCCCGCTCGGTGATGGGCGTGCCGCACCCGTCCGGCCGCGCGGCGATGAAGATGCTGGAGCGCGAGGGCTTCGCCTGGGACTGCTATGTCGACATTTTCGACGGCGGCCCGACCATGACCTGCGCCACCGACCAGATCCGCACCATCCGCGAGTCGAACGAGGAAGTGCTGGACGGCGTCGGCGACGAGGCAGGCGGCCAGACCATGCTCGTCGCGGCGGGGAAGCTCGAGGGCTTCGCCTGCTGCTGGGCCCAGGTGAGACACGGTGCCGAAGGCGGTGCCACCCTCAATTCGAAGGCAGCGGAGATGCTCGGGCTGAAGCCCGGCGACGGCTTCGTCGCCGCCGGGCGGTGAGACGATGCCGCTCATCGAGATCAATTTCGACGGCATCATCGGCCCGAGCCACAATTATTCGGGCCTGAGCCTGGGCAATCTCGCCTCGACGACCAACAGGGGCCTGGTCTCCCACCCCCGGGACGCGGCGCTGCAAGGCCTCGCGAAGATGCGCCACAATTTGCGGCTCGGCCTCGCGCAAGGCCTATTCCTCCCCCATCCGCGGCCCGACCGCGCCTGGCTCGCGGAGCTCGGCGCCAGCGTCGAGGAGATGCCGCCCTCGCTCCGCCCCGCCGCCTTCTCCGCCTCTGCTATGTGGGCCGCCAATGCCGCCACCGTCTCGCCGGCCCCGGACTGCGCCGACGGCCGCACCCACCTCACCGTGGCCAATCTGAGGACGATGCCGCATCGCAGCCACGAATGGCCGGCGACGCTGAGGCAGCTAAGCCTCGCCTTCGCCGATGAGACGCATTTCGCGGTGCATCCGCCGGTCCCGGCCACCTTCGGCGACGAGGGCGCCGCCAATCACATGCGCCTCGCGGCGGCGCACGAGGCCCCCGGAGTGGAGGTGTTCGTCTACGGCCGGCGCGGCGGCGACTTCCCAGCCCGCCAGCATGTCGAGGCCGGCCGCGCCATCGCACGCTTTCACGGCCTCGATCCGGAGCGGACCCTGTTCGTCGCCCAATCCGAAGAGGCGATCGCCGCGGGCGCCTTCCACAACGATGTCGTCGCCGTCGCCAACGAGAATGTCCTGTTCGCCCACGAGAAAGCGTTCGAGGACCGCCCGACTTTCTACGCCGAGCTGCGCCGCCTGCTGCCCGCGGTCGAGATCGTGGAGGTGCCCGACAGCGCCGTCAGCCTCGCCGACGCGATCAAATCCTATCTGTTCAACGCGCAGCTGGTGACGCTGCCCGACGGCGCGCACGCTTTGATCCTCCCCGAGGAAGTGCGCGAGACTCCCTGCGTGTGGGCGTGGCTGGAAGCGATGGTCGCGGGCAACGGCCCGATCCGCCGCCTGCTCGTCGTCGACGTCCGCCAGTCGATGGCCAATGGCGGCGGCCCCGCCTGCCTGCGCCTCCGCGTCGTCGCCGACCCCGCCACGATCGACCCGCGCTTCCTGGTCGACGAGGCGAAGCTCGACCACATTGCCGCGATCGTCCAAGCCGAATGGCCCGAGAGCATCGCTCCCGAAGCACTTTCCGAGCCCGAGCTTTGGACCCGCCTCGAACGAGCCCATGACGCGCTGATCCGCTCGCTCGGCCTGCTGGAATTGGCCTGCGAGCACAATTAAGGCAGGCTGCCTCGAAGGCACCGAACATTCGGTCCAATTCGGACTAAAATGCTTTAGAATCACTGCTTGTCTTGATGGATTGAACCCCGCATAGTTCGATTCGCTTCAGGGGACAGCGTATTTACCGCGCTTGTCTGGCCCCGATGCCTGTGCGTTTCATCGTCTGGAGCGGGAGACATGCCGTGAGGAACGCGAGACTTCGTCGGTTCAAGCGTCCTTTGGGAGCGATATTTACGCTGGCTGCGGCGGCAGGCGGGCTCATCCTTCTCGATGCAAGCGGGGTCGATGCGGCGGCCCAGACTCCCCCGGCGCCGGTTCCGATCACGATCAGTTCGACGGTCCCGGTCGAGCTCAATGCTGGCAACGGCGGCGCGCCCAATGCGACGCTCGACCAGGCGGCCCGCTTCGCCTGGCAGGAGTTCATCGCGCTGAACTGGCCCGCCGCCCTCCAGACCGGGTATAACCGCGACACCCCAGCGGCTGACTGCCGCTTCGGCGATCCCGCCTGCGCCACGCGTCCGCTCACCTGGGAGACCTTCCGGGGCAAGGCCGAGATCTTCACGCCTGTGGAGCGCCAGTCGAGCCCGAGCTACGACGCACTGCCCGATTACAACAACATCTATCAGGACGCGGTCCAGCCATGCCCGGGGGTGACGCCGCTGACTTCACCGGCCTGGGTGAACCTGGACGAGACCAGCGAGATCGGCCTCACCGCCATGTATTCCGGCGCCGGCATTCCGACGCCGACCGCGGAGAACAGCGCGCCGCAACTGGTCCGTTTCACGGCCAAAGCGAACCGCGCGGAATTCAACTATGCCCAGCAAATCGGCGCCCTGCATGGTCTCCGGACCACGCTGCAAACCGGCACTCAGGCTTACGTGCCGGTGCACGGCAGCCCGCCGGCGGGGAGCTCCAACCTGGTCAGCCTCCCCAACAACACGATCGAGATCAAGGCCGGCTGGAGGCAGCTCAATCCGGCGACCGAGGACGTGAGCCGCTTCCATACGACCAGGGTTCGCTATTACGAGGGCGCGTCCGGCAATTCATGCTATCGCGAGGCCGTGTGGGGCCTGCTCTCGCTGCACATCATCCAGAAGACGCAGTCCGCGCCCTATTTCATCTTCGCGACCTTCGAGCAGGCGGACAATATCCGCACCGAAGCGGGGCTCCCGACCGAGGATCGCGACGGCAACGTGATCGCGGTTCAGCCTTGCCGGAGCGATCAGCAGGCGCCCTGCCCGACCACGCCGACGACCCACTATCAGGACAGCCCGAATCCGGGCACTCCGACCAGGGCCACTCCGCCCACGGTGTCGCTTCGTCCCGCGAACGCACCCTATTGCACGAGCAATACCGCCACGCCGCCGCCCAACCGTCTTTATTATCTTAATACGTTCGGCGAGACGGCCACGCCGACCGGCGGATATGTCTGCATCAACGCCCGCCAGCATCCGATCCCGCCCGCGATCATCGCGGTGAATCAGCAGGCGCACGCCGCGATCGACGCCTATAATCAGGCCAACGGCATCGCCGCATCGCCCTGGAGCTATTACAAGCTCATCAACGTCCAATTTCGGCCGATGACGCTGACCACTCCGGGGCAGCCCTATACCGGTCCGGATGCCTCGACCTTCTACCAGTCGAACAGCGTCGTCGAATCTAACTACACGCTGCAGAATTTCAGCGGCCGCCTCGCCGGGAACACCGGCACCAAAAGTGACTATGCCTCCTACTTTGGCCTTGACGGACCCGGTGTCGTCCCCACCCTTTATTACCGGCAGGCCGGCCAGACGGGTGCCACCTCCTACAATATGGGCGGGTGCATGGGCTGTCATGCCACCGCCCAGCGCGCGGGCGGCGACTTCAGCTTCATTCTGCTCAACGGCGCGGTCAACGGCCCCGAGCCAATCCCGCAGCCCTCACGGAGCGGCGCTCGCGGCGTCGACTTTCGTCGTGCCTCTGGTTGGGAGGCGCCGCCGCGGCGACAGCGATAGGGAAACCTGCTTCCCCCCGGACGTTTTCCCGCCGGAACGGAGAGAAGAAATGCCCGCCAAATCGAAATCGCAGCAGAAAGCCGCAGGCGCCGCCCTCTCGGCCAAGCGCGGCGACACCGCGAAGTCGAAGCTCAAGGGTCCTTCGAAGCAGATGGCCGAGTCGATGACCGAGAAGCAGCTCGAGGAGCTCGCCTCGACCAGGCGCAAGGGCAAGCCCGAGCACGCGAAGGGCTGATCAGTCGCCCGCCGCGGCGTTCGCTGCCTCGGCGGAATTGCCGTCGTCATAGCCGGCGGCGCGTTGCTCCATCTCCTGCTCGCGCACCTCCTCGCGATCCCGTGCTTCCTCGACGAGGCGGCGGCGCTCGGCCTGGTCGTTGACGATGATCTGGTTGAAGGCCTGGTCGAGCGCGGCCGGATCGGCCTCGGCCTCGCCCCCTCTGCATCCGCTCATCAGGAATCCGGCCGCTAAGGCAGCGGCTACGATCGCAATTCGTCTTTGCATGCCGCCCAAACGGTTCGGGCCTGAAATGGCTGCAACGGCGCGGCGAATGTCACAGCGCCAGCTCGGCTATCTCGGTCAGCGGCAGGGTCCAGACATGGGCCCCGCCTTCGTCCTCGACCTGGAGGCATTGGCCTCCCCATTGGCCTTGGTCGCGAAGCCTTTCGGCGAGAAGGTCCCGCGCGCTTCGATAGGCCTGATACCAGGCCGCCTCCGCATCCGGCAGGCTGACGCCGCGCCGGTCTTCGAACCGGGCCTCGCCGTCCTGCAGATGGAAGAAGAAATGCGGCATGCGCGTATAACCGCCAAGTCCTCGCGATGGTTGCCAAAAATCAACCTAAGCGGCTGATTAACCACATTTCTTTGGCGCGATGCCGGGCGGCTTAGCCTGGCGAGGCGTTCGTGCTACTCCGACGTGGGGAGGAAACGAGCATGGCGGGCGGACGGTCTGGCGGTCAGCTGCTGCGGGTGCTCGGCCTCACCTTCGGCCTGGCAATGGGCGTCGGGGCGGTGATCGGCGCGGGAATCCTGCGCACGCCCGGGACGGTCCTCGCCAACGTTCCCCTCGCCTGGCTCGCGCTCGCCCTTTGGGCGTTTGCGGGGCTCCACGCGCTGCTCACCGCCAACATCGTCGCCGAGACGATGTCGGCGCTGCCGCGCTCCGGGGGCCTGTTCAACGTCGCTGAGCGCGCCTTCGGCCCGTTCGGGGCGGTACTGGTCGGCTGGACCGACTGGCTGTTCAACATCGCCGCCTCGGCCGCGCTCGCGATCGCCTGCGGCGAATATCTGGCGCTGATCGTGCCCGCGCTGGCGCCGCACGTCGCCGCCACCGGCATCGCCGTCGCGATCCTCTTGTTCGCGCTCAACTGGATCGGCGTGCGCGAGGGCAGCGCCGCGCAGATCGTCACCAGCGCGGCCAAGCTCGCCTTGCTGCTCGGCCTCGTCGGCGCGATCTTCCTGCTTCGCGGCGCGGCTGCGGCGGATGTCCCCGCGGCGAGCGCGGCCCCGATCGGGCTGCTCGGCATCGTCGTCGCTTATCAGCTCATCGTCGGGACCTATTCCGGCTGGGCAAGCCCCGTCTATTTCGCCGAGGAGGAGAAGGACCCAGCGCGCAACATGCCGCGCGCGCTGTTCGGCTCGCTCGCGGCGGTGATCCTCATCTATCTGCTGATGAATGCCGCTTTGCTCTATGCGCTGCCGGTCGACCGGCTGAGCCGCTCCGAACTCCCCGTCGCCGAGGCGATTGCCGACATATTCGGCGGCACGAGCATCGCCGTGGTAGCGGCCGTGGCGGTGGTCTGCGCGCTCGGCACGATCAACGCCGGCATCATGCTGGCGACGCGCATCCTGCACGGGCTCGGCCGCGACGGCTTCGTCCCCGCCGTCACCAGCCGGGTCAATCGCGGCGGCACGCCCGACGTCGCGATCGGCGTATCGGCGGTGGCGACGGTCGCGCTCGCGGCGACCGGCCAGTTCGAGGCCGTGTTCCTCGCCGTCGGCGCCCTCAGCATCGCCATCCTGGTCGTGGTAGATGCCGCCTTCTTCGCCCTGCGCTGGCGCGAGCCCGAGCTCGAACGCCCCTTCCGGGCGCGGGGCTATCCGTGGCTCCCGGGGCTGGCCCTTGTGCTGGATCTGGCCGTGCTCGCCGCCTTCCTGCTGGCCGACTGGCGCAGCGCCCTGTTCATGGCGCTCGGCGTCGCTTTCTGCATCCCGCTCACGCTGGCGGCGCGACGCGGAAATGGGAGACAGCGCACCGTGTGACGTCTCAGCTCTTCCCTGAGCGCAAGATGCCGGTTTTCCCGGGATATTGCGCTTTGGAATTGCGACGCCACCAGAATTCGACCTTTACGCGAATTCCCCACGCCTTCGCCAAGCGATCAATCTCCTTCCACGCATCCATCGCGGACTGGCCTTGTATGGAGATGCCGAGGTCGGGATAATATTTGAAGCCGTCCTCTTCATATTTCTCAACCTTCGCGGGTACCTGGAGTTGTCCGACTAGCCTTTTGCCTTCGTTTCCCTTGGCCATAACCTGCGCGATCACTGCGATGAGGATCGAGGACCAGCGCGGATTGAGGATACGCTTGCTATCAACGGATGCTGATAGGGGTTTCGTGAAGGAGAGGCCGGGGGCCGTGTCAAATTCCATCGCCCCTTCGTTGGTGATGGTCACAGCGGCTTCTGGCTCGTTATCGCGCTCAAGACCGAGCTGCTCCATCGCGTCCCTAACGATGCGATCGATTGTCTCGCTTGGCGTTGTCGTTCCGAACCAGGTTTTGAGCGTGCTCAGATCGACGAACGTCGCATCATTGATTCTCACCACCGGCATCATGGCTTCCTCCTGTCGAATCGCCAGGCGCCATGTTACATATCTCCTATCGTGCGCACAAGGAGTTATGTTACATATCTCATAAGTACTCAAGCGGGTTGAATTTCGTAGAGCGAATCCTGCCGGGGCGAGACGGCGCCACCTGCAGTCCATCTGCTCTGGAAAATTGGCGCGCCCGGAAGGATTCGAACCTCCGGCCCCCAGATTCGTAGTCTGGTGCTCTATCCAGCTGAGCTACGGGCGCGCGGGAGACGCGGACATAGGGGCAGCGGCGGAGAGGCGCAACCCCGTTGCTCGGCGCGGCGCGGCCGCATAGGAAGGCGGGCCGATGCCCCTTCCCCGCACCTCCGCCGCATGGCCCGCTTTGCTCGCCGCCGCCGCGATCGCCTCGGCCTGCAAGCCCGAGGGCACCTTCCCGTCGCTGGCGCCGCGGCCGATCGAAAGCGAGGATCCGCTCGAAGAGCCGGTCCGCGCTCCTCCGGTCGTGGTCGCCGATCTGGAGCTTCGAACCAGCGCCGCATCCTTGCTCGCAGAAGCGCGGCGGGGCCACGGCGCGTTCGAGGCCGCGGCAGGTGCGGCCGCGAGCGCCGCGCGCGGTGCCGGTGCCCCCGGCTCGGAAAGCTGGGTGGTCGCGCAGGAGGCGATCTCGCGCGCCGAGGCGGCGCGGGCGCCGACCATGCGCGCCCTCGCCGAGCTCGACCGCCTCGCGACCGAACGCGCCGGCCTGCCCACGAACGAAGCCGATTTCGCCGCAATCCGGGCCGCGCTCGCGCAGGCGGAGCGGCTGGCGGCGGTACAGCAGCAGCGGATGGACGGGCTCCGGGAGGCGGTCAGGCGCTGAGCGCCTCCGCGTGAAGCCTGGCGAGCATCACGTAATGCGCGACCCCAGCGCGCATGCCCTCGATATCGGCCGGCGCCAGGTCTCGGACATATTTTGCGGGTCGTCCGGCCCAGAGCTGGCCCGAGGGGATCGTCCGCCCCGGCGTGAGCATCGCGCCGGCGGCGAGCATCGCGTCGCTCTCGATCGCGCAGCCGTCCATCACGATCGCGCCGAGGCCGACGAAGGCGCGATCGTGGAGGACGCAACCGTGGACCATGGCGAGGTGGCCGATCAGCACCTCCTCGCCGATGATCGTCGGATAGCCCGCCTCATGCCCCGGCCGCGGCGAATCGACGTGGAGGACGCTGCCGTCCTGGATGTTGGTGCGGGCACCGATGCGGATCGCATTGACGTCGCCGCGAAGCACGCAATTATACCAGATGCTGGCTTCCGGGCCGATCTCGATGTCGCCGATCAGCCGCGCGCCGGGGGCGACGAACGCAGTCGGATCGATCCGCGGCGCCTTGCCCTGAAAACGCAGCAGCTGCGGCGCTGCGGTCACCACGGGAACCGGATCAGCGGCAGGATAGAGGCGTGGTCGTCGCTCCAGCCGGCGAAGCCCTCGCGCCGCTCGACCACCATCCAGTTGAGCCCGTCGTCGCCGCTCAGCTCGACCAGCCGGTTGATCGCCTGCGGGTTGCGCGAGAGGGCGATCCAGACCGAAACGGTGGCGTTGAGCTGGAGCTCGTCGTCGGTCGGCTCGTATTGCAGCATCGCGCTCGTCCAGCCGCCCGTGGCGGCGAGGTCCGCGACCACCGGCTCGAGGTCGAGATAGCGGTTGGAGATGTGGAACAGGACGATGCCATCGGGGTTGAGCGCGCGGCCGTAGACCTGGAGCGCCTCGCGGGTGAGCAGGTGCATCGGCACCGCGTCCGAGGAGAAAGCGTCGACCGCGAGCACGTCGATCTGCCCCGGCGGCTGGCGCGCGATGGTCAGCCGCGCGTCGCCGAGCACGACCCGCGCCTGGGGCGCGCAGTGATTGAGGAAGGTGAAGCTCCGCCGCGCCACGTCGACCATCTGGCGGTCGATCTCGAAGAAGGTCCAGCGCTCGCCCGGGCGGGCGTAGCAGGCGAGCGTGCCGGAGCCGAGGCCGATGACGCCGATGCGCGCATTGGGCCCGTACATGGCCGGCGCATTGGTGAGCGCGAGCCCGACGCCCGAGCGGCGGGCGTAATAGGTGGTCGGCTCGTGCTGGACTTCCGGGACCAGATTCTGGACGCCGTGGAGGGTGGTGCCGTGAGTCAGCGACCGCGCGAACGGCTGGCCCTCCACGCTGCGCGTGCGGACCTCGTAAATGCCGAAATAGCTGCGCGTCCGCGTCCCCTGGGCGGTGACCTCGAGCTCGTGCCAGCCGCCATAGCTTAGCATCAAGGCGAGCAAGGCGACCGCAAAGGAGACCGGCCGGCCGAGGCAGACGAGCGCAAGCAGCGAGATCCCGATGCTGGCGAGCGTCGGCCAGAGCCCGCCAAGATAGAAGAGATAATAATTGGCGAGCAGCGACAGGGCGAAGGCGGCGATGGGGACCGCGATGGAGAGCGGCAGCTTCAGCTGGTCCGGCCAGGGAACCAGGGCCGTCTGCGGCACGAGCAGAGCCGCGGCGAGGATCAGCAGCGGGTGCTCATAGGCCCAGTCGAACAGCAAGGGCGCGACGATCGCGCAGAACAGGCCGCCGAGCATGCCGCCGAACGACATTGCAAGGTAGAAGCGGGTGAGATGGCCGACCGCGGGCCGGCGGCGGAACATCTCGGTGTGGATCGCGACCGCGACGACGAACAGCAGCAGGAGGCCCAGGCTGGCGGTGACGAAGGGATTGTTGCTGCCGTTGGCGAAGGCGAGTCCGCCGGCGATCAGGATGACGAGCGGCGCGATCAGCGCGATGAAGTCGGCGACCGTCCGCCGCGCCGCGAAGGCGATCACGAAACTCAGCAGATAGAGACCGAGCGGCAGCGCCCAGAGCAAAGGCATGGCGACGATGTCGGTGGTAAGGTGAGTGGTCGTCGACAGCATAAGGCCCGAAGGCACCGCGGCGAGCACGATCCAGCGGACGATCTGGCTTCGCGTCGGCGGCGGCGCGGTCTCCTCGGGCACGACCTCGACCGCGTCGGCCGGCACCGTCCAGGCGCATCCGGCGACGAGCAGGACGAGGAAGATGTAGAGCGACGTCCACAGCCAGCTCTGCTGCTCCAGCGTCATCAGCGGCTCGACGATGAGCGGATAGGAGAGCAGGCCGGCGAAGCTGCCGAGATTGGAGGCGGCGTAGAGCGGATAGGGATCGCCGCGCGCCGTCTCCAGCGCGTACCAGCGCTGCATCAAAGGCGCCTGGGCCGAGACGATGAAGAAGAGCGGCCCGATCGAGCTGATCAGGAACCAGGGCACCCAGAAGAAGGGCTCCCCGCCGGCGGGAGGCAGCACTTCCCTCAGCCCGATCGGCAGCCACAGGGCCGCGACGCCGAACAGGATCAGGTGGATGCCGACCTGCTTGCGCGGCCTGAGGCGTGCCACGCGGTCGGCATAAGCGTATCCGGCGAGCAGCAGCAGCTGATAGACCAGCATCGCGCTGTTCCACACCGCGGGCGCGCCGCCGACCCGCGGCAGCGCCATGCGTGCGATCATCGGCTGGGTGAGGAAGAGGAGGATCGAGCCGGTGACGATGGTGAGGATGAAGAGGGGCCGGGCATAGCGCTCGCGCGATGCGGCGGCGGCAGTCAGTTCAGGCAATCGCTCTCTCCCCCGTGCGGCACCTGCGTTTAGCGCCCGAGCAGCCGCGCCGCCACCGGCGCATGATAGCTGAGCACGCCCGAACAGCCAGCCCGCTTGAAGGCGGTCAAGGTCTCGAGGACGAGAGCGTCGCGGTCGCCGGCACCGGCGGCGGCGGCGGCCTCGATCATCGCATATTCCCCCGACACCTGGTAGGCGAAGACCGGAAGCTCGAACCGCTCCTTCACGCGCCTGACGATATCGAGATAGGGAAGCCCGGGCTTCACCATCACGCTGTCGGCGCCCTCCTCGATGTCCATCGCCACCTCGCGCAGCGCCTCGAGCGCGTTGGCCGGGTCCATCTGATAGCTCTTCTTGTCGCCTTTAAGCAGCCCGGAGCTGCCGACCGCATCGCGGAACGGGCCGTAAAAAGCGGAGGCATATTTGGCGGCATAGGCCATGATCTGGACGTTGACGTGCCCGGCGCCGTCAAGCGCCTTGCGGATCGCGCCGACCCGGCCGTCCATCATGTCGGAGGGCGCGACGATGTCGGCGCCCGCCTCGGCCTGGACCACCGCCTGGTCCATCAGCACGCGGACCGTGTCGTCGTTGACGACATAGCCCTTGGTGTCGGTGAGGCCGTCATGGCCGTCTGCGGTATAGGGGTCGAGCGCGACGTCGGTCAGCACGCCCACCTCCGGCGCCGCCTCCTTGGCCGCCCGCACCGCCCGGCAGATGAGGTTGTCCGGATTGAGCGCCTCTCGCCCATCCTCGCTCCTCAGCCCGGCCGGTGTGTTGGGGAACAAGGCGATGCAGGGAATGCCGAGGTCGCGCGCCTCGCGGGCCAGGGCGCCGACGCCGTCGATCGAATGGCGGAACACTCCCGGAAGGCTGGAGATCGGCTCCTCCATTCCCTGTCCTTCGGTGACGAACAGCGGCCAGATCAGGTCCGCCGGCGTCGCCACCGTCTCGGCGACCAGCGCGCGGCTCCACGCGGCGATGCGGCTGCGGCGAAGGCGGACGGCGGGAAAGGACGGCATATCGGCGCGGGCTTAGCCTCTGCCGCCGCCGCTGCAAAGCCGCGATGCAGAACGGCTGCGGCGGACACGGGACGAGCGCCCGCTCGCTTGAAACAAATGCCGATCAGTGGCATCCTTCGCTTGCTCAGTAACGATGGGAGTCGCCGCAAGAGCAGCAAAGTCGTGCATCACTCGAACGAGGGGGAAAGAGGATGAAGACGCTTAGAGCAATCATGAAATTGTCCGGCGCGGTGATGCTGGCGGTGCTCGCGGGGACCGGCCCGGCGCAGGCGCAGCCCAATCCCGTCCTCTATCTGACCTCGATCGAGCCCTATACGACGGCGGGCGGAAGCTTCAATCGCTACCGCTACGACGTGCTCAACAAGGACCAGTATCCGGCCGCCATGTTCGCGGCGGCCCCGGGCCTTCCGCCCTGCGGCAGCAACACCAATTCGTCGCGCACCTGGGTCGATTTCTTCAACGGCAATACGAGGGCGCGAATCTACGGCTTCTGCGCGCTCTCCAATCCGAGCCAGCTCGGCTCGATCTGGTTCGCCATGCCCGAAGGCCAGATCCCGCCGAGCTACGTCTATATCGAGATCATCGACCGGCAGACCAACACCCGCTACCGCTCCAACCTCGCCGACACGGTGATGTAGCAACTTTCCCCGCCCGGCGCTGTTGGGCGGAGTGTGAGTTCATCGAGACCGGTCCCGCGCGAGGCGGCGCTTATCGTCAACGCCCATTCGCGTCGCGGCCGCGCGCTGTTCCGCGAGGCGCAGGAGAAGCTGACCGCCGCGGGCGTCCGGCTGGTCGAGTCGCACGCCGTCGCCGACCCGCGGAAGCTGGTCCCGACCGTCACCGCGGCGGTCCGCGCCGGTGCGCCGATGGTGATCGTCGGCGGCGGCGACGGATCCCTGTCCTGCTCGGTCGATGAACTGGTCGGCCGCGACTGCGTGTTCGCCTTGCTGCCGCTCGGCACGGCGAACAGCTTCGCCCGGACGCTCGGCATCCCGCTCGATCTCGACGGCGCGATCGCGACCATCGCCACCGGCGTGCGCCGCCGCGTCGACCTCGGCATCATCAACGGCGACTATTTCGCCAATTGCGCGGCGATGGGCCTGTCGCCGATGATCGGCGAGGGCATCCCGCACGGGCTGAAGCGCTGGCTCGGCCGCGTCGGCTATCTGGTCTGGGCGATCTGGTGCCTGATCCGCTTTCACCCGTTCCGGCTGACGGTCCGGACCGATGAGGGCGAGACGCGATTCTGGGCGACCGAGGTCCGCATCGCCAATGGCGGCCACCATGGCGGGGTCGAGTTGATCGAGAGCGCCGAGGTCGACAGCGGCCAGATCGTCGTCCAGGCGGTCGAGGGGCGGAGCAGCCTCAATCTGCTCCGCGACTGGTTCGCCAAATATTGGAAGCTCGAATCGCGCGAGCAGACGACCCGCGAGTTCCACGCCCGCCGCATCGAGATCGAGACCCGCCCGCGCCAGCGCATCTCGATCGACGGCGAGGTGCTTGCCAGAACCCCCTGCGTCGCGACCGTCGCCGAAGCCGCGATCGAAGTGGTGGTGCCGCGAAAAGATGCGGCCTCAGCCGAGCCTGGCTAGCGCCGCGCGGTAACGCTCGGCGTCCGAAGCCTTGGCCGCATGATCCTCCCGCGCTTTCTCCACCGCCTCGGGCTTCGCGCGCTCGATGAAGCTAGGGTTGCCGAGCCGCGCCGAGAGCAAATCCCGCTCCTTCTCCGCCGCCTGCGCCGCCTTCCCGAGCCGCGCCCGCTCCGCAACGACGTCGATCACGCCTTCGAGAGGCAGCACGTAGGTTGCCTCGTCCACGACTATCTGCGCGCCGGCGCCGGTGGCTTCCCCGTCCCGGATCGCGTCGATGCGGGCGAGACGCTTCAGCGCCGCCTCGTTCCGCGCCACTCGGCGGCGCGTCGCGTCGCCGGCGTCGCGCACATGGAGCGCGAGCTTTGCGCCCGGAGGGACGTTGAGCTCAGCCCGCGCGGCGCGGATCCCGCTCACCAGCCGGATCAGCCAGTCGATCTCCGGCCCCGCCTCAGGATCGAGGGCGCGCGCGTCCGGCATCGGCCATTTGGCGAGGATCAGCTCGTAAGGCCGCTCGCCGAGCGCGTTCCACAGCTCCTCGGTGATGAAGGGCATGAACGGGTGGAGCATGACGAGTATCTGGTCGAGCACCCAGCCCGCCACGGCGCGCGTCTCGGCCTGGTCCCCCTCCCCTTGAGGGGGAGTGGTTCGGGGTGGGGTGGAGTCAATGAAGTGCGGTGACTCTCCGGAGACTCCACCCCCACCCAACCCTCCCCCCTCAAGGGGGAGGGCTTTGGTCCCGCCACTTCCGAGCACCGGCTTGATCAGCTCCAGATACCAGTCGCAGAAGGTCGCCCAGACGAAATGGTAGATCGTGTTGGCGCTCTCGTCGAAGCGCAGGTCGGCGAGAGCGAGGTCGAGCGCCTGGACCGTCTTCACCGTCTCCGTGACGATCCAGCGATTGACCGGCAGCTCCGCCGCGGGCGGCTCCAGCGCCGCCGATGCGCCGATCCCGTTCGCCTGGCAGAAGCGGGCCGCGTTCCAGAGCTTGGTCGCGAAGTTGCGATAGCCCTCGACGCGCTTCTCATCGAGCTTGATGTCGCGCCCCTGGCTCTCCATCGCCGCCAAAGTGAAGCGCAAAGCGTCCGCGCCATAGCGGTCGATGAGGCCGAGCGGATCGACCGTGTTGCCCTTCGACTTCGACATCTTCTGGCCCTTGGCGTCGCGGACCAGCCCGTGCAGGTAGAGCGTCTTCCAGGGCTTCTCCCCCATGAAGTGAAAGCCCTGCATCGCCAACCGGGCGTCCCAGAAGAAGATGATGTCGAAGCCGGAGATCAGCACATCGTTGGGATAATGGCGCGCGAGCTCGGTGCCGGGCTTCGCGCGCCACCTTACCCCCTCCCCCTCCAGAGGGGAGGGTTGGGGTGGGGGTGGCGTCAATGAAGGGCGGTGCTCTTCCGGAGACTCCACCCCCACCCTGCCCTCCCCCCTCAAGGGGGAGGGTTCAAAGGCGTCGTCGGGCCAG
>DASVVP010000049.1:0-3702 GCA_036386495.1 Allosphingosinicella sp.
TGCAGGGCAGCGGGACGAGGTCCGACGCTTCGAAGACGCCGCCCGCGAGCGCGCCGACCATCATGAAGCTGCACAGGCCGCCGGCCAGGACGAGGACGACGCCGAACAGGAGGAGCAGGATGCCGGCGAGGACGCGGATCGGATCGGCGCCCTGGCTCATGCGGGCACGCCGCCTTTCTCGCGCAGCTTGGCGGCGCCCGCGGCGCCGGGGCGGTAGAAGCTGTTATAGGTGTCGAACGGGATCAGCCGCCCGTCCGGCGTCGCGAAATGGATGCAGCTTCGCTTCACCGTGCCGAGATCGAAATTGTACTTATCGAGGAACTGGATGATCGCGACCTTGAACGTGTCCTTGTAGGCGAGGCTGGCCGGCGCCTCGATGCCGGGAAGGCAGCAGAACAGGCTGGCGAGGCGGCTCTCGCCGTTTCCCTCGACCGTCGACAGCGACAGCAGCTCGAACACGCGCTTCTTGAGCTGCGGGTCGCGCTCGAAGCTGATCGTGTTCGGCGCGGAAGCGACGATGTCCTCGCGGCCCATGAGCCGCGTCACCGGGACAACGCTCGCGCCCGAGCGGATGCCGTAGCCGATGCAGATCTGGTCCGGATTGCAGGGCAGCGGGACGAGGTCCGACGCTTCGAAGACGCCGCCCGCGGCGATCTTGCGCCGCAATCCTGACAGCGTCGTGCGGTGCAGCGCCGGGTCGAAGCCGTCGTTGCGCCCCGCATCCTGGACCGGCTGGAAGACGACGCCGCGCACGCATTTCCAGGTCAGCGCGTGGTCGACGATCGCGGCGACTTCCTCGTCATTGACCCCGGCGCGGACGGCGCACACCAAAGTCGTCGACACGCCCGCGGCCTCTAGCCGCTCCAGCGCCTGCCGGCGGATGCGGCCGAGCCGGGCGCCGCGCAATTCCATCAGATTGTCGTCGTCCAGCGAATCGAACTGGAGGTAGATTTCGAAGCCCGGGCCGACGGCGGCGCAGCGCTCGGCGAAGCCATCCTCCTGGGCGATCCTGAGGCCGTTCGTGTTGACCATCAGATGGCGGATCGGGCGCGCGCGCGCGGCGGCGACGATTTCCCAGAATTGCGGATGGATGGTGGGTTCGCCGCCGGAGAGCTGGACGAGGTCCGGCTCCCCTTCGGCGCGCACCACCGCGTCGAGCATCGCCTCGACCTCGACGAGCGGCCGGTGCCCGCCGCGGCCGACGGCGCTGTCGGCGAAGCAGACGGGACAGCTCAGATTGCACGCGTCGTTGATCTCCACGATCGCGAGGCAGCTATGCTGCTCGTGGTCGGGACAAAGGCCGCAGTCCCAGGGGCAGCCGCGCTCGGTGCGGCTGGCGTGGAAGAGCGGGCGGTCGCCCGGCTTCAGCCAGCGGCGGATATCCAGCCAGTAATCGGCATCCTCCTCGATCAGCGTCTTGGTGATGCCGTGGAGGAGGCAGCGTTTCTGCAGGAAGACGGCATTGTCCTCGCCGATGATCTTGGCGGGCACCAGCTCGAAGCAGGTCTCGCACAGGCTCGTCGTCTGGCCGTAGAAGATCCACGGCCGGCTCTTGCGCGCGAGGTCAGCGGAGGCGGCGGGCGCGTGCATCGAAGAGCAAGGCATAAGCGATGAGGGCGAGGCTGAGAAGCTGGAACAGGTTGAGCGGGCCGATCAGGTCCGGATAGGGCTTCAGGAACTCCCAGACGAAGCGCTGCGCCGCGTAGAACAGGATGAAGAGGTAGAAAGCGCGGCCGCTTGTCCAGGCGGCGCGACGGGCGAGCGCGGCGAGGTAGAAAGCCAGGAAGCCGAGCATCGCCAGGCTCTCGTAGAGCTGGACCGGATGGCGCGGCACGCCGTCGCCGAGATCGACGGCCCACGGCACGTCCGACGCTATGCCGTAAGTCTCGTCCGGCAGGCCGGCGAAGAAGCAGCCGAGCCGCCCGACGGCCATGCCGAGTGCCAGCGGCCCGACCCAGATGGCCCCGGTGGAGCCCGAAATGCCCCGCGCTTTCTTGTATATCTCGACCGCCACGATCGCGCCGGCCAGCGCCCCGGCGATGCTGTGCGAGGCGTGCGGCACCGCGGCCAGCCCGGTGTTGAGCGAGCCGAAGCCCCAGGCGCCGGCGATCGCGCCGACGGCGAGCGCCGCGACATAGCCGAGACCCGTTTTCGAGGCGGTCTGCGCCGCGAGGCCGCGCAGGCGCCACGAATAGAGCCAGCGCCCGAGGACGGCCGCGCTCGCCCAGGCGAGCAGATCGAACAGGATGTGGACCTGCGGGTCGGTCGGGACGGGCATTGCTTAGTTTGTGCGGAGGCCCGGCCCCGCGTGCAAGGGTCGGCCGATTAGATTATCTGCGAGGAGGACGAAGCGGCCGCCGTCTTCGCTAGTGATAACGGTTGAAGGAATATCGACGCGCGAGCCTGAGGACTCGAAGCACATCCCCAGCGGCGAGCTGCCCGCTCCGGAGATGGTGCACTCGGAGCAGCGCTGGAAGAAGGCCGGGACATTTCCCGTTGAGCACCACCCCGGGCGGCGGCTTGGATACACCTTCTACTTTCTGGAACAGCGGGTTGGCGAGTGTCGCCTCGAATGCCTTCTCCAGTCTGGCTTCCATTCGCGCATTGTTGGAATCCGCCAACACGATCTCAGTGTCGGCCGGGACGCCTAGTAGCGCATCCATCAGCGCTGCGGCCACCTCGACCGGCTGGCCGGTCTCGACCGCGGTGGCCAGGGCGACCAGCGGATAGGCGGGTGGGGTCGCGGCCAATCCGAGAAGCGGCACGCCGTCGTCCGCCAAGCGGGATCGCACCAGGCGATAGGTGTTGACGAGGCGCTTGACCGACCGCGGCGTCGACCCCGCCAGGCCGGCGATTTCGGGCGACGCCAGGAATTCGATCTCGGCCGGCTCGAGCTCGACCGTGCGGAACGCATCGCGCGCGGCGCTGGGCTCAATCGGTGCCGGCTCGGCTGCGATCGGGGCGGGTTCCTCCACGGCCTGCACGAGCGGCGTTGCCCCGTCGCGAACCGCGGCCTCGGCCGGCGCCCGTGCGAACCAGCCCCTCACCCAAGCGAAGAGCCCTGCGAGTCCCGCGCGAGGCGGCGTGCTCTCGACCGGAGCGCCGGCGTCGGTCGGTGCAGGGATCGACACTAGGCTCTCTTGCGCGGCGGCGCTGTCCCGGCCGCCTGCCGCGTCCTTCACCGCCGCTGGATCCGGCGTGGCTGTCGACGTCGCCGCGGGCACTTCCTCGGGCTTGGTCAGCCCCTTCACGAAGGCGGCGAAGCTTCCTCCTTCCTGCCCGGTCGAGCTCAGCGGATCGAGCCAGAACGCGACCTGGAAGATCTTCTCCAAATAATGGACCGCATGCTGGCGGCGATCGATCTCACTGAGCGGCGGCAGCCTGTCCGCGGCGAACTCGGCGGCGAGCGCGCCCTCGATCCACTTCACGTCTACCCCGACCACGACCGCGAAAGATTCGAACGCCAGCAGCAAGTGGATCGCCTGGAGCACGTTGTAGACCTGCTCCTCGGTGCAGCGGTCGAGATCGTCGATATAAAGGACGATGCGCTGGGGCGATTCCCCGTCGTCCTTGACGATGATGTCATTCACGGCCTGGAACAGGCGCCGGGCGCGGCCGATCAGCCCGATCTCTTTCTCGAAGGCCTTGGTCTCGGGGTCGTCCTCGAGCACGTAGCGCAGAAGCCTGGGCGGGTTGGACGGC
>DASVVP010000050.1:0-2080 GCA_036386495.1 Allosphingosinicella sp.
TCCTTCCACAGGCCGGCGGCGACCATGCGGCCGTAAAGGTCGACGATGCGGTTCAGCTCGCCGCGCTCGAAGCCGACTTGGGGCGCCGGCGATGTCTCAGCCCGAAAAGGGAGCACCGTCCCCATCAGGCTCGGTCCCGCCTGATCTCCGCGGCGGCGATCGCCGCGTCGCGTTCCTCCATCAGCTGGGCGAGCCGCTTGCGCATCTGCTCGATCTCGCACTGGAGGATCTCCAGCTTCTGGGATTGCGGATCGAAGGTCTCGGTACAGGGCGTGCCGTAGGGCATGAACTCCTTGCCGTATTGCTCTGCGCCCATCAGCGTCGGGCGCGCCGGGATTCCGGTCATGGTCGCGCCTTCCGGGACGTCCCGTGTCACCACCGCATTGGCGCCGATCCGCGCGCGCGGCCCGACGGTGATCGGGCCCAGCACCTGCGCGCCCGAGCCGATGATGACCCCGTCCATGATGGTCGGGTGGCGCTTGCCGCCAACCCCGTCGGTCGGATTGGTGCCGCCGAGGGTCACATGCTGGTACATGGTGACGTCGTCGCCGATCGTCACCGTCTCGCCGATCACGACGAAGCCGTGATCGATGAAGAAGTTGCGCCCGATCTCGGCGCCGGGATGGATGTCGATGCCGGTGAAGAGCCGCGCGAAATGGTTGATCAGCCGCGCGAGGAAAAACAATTCCCCCTTGAACAGCCAATGGGCGAACCGGTGGAACGCGACCGCCCAGACCCCGGGATAGAGCAGAATCTCCCAGCGCGAGCGCGGTGCCGGATCGCGGGCCTTGATGGAATCGAGATATTGGCCGAGGCCCGCAAACATAGACGATCTCACTCCGCTCGCGAGCGAAGATAGGCATTTCGCGGGCAAATGCCAGAGAGGCCGATCGAAGCGGTTCGAGCCATCGCGGGCCGCCGCCGCATGCCGAAGCTCAGCCGATCAATCTCTGCGGTTCGGATCCCGGATGGTCGGGCGGCTGCGATAGCGGGGCCGATCGCTGCGCGGTGAAGACGACGGAGCGCTCGCGCCACTCGAAGGCTGCGTGCCTCCGCTGGCGCCTCCGTCGCTCCCGCGCCAGCGGCGGCCCCGCCACTCGCCGTCGCCGCGATTGCCGTCGCGATTCCGCCATTGGCCGCCGTCACGATTGCCGTCGCGATCCCGCCATTGCCCGCCGCCACGGCTGCCGTCGCCACCCCGCCACTGACCGTCGCCGTCGCGATCGCGCCACTGCCGCCCGTCGCCGCCGCGCCACCCGCCCCCGTCCCGGTTGCGGTCCCAGCCGTCCCAGCGCTCCCAGCGCCGGTCGTTCCAGTTGCGGTCGCCCCAGCGGTGGCGGCGGCTTTCCCAGTAGCGGCGATGGTTGTCGCTCCAGCGATAGGGGCGTCGATACTGGTCGTAGATGTAGAAGCCGAAGCCCGGATAATAATAGCCGTCGTACCAGCCGTACCACGGGTCGCCATAGCCTCCGCCATAGCAATCGTCATAATAAGGGTCGCAATAGCCGCCGTAGCCGACCGAGGCGTAGCCGCCCCCGTAACCGTAGCCGTCATAGGCGCAGGCGCCGAGGCCGACGCTGGACGCGAGCAGGATGAAAGCGGCGCGAAGGCGTGACGAGGACATGAGCGACTCTCCCGAAAAGACGCTGACGTGCGCGGGACGATCCGCCTCAGGCGGTGAACGCCCGATGAACGTTAATCCCCTGTAAACGAAAGGGCTTGAGCGAAGTTCCTGATCCGAAACGGTCTGCCGCGCCGTAGCTACCCGGCGATTCCGGCGTCCCTTTTGGCGGCTTCGTTCTTGGCCATGTTCTCCGGATCGAGTGGTCCCGTCGGCCGGACGGTCCGCTTCGCCGTCGCCCAAACATTCTTGTAGGCAAACCAGCAGGCGATGGTCGCGGCGAGCAGGAACAGGACCACCGCGAGGCCGGAGCGATGGCGGCGCTGCAGGTTCGGCTCGGCCGTCCAGGTCAGGAAGGCGGAGACGTCCCGCGCCATCTGCTCGACCGTGGGGCGGGTGCCGTCGGCATAAGCGACCTGACCCTCGCTGGTGATGGGCGGCGGCATGGCGAGGTTGAGG
>DASVVP010000051.1:0-27703 GCA_036386495.1 Allosphingosinicella sp.
CGGCGGCGAGGAGCTGATCGAGAAGCTCGTCCACATCAACCGCGTCTCCAAGACCGTGAAGGGCGGCAAGCGCTTCGGCTTCGCGGCTCTCGTCGTGGTCGGCGACGGCAAGGGCAGGGCGGGCTTCGGCCACGGCAAGGCCCGCGAGGTGCCCGAGGCGATCTCCAAGGCGACCGCGGCGGCCAAGAAGGCGATGGTCCGCGTGCCGCTGCGCGAAGGGCGGACGCTGCACCATGACGGCCTCGGCCATTTCGGCGCCGGCCGCGTCTATCTGCGCTCGGCTCCGGCCGGCACCGGCATCATCGCCGGCGGCCCGATGCGCGCCGTGTTCGAGAGCCTCGGGGTCGCCGACGTGGTCACCAAGTCGGTCGGCACGTCCAACCCCTACAACATGATCCGCGCGACCTTCGAGGCGCTGACCGAGCAGACTTCGCCCAAGTCGGTCGCCCAGCGCCGCGGCAAGAAGATCGCCGACCTGCTCGGCCGCGGCGGCTCGCAGACCGCCGAGGCCGACGCCGCGGCGGTGGTGGAGTAAGCGTCATGGCCAAAGTGAAGATCACCCAGACCGGATCGCCGATCCGCCGCACCAAGGACCAGCGTCAGACGCTGATCGGGCTCGGCCTTAACAAGATGCACAAGAGCGTCGAATTGGAGGACACGCCCGAGCTGCGCGGCATGATCCGCCGGGTGCAGCATATGGTGAACGTCGAGGGATAAAAATCCCTCTTAGCCCCTCCCCTTCAGGGGAGGGGTTGGGGTGGGGGAGGTGCGTGTCGCCACAGGCGGCAGATATTCTCCCCCGACAAGCCCCACCCCAAACCCCTCCCCTGAAGGGGAGGGGCTTCATCGGGAGCCTCTTCGCTCCCAGAGGCGCGACAGAAGCGAAAGCGAGTGCAAAGACATGAAACTCAACGACCTCAGAGACAATAAGGGCGCCCGGCAGAGCCGCGTGCGCGTCGGGCGCGGCATCGGCTCGGGGCTCGGCAAGACCGCCGGCCGCGGCCAGAAGGGTGCCAAGGCGCGCTCGGGCGTGTCGATCGCCGGCTTCGAGGGCGGCCAGATGCCGCTCCACATGCGGATCCCGAAGCGCGGCTTCAACAACATCTTCGCCAAGGATTATGCCGAGGTGAACGTCGGCGCGATCCAGAAGCTGGTCGATGCCGGCAAGCTGGAGATCGGCGGCACGCTCGATCACGCCGCGCTGCAGGCCGCCGGCCTCGCGCGCGGCGGCAAGGACGGCGTCCGCCTGCTCGGCAAGGGCGGCCTCAGCGCCAAGCTCAGCCTCCGCGTCGCCGGCGCTTCCGCTGGCGCCCGCCAGGCGGTCGAGGCCGCCGGCGGCTCGGTCGAGATCATCGAGGTGACCTCGGCGGCGGACAAGGCCAAGGCCAAGAAGGGCAAGGCCCGCGCCGCGCGGCTCGAGAAGCGTAAGGGCTGATTCCGCCGAAATGCGGGCCGAGGCTGACAAGCCGGGCCCGCGCCCTATATGAGGCGGGGGATTTCTCCTTCCGCCGCAATTTTCGGGATCGAACGCACGATGGCATCCGCAGCCGAACAGATGGCGACCAACATCAGCCTGGCGAACTTCACCAAGGCTACCGATCTCAAGAAGCGCCTGTGGTTCACCCTCGGCGCGCTGGTGATCTTTCGGCTGCTCTCCTTCGTGCCGCTGCCGGGCATCGATCCGCGCTCGCTCGCCGCTTTGTTCGACCAGACGCGCGGCGGCGTGCTCGACTTCTTCAACATGTTCTCGGGCGGCAGTCTCGAGCGGATGAGCCTGATCGCTTTGGGCGTCATGCCCTACATTACCGCCTCGATCGTCGTGCAGCTCGCGACCACCATGTCGCCGACCCTCGCCGCCCTTAAGAAGGAGGGCGAGAGCGGCCGCAAGAAGATCAACCAATATACGCGCTACGGCACCGTCTTCCTGTGCGCGATCCAGGGCTATTTCATCGCCGTCGGTCTCGAAGGCTGGGGCTCCGGCCAGGGCGGCTCGGCGGTGATCGATCCGGGCATGATGTTCCGCCTCACCACCGTCGTCAGCCTCGTCGGCGGCACCATGTTCCTGATGTGGCTCGGCGAGCAGATCACCAGCCGCGGCATCGGCAACGGCGTCAGTCTGATCATCATGGCCGGCATCGTCGCCCAGCTCCCGACCGCGATCGCCCAGGCGCTCGAAGGCGGCCGCACGGGCACCCTGTCGCCCGTTACGATCTTCGCCGTGCTCGCCCTCGCCGCCGGCCTGATCCTGTTCATCTGCTTCATGGAGCGGGCCCAGCGCCGGGTGCTGATCCAGTATCCCAAGCGCCAGACCGCGCGCGGCAACATCCAGCAGGAGCGCTCGCACCTGCCGCTGAAGATCAATACCGCAGGCGTGATCCCGCCGATCTTCGCATCGTCGCTGCTGCTGATGCCGCTCACCATCGTCCAGTTTTCGGGGAACCGGGTCGCCGGCGAGAGCACCTGGGGCGACATCATCATCACCATCACCACTGCGCTCCAGCACGGCGCGCCGCTCTACATGTTCCTCTACGGGGCGGGGATCGTCTTCTTCTGCTTCTTCTACACCGCGGTAGTGTTCAACCCGGAGGAGACGGCCGACAATCTGAAGCGCTACGGCGGCTTCAGTCCCGGCATCCGCCCCGGCAAGCGCACCGAGGAATATCTCGATTACGTGCTGACCCGGATCACGGTGATCGGCTCGGCCTACCTGACGCTGATCTGCCTGATCCCGGAGTGGCTGATCGCGCAGGCGGGCATCCCCTTCTATCTCGGCGGCACCTCCCTGCTGATCGTGGTCAACGTGACGATGGACACGGTGACCCAGATCCAGAGCCACCTCATCGCCCACCAATATGGCGACCTCATCAAGAAAGCGAAGCTGAAGGGCGGCCGCGGCCGCTGAGCCTCGTCTGCCCGCCGGAGCTCCAACCCGATGAACATCATCCTCCTCGGACCTCCGGGCGCCGGCAAGGGCACCCAGGCGAGCCGGCTCGAGAAGGAGCGCGGCATGGTCCAGCTCTCGACCGGCGACATGCTGCGCGCCGCCGTCGCCGCCGGCACCGAGATCGGCCTCAGGGCGAAGGCGGTGATGGATGCGGGCGAGCTCGTCTCGGACGAGATCGTCAACGGCATCCTTTCGGCCCGGCTCGACCAGCCCGACGTCGAGCAGGGCTTCATCCTAGATGGCTATCCGCGCACCGCCGCTCAGGCGACGGCGCTGGACGCGTTGCTGACGGAGAAGGGCCAGCGGCTCGACCACGTCATCGAGCTCGCCGTCGACGAGCAGGCACTGGTCGACCGGATCACCGGCCGCTTCTCCTGCGCCAAGTGCGGCACCGGCTATCACGACCGTTACAAGCTCCCGAGGGTGCCGAGCCTCTGCGACGTGTGCGGCGCCGAGGATCAGTTCAAACGCCGGCCGGACGACAATGAGGAGACGGTGCGCAACCGCCTCGCCGAATATCGCGCCAAGACCGCGCCGATCCTCCCCATCTACGAGGCGAAGGGCCTCGTCTCGCGCGTCGACGGCATGGCTCCGATAGACCAGGTCAGCGCCGGCATCGACGCCGTCCTCGACGGCTGAGCCGCTAGCGGATGACGAGCAGGGGCGAGCTGCCGCTCACCGACGCCCGCCGATTTATCTGGGTCAGGACGAGCACCACATCGGGCAGTTCGAAGCTCACATAGACCCCGTCGACCTCCTGGAATCGCGGCCAGCGGCGCCGCACGGGCTGGAGGCGCGAGTCGATGGTGTAAAGCCCGTTATGCCCGACCGCGATCAGGTCGTCGCCGCGCACGGCCAGGCCGAAGAAGGCGACGGAGCCGAAGCTGCCCGTCGCCGCCTCGGCCGTCCGCCGCGGCTCGGCCGGGTCGACCCGGTCCTCGTCCGGGATTGCGATCAGTTGCTCGACGCTGCCGGGGCAGATCCGTGTGAGGCGACCATGCGCGTCCATGTGGATAAGGCCGACCGCAGCGGCAATGCATTCGGGCTGCCACGGGATGGTGGCAATGCCGTTCACCGGATCGCAGGCGCTGTTCAGCGGGCCGTCGCAGAGCCCACCGGTGGCGTTGCGTTCGATCTCCGTCACGCGACCGTTTCGCCTGTCAATCCGCCGAAGACCGCCGCCCCATTCCCCCGCGTTCAATCCGAGGAAGGCGGCCTCCGGCGTGACGTGCAGGACGGAGTTCACGAGCGGGTGGATCTGCTCGGACAGACGAACGGCGGAGGGCGCCTCGGCCCGAAGGTCGACGAGGCGGTGGCTGGTGAGAAGCATCGGCGCGCCGTCGGAGCAGGAGAGGGTGAGCGCCGCGTCGCCCGCCCGCGGAATCGTGCGCACTGGCTCCCACCTCGTGCCGCGCAGCTCCTCCAGAAGCCAGCCGGCTCCGGCGTCGCGGGTCCCTGTGAGCGCCCTGACCGTGCCGTCCTGGCGGCAAATGTCGATCACCGCGCCGCGCATGGCGTGCGCGGTTCTGCGTGCCTCACCCTCGGCCAGGCTGGTGAGCGTGCCGGAATCGGTGAGCAGCCAGAGCCGCCCGCCCGCAAAGATCGCACGGGAGACCATCTGCCGGTCGAGGGCCTCACCGTCCTCGGCTTCGATGCGATCGGGATCGAGCCTCGCGGCGAGGGCAGCGCGGTCCTCCGGCTCTGCCGGGATCGCCATTGCAGCGGCGTCGACGGGCGCTTCGACGACCTCGCGCAGGGTCCAGCTCCAGAGGCGCAGGGGCGTACCGCGCTGCAAGAGGTCCAGCAGCGGCTGCTCCCAGCCGAAGCCGGTGAAATCTTCCAGCATCTCCGATTGCTCGATCAGATTCTGCACCTCGAAGACGCGTTGCATGACGGGCCGCAGGGGCGCGAGGGCGGGGTCGTCGCTGATCACGGCGATGAGCCGTTCGGGATTGGGAGCTTCGGTATGGGCCATGGCGAATCCTTGGCCCGGGCGACCGTTGACCGTCACGCGGCCGCGCGGCGCGAGGGCGACTCCCTCGTCATCGGGCGCCCGGCCTCGGGCGGCGCGCTGCCGCTGCTCGACGATCGCGGCGAGATCGCTCACGCGCGTCACCTGCGGGCCGGTCAGCCGATCCTCGACGATATAGGCTTCCCCCCGGCGCACGATCAGCCGGCGATAAGGGGAGAGCTCAGCCGCGAAATTCTCCGCGTCGGCGACCAGGATCGAGAGCGGCCGGCTTTCGGAAACGCCATAGGTGGCGCGGATGCCGGCGCCCGCGGGCACCGCTCCGAGGGCGAGAAGCAGGGACAGCGCGACCAGGCATTTCATCATGTCCACCTACGGAGCATTGCACAGGGAGCTGCGATTGGCACGTCCGTCCGCGGTCATTTGCACCGCCAGAAATCCGCTCGGGCTGCAGCGGACCGGCCGCAGAACCGTGCGCTCAGGCCCCTGCGCCGCGCGCCGCCGAAACGTGCTATGCAGCCAAGGCGCCCGAGTCCCCGCAAAGAGGGACCGCGCGCGAACCAGCGAGGGAGGCGGTGTCATGAACAGGGGCGGGGGAGTGCCGAGAGCGGGGGAGCATGTCGACCTGGAAGGGTTCCTGGAGGGTGTCGCCCGCCGCAATCCGGGCCAGGACGAATTCGTCCAGGCGGTGACCGAGGTCGCTCAGGACATTTTCGAATTCATCCAGGACAAGCCCGAATATCACGAAGCGCAGATCCTCAGGCGCATCGCCGAGCCCGACCGGGTGGTCTCTTTCCGCGTCTGCTGGCAGGACGACAATAATGCGATCCGCGTCCAGCGCGGCTATCGCATCCAGAACAACAATGCGATCGGCCCCTATAAAGGCGGCATCCGCTTCCACCCGTCGGTCAACGAATCGATCCTGAAGTTCCTCGCCTTCGAGCAGACCTTCAAGAATGCGCTGACCGGATTGCCGATGGGCGGCGGCAAGGGCGGAGCGAACTTCAATCCCAAGGGCAAGAGCGTCAACGAAATCATGCGCTTCTGCCAGGCGTTCATGACCGAGCTCTACCGCCATATCGGCGCCGCCGTGGACGTGCCCGCCGGCGACATCGGCGTCGGCGCGCGCGAGATCGGTTACATGTTCGGACAGTATAAGCGCATCACCAACAGCTGGGAGGGGGTGCTGACCGGCAAGGGCCTCGAATATGGCGGATCGTTGATCCGGACCGAGGCGACCGGCTACGGCGCCGTCTATTTCCTTCTGAACATGCTAAAGACGCGCGGGCAGGATTTGGTCGGCAAGCGCGCGGTCATCTCAGGCTCGGGAAACGTCGCGACCCACGCGGCCGAAAAGATCGTGCAGCTGGGCGGCAAGGTCCTGACGCTCTCCGACAGCGAGGGCTTCGTGCACGATCCGGACGGAATCACCCAGGAGAAGATCGACTGGGTGAAGGCGCACAAGACCAAGCGCCGCGGACGCATCGGTGAATATGCCGAGGAGTTCACGGGCGCCACCTTCCACGCCGGGCAACGGCCATGGGGCGTCGAATGCGACATCGCGCTTCCCTGCGCGACCCAGAACGAACTCAACGGGACCGATGCGCGCACCTTGGTGAAGAATGGCTGCATCGCCGTCTCCGAAGGCGCGAACATGCCGACCGATCTCGACGGCGTGCATCTCTTCAAGGACGCCCGCATCCTCTATGCGCCGGGCAAGGCAGCCAATGCTGGCGGCGTCGCCGTCTCGGGCCTCGAGATGAGCCAGAATTCGGCGCGGATGAGCTGGAAGGAGGACGAGCTCCAGCAGCTTTTGAAGGACATCATGGACGGCATTCACGAGCGCGCCGCGCAATACGGCCGGATGAGCGACGATTATATCGACTATGTGAAGGGCGCGAACATCGCCGGGTTCAAGAAGGTCGCCGATGCGATGCTGGCCTTCGGCGTGGTGTAGCGGTGGGCCGGAAGGCTAGTCGTACTCGACGAACAGCCGCTCTGCGAACGCGCCGCGCTTGCGCAGCCGGCCGAGGCCGCCCGGTGCCCGGCGCAGCTTCGGGCGCTTGAGCAGCGGCTTCAGCATGAGGTGCAACGTGCCCTCGTTGATGTGCCGCCCGAAGCAGGTGTGCAGCCCGTGTCCGAAATGAATGTAGGCGCTGGGCGGGCGATGGGGATCGAAGGATTCCGGATCCGGCACCCGTCGCCTGTCGCGCATGGCCGACGCCATCGCGGCCAGCACCTTCGCGCCAGCGGGGATTGTGGTCGCCCTCTTGCTGCCTGCGGCCAGGACGTGGTCGGTGAGCGCGATCCGCTGCATCCCCGGGGCGAGCGGGTCGAAGCGCATCGCCTCGGACACATAACCGGCCAGGGCGGCGTCGTCGTCGGCACGGGCGGCTGCCTGCGCCTCGGCCAGCGCCCTCGGCCGCTGCAGCAGCTGCTCGAGCGCCTGCGGGACGACCATCGGCGGTTGCGGAGGCCCGCCGACGATGAAACCCATCAAAGCGGTGCGGATGCGATCATCCGAGTAACCGGGCTCACCCCGGACCTGCCGTTCCACAGCGCGCGACAGCAGATTGTCCGGACCTTCGCCGGCCGCCCGCCGTGCCTCGATCAGCGATTGGATGTGGTCGCGCAGGAGCGGCGCGATCGTGGCCACGCGCGCCTGCAGGGCCTGGTCGCCGCCGAGGAACTGGAAGCGGAAGAGCTGCGTCGCCCAGATGCGCAGATCGCCGCCGGGCGGGTCGGTCAGGCCGAAATAATCGGCAAGGACGTCGAAGGTCACGCGGCGGACCAGCTGGTCGACCACCTCGATCCGGCCGCCCGCCTCCGCGACGAGCCGCGTGGCCGTGGCCTCGGTTGCGGGCGCGATCCGCGTCGGCACGTCCTCCGGCGGCATGATCGCGCGCATGGCCGCCGTGTCGGCGCGATATTGCGGCGTGTCGCCCATGCCGAGAAAGAAGGGCTGGCCCCCCATGATGACGTCGAGATGCGCCTTATAGGGTACGCCGAACGCGCGATCGGTGGCGAACACCTCGATGACGTCGTCGTAACGGCTCGTCACCACGGTGCCGCGCACGCTCAGGATCGGCTTGAAGCGGCGCATCAGCCTCAACCCGGTCGGGATCGCGGCAGTGAACAGCCGCGCGAACAGGCCCTTGATCGCCCCGGGCGCCGGCCCGAACAGCTCGTCTGCGCTGAGGATGTTCAGCCGCGTGTCCATTCAATCCCCCCGGCGGCGCGATCTCAGCCCCGGATAGCCGCCGGACAGCAGGATAGTGTACGATGGGCGAGGCGGCAATCGACTTGCCGTCCCGCGGGGCTCACCTTGACCGCCCGAGCCGGACCAGGGCCTCGTCGAGGGCCTGAAGGAAGCGGGAGCGGTCTTCCCTGCGAAATGGCGGCGGCCCGCCGAGCTGGTCGCCGCCGGCGCGGAGGTCGGCCATGATCGCCCGGGTAGCGACGGCCGCGCCGATCGAGCCCGTGGTGAAGGCCCTGCCGTTGGGGCCGATCACCGCGGCGCCGGCCTTCAGGCAGCGGTCGGCGAGGAGGATGTCGGCGGTGACCACGACCGTCTTCGGGCCGGCCAGGGCGGCGATACGGTCGTCGGCCTCGTCGAAGCCGGCGCCGACCGTTTCCCGTTCGATCAGCGGGTGCGCGGGTACGCGAAGATAGCTGTTGGCGACGAGGGTCACGGGGACGCCGCGGCGGAGAGCGACCTTGTAGATCTCCTCCTTCACCGGGCAGGCGTCGGCGTCGACCAGGATGCGGAGCGCCGCGCTCACCGAGCCTGTTTCGCTTTCCACGGCTTGGGCTTGTGACGCGGCGCGGGCGGAGCAGGGCGAGGCGGGCGCGAAGCGCCGGGCCCGCTCGCCATCGCCTCGATCGTGATGCCGCCCTCGCCGGCGGGATCGCCCCCGGCGGTGCGCTTGACGGCCGCCGCGAACCGGCCGGCCGCTTCCCGCGGGATCTCGAACTGGGTTTCGCCGGCGCCGATCCGGATCGCGCCGATGTCGCGCTTGGTGACGTGGCCGCGCCGGCACAGGAGAGGCAGCAGCCAGCGGGGATCGGCATTGTGGCGCCGGCCGATGTCCATCCGGAACCAGATCGTGTCCTCGAAGTCCGGACGCGGACCCTCCTGGCGCTGGGCCGCGGCGGCCGGGCCGGCATCGACCATCTCCTCGGCCGCCGGCATGCGCGCCCGGTGGACCCGGACCAGGGCCGCGGCAATTTCCTCCGGGGTCTTTTGTTCGAGCAGGCGTTGGGCGAGCGCGCGATCCTCTTCCTCGATCTCGACGGGCTCCAGCAAGGCCGCCAGGAGCCGCTCGCGATCGCCCTTGCGGATGTCGTCCGGCGTCGGCGGCTTTATCCACTCGACCTCGATCCGGGCGCCGCGCAGCACGCTCTCGACCCGCTTGCGCCGCGGATAGGGGACCACCAGCACGGCGGTTCCCTTCTTGCCGGCGCGGCCGGTGCGGCCCGAGCGATGCTGGAGGGTTTCGGCGTCGCGGGGCAGCTCGACATGGACGACGAGGCTCAGATTGGGCAGGTCGATGCCGCGGGCCGCGACATCGGTGGCGACGAGGACCCGCGCGCGGCCGTCGCGCAGCGCCTGCAGCGCCTGGTTGCGCTCGTTCTGGCTGTGCTCGCCGGAGAGGGCGACCGCGTTGAAGCCGCGTTCGATGAGGCTCGAATGGAGCCGGCGGACATTGTCGCGCGTCGCGCAGAACAACAATGCCGATTCGGCCTCGTGGAGACGGAGCAGATTGACCACCGCCGCTTCGATGTCGGCCGGAGCCACCGTCATCGCCTGGTAGGCGATGTCGCCGTGGCCGCGATCCTCGCCGACCGTCGAGATGCGCAGGGCGTCCTTCTGGTAGCGCCTGGCCAGCGCGACGATCGGCTTGGGCATCGTCGCGGAGAACAAAAGGGTGCGCCGCCCATCCGGGGTCGCGTCGAGGATTTCCTCGAGATCCTCGCGAAATCCCATGTCGAGCATCTCGTCGGCCTCGTCGAGCACGACCGCGCGCAGGGCCGAAAGGTCGAGCGCGCCGCGCTCGAGATGGTCGCGCAGGCGCCCCGGCGTGCCGACGACGATATGGGCGCCGCCGCTCAGCGCCCGGCGCTCCTTCGACGGGTCCATGCCGCCGACGCAGGTCGCGATCCGCGCCCGCGCCTTGCCGTAGAGCCAGTCGAGCTCGCGGCTCACCTGAAGCGCGAGCTCGCGGGTCGGCGCAATCACCAGCGCCAGCGGCTCGCGCGCTACCGGCAGCCGATCGCCGTCCCCGAGCAATTGCGGTGCAAAGGCGAGGCCGAAGGCGACGGTCTTGCCCGACCCGGTCTGAGCGGAGACGACGAGGTCGCGCCCCGCCGCGTCTGGCTCCAGCACGGCGGCCTGGACGGGGGTCGGGACACTATACCCCCGGGCGGACAGAGCTTCGCCGATGAGCGGCGGCAGGTCATTGAATGGCATGGAGGGGAAATGGTGCGCCGCAGCGCGGGGGCAAGTGCTAAAGAGCTTGCGCCGCCGCCCAGCCGCTGGCCCAGGCCCATTGGAAATTGTAGCCGCCCAGCCAGCCGGTGACGTCGACCGCCTCGCCGATCGCGTAGAGTCCGGGAACGCGTCGCGCCTCCATCGTGCGCGAGGACAGGCCCTCGGTCGCGATGCCGCCGACCGTGACTTCGGCTTTGGCGAAGCCCTCGCTCCCGCTCGGAGTGAAGCGCCAGCCGGCGAGGCGGCGCTCCGCTTCGGCGAGGCAGCGGTCTGGGAGGTTGGCGAGCTCGCCGGCGAGGCCCAGCCGTCCGACGAGCGCTTCGGCGAGCCGGTCCGGCAAGACGGCGGCCAGGGCACTGCGCAAGGTCGACCGCGGCCGGTCGCGCTTGGCGGCGAGCAGCCACCCGTCCGGGCTGTCGGGGAGGAAGTCGATCTCGATCGAATCGCCGTTGCGCCAGTAAGAAGAGATCTGGAGGATGGCGGGGCCGGACAGGCCGCGATGGGTGAACAAGGCCGCCTCCCGGAACGCGGCCTTGCCGCAGCGGGCGACGATTTCGGCCGAGACGCCGGCGAGCGCGGTGAACAGGGCTTCGTCCGCACCGAGCTTCAGTGGAACCAGCGCTGGGCGCGGCTCGACGACCTTCAGCCCGAAGCGTCGGGCCGCGTCGTAGGCGAACCCGGTTGCGCCGAGCTTCGGGATCGATGGGCCGCCGGTGGCGAGGACGAGGGCAGGCGCCTCGGCGCCGCCGACGCGGAAGCGGCCATCGGCATGCTCGAGCGCGTTTGCGCTCGCACCGAGCCGCAGATCGACGCCGCCCTTCGCGCATTCGGAGAGCAGCATCGCGACGATTTGCTTCGCCGAGCCGTCGCAGAAGAGCTGACCGAGCGTCTTTTCGTGCCAGGCGATGCCGTAGCCGTCGACCAGAGCGACGAAGTCTTCGGGTGCGTAACGGCTGAGCGCGGAGGTGGCGAAATGCGGGTTCGCCGAGAGGAAGCGGTCCGGGGCGGTGTGGATATTGGTGAAGTTGCAACGGCCGCCGCCTGAGATCAGGATTTTCCGGCCGGGTTCGTGCGCGTGATCGAGCAGGAGCACGCGCCGCCCCCGCTGCCCGGCCACGGCGGCGCACATCAGGCCGGCGCCGCCCGCCCCCAGCACGATCGCGTCGTAGCGCTCCGTCATCGGAGCGCCATCGCACCGGACCCACCGATTGCCAAATGCGATTCCCGCTTCCTCGACCCGACACGCGCGAGGGCTGGGACCGGGCCTCCCCGCCGCCGGCCTCGACTTTTCGGCGCGGACCACCACATTTTGGCCGCAAGGATGTTGAATAGGAGGGCCATGGGGGTCTCGATTGGAGGGCTTCCGTGCTTTGCGCGGCGGCGGACTCCCAGGAGTGTGTGCGTGTCGAAGGCTGGATTGATGACGGCGGGAGCGGCGGCGATGATGGCGCTGCAGCCGGTCGCCGCGACGGCCGCGGTCGGCCCGGACGCGGCTGCCTGCAGGGCGCGCTCCGGCC
Source organism: Allosphingosinicella sp. (assembly GCA_036386495.1). GTDB lineage: Bacteria > Pseudomonadota > Alphaproteobacteria > Sphingomonadales > Sphingomonadaceae > Allosphingosinicella. Next base: position 11,922 of record DASVVP010000051.1, read on the forward strand.
GCACCGCCCTGATCGTCAACGTCCGCGGCTTTCGTACCCGCACCGGGAATCTGCGCGTCGCCGCCTACGGCTCGGATCCGGCCGACTTCCTGGCCCGCGGCCGGTGGGTGCGCCGGATCGACCTGCCGGTGGCGCGATCCGGACCGATGCCGGTCTGCGTCGCCCTGCCGCGGCCAGGGCGCTACGCCATCGCCGTGCGCCACGACGAGAATGGCGACGGGCACAGCGACTGGGGAGACGGCGGCGGCTTCTCGCGCAATCCCGCTTTGGCCTTCCCGAACCCGCGCCCGACCCATGCCCAGGCCGCGATCAACGTCCCGTCCGGCGTGCACGGCACCGACATCGTTCTCAACTATCGCACCGGCCTCCACATCGGCCCGGTCACCGGCGGCGGGCGCTGACGATGGCCCGCGTCGCCCTGCTCTCCAATCCGCGCTCGACCGGCAACCGGTCGCTGCTGCCGCGGGTGCGCGCCTTTTGCGCCGAGCATGAGGACATCTTCCATTACGAGGTCGAGAGCGTCGAGCAGATCGGCCAGGCGCTGAGGACGATCGCGCGCGTGAAGCCCAAGGTGCTCGTCATCAACGGCGGCGACGGCACCGTCCAGGCGACCTTGACCGAGCTCTACCATGGCGCCCATTTCGGCGAGACGCCCCCCCCGGTGGCCGTCCTGCCCAACGGCAAGACCAACCTCATCGCGCACGATTTGGGCGCCGACGGCGATGCGATCCGCGCGCTCGAAAGGGTGCTGGAGATCGCCCGGTCGGACATGGCGACCCACATCGTGTCGCGCGAGATGATCCAGTTGAGCGGCGGCAGCGCGGTCGGGAGACCGGTGCTTGGCATGTTCCTCGGCGGCGCCGGTCTAGCTGATTCCATCCTCTATTGCCGCCACAAGCTCTATCCGCTCGGTATCCCCAACTGGCTGGCGCACGGCCTCACCCTGATCGCGACGATCCTCTCGATGCTGATAGGGATCACCGCCCGCTTTCTGCCGCCCCGCCCGAGCCTGGTGAAGATCTCGGTGCTGAGGAGCGGTGAGATGCAGGGGCGCTTCGCCTTGCTGCTGGTCACGACTTTGGAGCGGCTTTTGCTCGAGACCAACCTCCCGCCCGGGCCCGACGGCAGGGTCGGATCGATGCAGCTGATCGTGGTCGAGCGCAGCCCGCTGGTGCTGATCCGCGCGCTTATCGCAGCGGTGCGCGGGCGGCTCGACGGCTACCGCCTCAGCGGAGTGCACTTTCAGCGCGGCGACGAGATCCGGATCGAGGGCGACCGCTCCAGCCTGATCCTCGACGGCGAGCTGTTCGAGGCCCATCGCGGCTGTCCGATCGTGCTCCGCCCGACCGCGCCGGTGCCGTTCCTCAGGCTCGCCGCCTGAGCGGCTGCTCAGGGGCTGGTCGGCGGCTCTTCCTCTCCGCGCAGCGCGGCGACCAGCAGGGCGATCACGATCAGCAGCGGCAGGATGTAATAAGCGGGATTGGTATCGCCGCGCAGCGTATTGCCCTCGGCCTGCTCCGGGCCCGGTACGGGCGGTGGCGCCGGGCGGGCGCCGGCGGGAGCAGCGGCGAGCGACAATAGGGCAAGTCCGGCGGCGAGCTTGGTGAGCGACATCAGGATCTCCTGTTACGGCGCCACAGTGCCGCTTCACGGCGCCGCGTCAACCGCTTGCTCGCTTACCGGACGCGATCCGGGTCTCGCGCCCCGGCTCGCGCCCCGCTAGGAAGGCGCGGGAGTTTGTCGATGCGGACCAGGTTTTTTCTTCTTCTGCCCCTCGCCGCGCTGGCCGGCTGCGCCGGCTATGCGGCCGATTACTGGCGTCCCAAATTGGAGATCATCGCACCGCAGCTGACCCGCTACGGCTTCGACCAGGGCCAGGCGCAATGCGCTGGCCGGCGCCTCGCCGGCAGCCTCAGCGTCTGGCAGCTGAGGCAGCTGGAGCGGATCGCCCGTTTGGTGCCGCAAGGCCATTTCGGGCGGACCGCGCTCGGGCCGCGCGACCTCGTCGCCATCTCCGCGGCGGTTCGCGACGCGCAGGTTCGTCCCGAAGTCAGCGCCGCCGTGGAAGCCTGCGTCCCGCCTCCGCCGCCGCCGCCCACCGCCGCCGTTCCCGCCGCGACGCCCGCGCCGGCCCAGTCCGGAGCGCCGCTGTGGCTCAATCTCGGCGCGGCGCCGAGCGGCCAGTCGATCGCCGTCAACGCCGCCAGCATCGTCGAGGAAGGGGACTATCGACAGGCCTGGTTCCGCCTCACCAACCCGGGCGCCGCCAGGCCGAGCGAGAATAGCTATCTGCTGCGCATCGTCTGCGCCGCCCGCACGATCAACTCGATGGGCTTCCGCCGGCATGGACCGGATGGCCAGATCGCCGAGGAGCGCGATTATCTTCCGAACGGGGAGGGCGCTTCGCCCATCGCCGGCGGCACGGTGATGGAGATCGCCTACCTCGCGCTCTGCACGTGAACGACGCGCTCCGGCTGTGGAAATGAGCGACACGCTCCGCGCTCTGGTGGCGGCCGAGCTGGCCGAGCCGGTCGACCCGCGGGTGGTGAAAATGGCGGAGGCGGTGGCGGTGCAGCACAAGGCGGCGTCGCGCGCGCTTCTGTTCTACGGCTCCTGCCTCCGCGAGAAGCAGCTCGACGGGCTGATGCTCGATTTCTACCTGATCGTCTCCGATTACCGGGCGGCCTACCAGCGGCGCTGGCTGGCCGCGGCGAATCGGCTGATCCCGCCCAACGTCTTCCCGTTCGCCCATGACGGGCTGACGGCCAAATATGCGGTGTTGAGCGAAGCGGATTTCGCCCGGGAATGCTCGCTCCGGGCGCGCAGCGTCTCGGTGTGGGCGCGCTTCGCCCAGCCTTCCCGGCTGGTCTGGGCTGCCGACCAGCCCGCGCGGGAGCGGGCAATCGATGCCGTGGCGGAAGCCGCGCCGACCCTGTTCGCGCTGACCCGTCCGGTCCTGCCGCCCGAACGGCGCGACGAGCCGCTGGCGCTGTTCCGCGAAGGATTCCGCCTCACCTACGGCGCCGAGATCCGTGCCGAGCGCAAGAACCGCTCGGGCTCGATCGTGGATGCCGACCCGGAGCGCTACCGGCGCATCGGCGAGGCCGCGCTCGCGCGTTCCCCGCGCGACGCGCGGGGCTCGTGGCGGTGGCGCCAAGGCAAGGGCAAGATGCTGACGGTGCTGCGCCTCGCCAAGGCCAGTTTCACCTTCGCCGGCGGGGTCGACTATCTCGCCTGGAAGATCAGCCGCCATTCCGGCGTGCCGATCGCGGTCCGCCCCTGGCAGCGGCGCTGGCCGCTGCTCGCCGCCGTCACTCTGCTGCCGCGACTGTTGAGGCGGGGCGCGATCCGCTGACCCGGTGGCCGAGCGCGCCGGCGACCGCGTCGGCGAGCGCGGCCACGGTGAAGGGCTTGCGCAATATGTCGTAGCCCGAGAGGTCCTGGGCGTCGCCGGCCTCGCCGACATAGCCGGTGACGAACAGCACGCCGATATGCGGATAGAGGCGCGCCATCTCCCGGATCAGCTCGGGACCCGTCATTTCCGGCATCATCACGTCGGTGACGACGAGATCGATCGTGTCGTTCCTCGCGAGCATGTCGAGCGCGTCCCGGCCGCTGTGGCAGGCGATCGCGACATAGCCGAGCTCCTCGAGCGCCGCGACGGTCGAGCGGCTGACCCGGGGATCGTCCTCGACCACCATCACCACCGCGCCTTCCTCGGCGCTGTGGAGAGGCTCGTCGATGCGCGGGCCCGCGCTGGCATGGCGATCCGCCGCCTGCAGCGCCGCCTGCTGGGAGCGGGGCAGGTAGATGGACACAATGGTACCCTTGCCGAGCTCCGACTCTATGGTGACATCGCCGCCCGACTGACGCGCGAATCCGAAAATCTGACTGAGGCCGAGGCCCGTGCCCTTGCCGACCGGCTTGGTCGTGAAGAAGGGTTCGAACACGCGCTCGAGATGCTCGGGCGCGATGCCGGAGCCGGTGTCGCTCACCGAGATGCGGACATACTCGCCGTCGGGCAGCTGCCCGGCCTCGCAATCGCCCAGCGTCACGTTCTCGACGCCGATCCCGAGCTCGCCCGATCCGTCCATCGCGTCGCGCGCGTTGACGCAGAGATTGACGATCGCGTTCTCGAGCTGGTTGGCGTCCGCCCAGACGTGCCAGGGCTCGTCGGCGAAGCGCGTATGGACCTGGATGCGCTCGCCGATAGTCCGGTCGACCAGGTCGAGCATCGCGCCGATCAGCTCGGCGGGCGCGATCCCCTCGGGGAGCAGGGGCTCGGCGCGGGCGAAGGCGAGGAGTCGCCGGGTGAGAGCGGCGGCGCGGCTCGCCCCCTCGAGGGCGCTGTCGAGGTGGAATTCGACGTCGCGTCGCGGGCCGCGCAGCTTCAGCCGGGCAAGATCCAGCCCGCCGACGACGACCGCCAGCATGTTGTTGAAATCGTGGGCGATGCCGCCGGTCAACTGGCCGACCGCCTCCATCTTCTGGACCTGGCGGAGCTGGGCCTCGGCGGCAGCGCGCTCCTGCGCTTCGGAGCGGAGGCGCTCGTTCGCTTCCCGAAGCTCGCGGGTGCGCTCCTCGACCGCTTGCTCGAGCAGAGCGGCGCGGCTGGCCTCGCTCTCGGCGTCGCGCCGGGCGAGGATGCGTTCGCTGATCGCGCGCCACGCGAACAGCCCGAGCAGCACGGCGCCGACCCCGATCAGCACCGCCAGCCAGCCGAGCCAGCCGGTGAGCCGGTCCGCCTGGGCGGTGAAGGTGCGGGTCTCCGCCATCCTCCGCTGGAGCGTCGTCCGCTCGGCGGCCGCGATCGCATCGAGCTGCGAGCGCAGGGCCGGAAGGGTGCGCGACTGCCCCGCCTGGTAGAAATAAGCGACGCTTTGCGCGCCCGTGCGGCGGCCAGCGGCGTTGGCCGCCAGCGCGAGCTCGGCGCCGCGCGTCTCGTAGAGGCGGCGGAGCGCGGTGACCCGCGCCGCCTGGCCGGGATCCTGGCTTGCCTGGCGCTGGAGCTCGTCGATCTGGCGGCCCGCCCGGCGCCATTCGGTATAGTAGACCGTGCCCGTCGCCTGCTCCTCGTCCATCACGAAGCGCCCCAGCGCTGCCTCGGCGCGGGCGATGGTCGAGTCGACCGTGCGGGTAAGGAGCATCACGTCATAGGTGTGGCGCTCGAAATCCAGCGCATCCTCGCGCGACCGGTTGGAGAGCGTGACCATGACGATGAGCGCGACGAGCAGGATCGCCGCGAGGAGCGCGCCTGCACCCGCCCAGCCCCTGCGCCAGGTCGCCGGGCCGCCGTCCTCGTCGGCGGCGGCGTCCACCCTGTCGTCCGCCATAGGCCCGCGAATCTAGTCCATGCGATGGGGGATGGAAAGCCTTGGCGGCGCTCGCAGAATCGCTTTGCCGCGCGCCTCGGACGGACAGGCGCTCAGGCGGGCAGCACGCCGGTCGCCGCGCCCGCCGCCTTGAAGATCTCCAGGATGCGGCCGACCTGCTCGTCGCTGTGGTCCGCACAGAGGGAGCAGCGCAGGAGGTACATTCCGGCGGGCGTGGCCGGGGGGCGAGCCATGTTGACGTAGAGACCCTGCTCCAGCAGCGCCTGCCACATCCGCACGGTCGTGTCCTGATCGGGCAGCAGGATGGCGATGATCGCCGACTGCGCCTCGGGCGTCGCGAGATCGAAGCCGAGCTCGCGCAGGCCCTTATGGAGCCGCTTGCTGTTCTTCCAGAGATGGGCGCGCTTCTCGGCGGCGTGCATCAGCTTGCGGATCGAGGTCGCGGCGGTCGCGACGACGCTGGGCGGCAGCGAGGCGGTGAAGACGTAGGGGCGGCAGACGAGGCGCAGGACGTCGAACTTGGGATGGTTCGAGACGACGAAGCCGCCGACCGTGCCGACCGACTTGGAGAAGGTGCCGACGACGAAATCGACCTGGTCCTCGACGCCCGCTTCCTCGAACACGCCGCGGCCGTGCGCGCCGAAGAAGCCCATGCCGTGCGCTTCGTCGACGACCACCATCGCGCCGTGCTTCTTCGCCACGCGCACCATCTCGGCCAAGGGCGCGATGTCGCCGAGCATCGAATAGACGCCCTCCAGCACCACCAGCCGCCCGCCCTCGGCCGGGATGCGCCCGAGGCGCTTGTCGAGATCCTCGACGCTGTTGTGGCGGAAGCGCACGATCTGCGCGCTGCCGAGCGCGCAGCCGTCATAGATCGAGGCGTGGCTGTCGGCGTCGAGGATGATGTAATCCTCCTTGCCCGCGATGGTCGACATCAGGCCGAGATTGGCCTGGTAGCCGGTCGAGAAGACCATCGCGTGCGCCGTGCCGTAATAGTCCTTCAGCGCCTCCTCGCATTCCTTGTGGCCCTGATAGGTGCCGTTGAGGACGCGGCTGCCGGTGGTGCCCGATCCATATTCGTCGAGCGCCTTCTTACCGGCCGCGACCACGTCGGGATCGAAGGTCATGCCCATATAATTGTAGGTGCCGAGGAGGATGGTCTCCCTGCCGCGAATGATGGCGCGGGTCGGCGAGAGCACCTTCTCCATGACCAGCGCGAACGGATCCTGCACGCCGGTGTCGAGCAAAGCCTGGCGCTCGGCGATGAGCGGGTCGAACTTGGAGAAAAGGTCGCGGCCGTGCGCGGTGGCGAGGCCGGTCTCGTCACGCGGGTCCACGGGAGTGCGAACGGCTTCGGTCATCGCAGTTCCTCCCCATCGCAGATGGGGAGGGGGACCGCCCGAAGGGTGGTGGAGGGGTAACTGGCTCGGCCTGCGCTTTTTACCCCTCCACCATGCTCCGCATGGTCCCCCTCCCCATGCTTTCGCATGGGGAGGAATTCGGTGGCCGGCCTGCTCATGCCTTCAGCTTCTCGACGGAGTCGACGAGCTGGCCGACGGTCTCGATCTCGGCCTGCATGTTCATCGTGATCAATATGTCGAACTCGTCCTCGATCGCGGCGACGAAGTCCATCACGGTGAGGCTGTCCCATTCGAGATCGCCGGCGAAGGTGGTCGCGTCGGTGAGCGCGACGCCCTTCTTGTTGAACGGCTCGATCAGCTCGGCGACCTTGGCGAAGGTCTCGTCTCTTGCGGTCATGCGCTGCCCTTTAGGTTTCGGCCCCCCTCCGTGCCAAGCGATTAGGGCCGGAAAGGGGCGGGCGCTTGGCAAGGCGCGGCGGCGCGTGCCACAACCGGCCTGAGGGGACAGGGTGTGGACGAGACCGAGACGCCGCCGCAATATTCGCCGAACGCCATCCACATGATGCGCACGACCCAGCTCGCCCATATCCAGCTCTCGGCGATGGCCGATCACAAAGCGAGCATCCTGATGGGCGCGAGCTTCGTGATCTTCACCATCGCCGTCGGCCAGTCGCGCGGCGCGGAGGCGCCGCTGCCGCTCCTGATCCTTGGCGGCTTCGCCTTCCTCTCGGCGATCTGTGCGGTGATGGCGGTGCTCCCCGCCTTCGCGCCCCGCCGCAAGCCGCCGCTGAACCTGCTCTTCTTCGGCTCCTTCGGCCATCTCGGCGAGGGCGAATATGTGGAGCTGGTCACCGCCCGCCTCACCAGCGACCACGACATCTACCGCACGATGGCGCGCGACATCTACCAGAACGGCTCGGTGCTCCGGCGCAAGAAATACCGGATGCTCGCCTGGGCCTACCGCATCTTCCTCGCCGGCCTCGTCGCCAGCGCGGCGGCTTTTGCCTGGCAGGCCCTGGCCGGGCCTATCTGAGCCAGCCCTGTGCCCGGTACCAGTCGGCGGTGTCCTTGAGTCCCGTCGGTGTGCGGATTTGCGGCGTCCACAAAGCGGGCGGCGGCTTCCGCTCGGCGGCGGCGACCCAATCGGGGTGGCAGAAATAGCTGACCCGATCGGCGGTCAGCTTGGCGCGGCCGCGGCGGAAGAGGCGGTCGAGGCGGGAGGCGGCGCGCAGCAGCGGCCGCGGCATCGACAAAGTGGCGGCGCGGCGGCCGTAGAGACGGCCGAGGGTGCGGGCGAAATGGCGATGCTCCCAGCCGCCCTCGCGGCCGTCGTCGGGCTCGTAGCTCTCCCCGATCGTATCCGGCTCGTCGAGGACGGCGAGGATGAGCCGGCAAAGGTCCTCGACGTGGAGCAGCGAAAAGCGGCCGCGCGGGGGCAAAGCGACGATGCCGCGCCGCGCCATTTTGAACAGGTCGAGCGTCTCGCGGTCGCCGGGGCCGTAGACTGCGGGCGGGCGCACGATCGTCCAGTCGAGCCCCGAGGCGGCGACCAGGCGCTCCGATTTCGCCTTCGACCAGCCGTAATCGGAGAGCCTGGGCTCGCGGGCGGCGAGCGAGGAGATGTGGACGAAGCGCCGGACCTTGGCGCGCCGCGCGGCGTCGATCATGGCCGCCGTGCCGGCGACGTTGACCTGTTCGAAGCCGGCCCGGTCGGCGGCGCTGATCGCGCCGGCGACGTGGACGACCGCGTCGGCGCCCGTACAGAGCTTGGCCAGGCTCTCCGGCCGGTCGAGCGCGCCATCGACCCAGTCGATCCCTTCCTCCGGAGGCTTCCAGCCGCGCGTCAGCGCGCGCACCTCATAGCCGTTCGCCACCGCGATCCGGAGCAGATGCGAGCCGACGAAGCCGGTGCCGCCGGTGACGGCAAGCGTGCGCGTTTTGCGGGGGCGGGGGGTCACGCGGCGGCCCCAATTCCTCCCCGGCACGGGGAGGGGGACCATGCGAAGCATGGTGGAGGGGTCCCCACCGCCGGGCCCCCTCCACCGCACTTCGTGCGGTCCCTCTCCCCGTGCCGGGGAGGAATTAGAGTGGCGACCATCTGTCCGTTTCCACTTGTTCCTTTGCAGGCTCGGGAGCTTCCCCAAGATTCAGCAGCAATGCGTCGAGGACGGCGCCGACTCCCGCGCCGGTGGCGGCCGAGACGATCAGCGGGCGGATGCCCGCTTCGGTTTCGAGCTCGTCGGCGAGCGCCTCGAGCAGCTCGTCGTCGAGCGTGTCGGCCTTGGTGAGCGCGGTCAGCTCGGGCTTGTCGGCGAGGCCGGCGCCATAGGCTTCGAGCTCGCCGCGGACGGTGCGCCACGCGTCGGCCACGTCCTCGGCATTGGCATCGACCAGGTGCAGGAGCACGCGGGTGCGCTCGACATGGCCGAGGAAGCGGTCGCCGATGCCCGCGCCCTCGGCCGCGCCTTCGATCAGCCCGGGAATGTCGGCCATGACGAACTCGCGTTCCCGGTGGCGGACGACGCCGAGCTTTGGGTGGAGGGTGGTGAAAGGGTAGGCGCCGACCTTGGCCTTGGCGTTGGTGACGGCATTGAGGAAGGTCGATTTCCCGGCATTTGGCAGGCCGACCAGGCCGACGTCGGCGATCAGCTTCAGGCGCAGCCACACCCACGCCTCCTCGCCCGGCCAGCCGGTGCCGTGCTGGCGCGGCGCGCGGTTGGTCGCGCTCTTGTAGCTGGCATTGCCGCGGCCGCCGTCGCCGCCCCTCAGCAGCACCACGCGCTGGCCGACGGCGGTGAGGTCGGCGAGGACATGCTCCTTGTCCTCCGACAGGATCTGCGTGCCGACCGGGACCTTCACGACGAGGTCGTCGCCGCCGGCGCCGGTCCGGTTCGAGCCGGAGCCGCCCTTGCCGCGCGGGGCGCGGAAATGCTGGGTGTAGCGAAAGTCGATCAAAGTGTTGAGGCCGTCCACCGCCTCGAAGACGATGTCGCCGCCCTTCCCGCCGTCGCCGCCGTCGGGCCCGCCATATTCGACGAACTTTTCGCGCCGGAAGCTGACCGCGCCGAGCCCGCCCGCGCCGGAGCGGACGAAGATCTTCGCCTGGTCGAGGAAATGCATCGCCGCGATGTAGGCGCTGGGCGCCGTGATTGGAACCGGCGGGGCGGCGAAGTCGAACGGCCATGGCGGCAGAGGCGGGGCGGTGCTACTGTGCGACTCGGCCGATCAGCGTCGGGGGAAGGCGGGCCAACGATGGAAGAGCCGCAGAAATCGCAGTCGCCGCCATGCTATTTGGGCCGGCACGGTTACGCGTTCGACATGTTCCTGTCCTACGCGCATGCCGACGTGGACGGTGGCGGCGACTCCCCGCTCAAGATCTGGTCGCAGCAATTCTATCGGAGCCTGCTCTCGACCCTCAGATCGTTCGAGCTCGATCCCCTGCCGCGGATATTCCTCGACGAGGCACCGCGGCAGGAGAACGGTCTCAACCGGGCCGGCCATCTCGCGCCGGAGCTGATGGATACGGTGCGGCAGTCGGCGCTGCTGCAGATCGTCATGTCGCCGCAATATCTGAAGTCCGAATGGTGCCGCCGCGAGCTCGAAATTTTCCTCAACTCGCTCCCGGACAAAAAGGGCAGCGCCAGGGACCGGGTCATCATCGCCAAGGCTCTCGACACCGACGGCTCGTCCTGGCCGGCGGCCTTGTGCGACGAGGAAGGCAACAAGACCGTCGGCTGGCAATTCCACGATCACGACAAGTTCTTCCCTTATGGCTGGATGACCGAATGGGGACGGCACATCCCGCCGGAGATGGGCGGCGCGCTGTTCGACATGGCCCATTTCATCAAGCGGCGGCTCGAGCAGATCGACGACGAACTCACCGAAAGGCAGAAGAAGAGCGAGCTGGTCGGCTGGCTGGAGCGCGGCGAAGCCGAGCGGATCTACCTCTACGGGCGCAGCGAGGACGAGGCCGAATGGGAGGCGGTCTGGAAGGAGATCGACAAGCTCGGCCTGATGGTCGAGCCGGGCGAGCCGGAGCCGCTCGACGTCGACGACGACAGCGTCAAACGGAATCAGTATGCGCGGCTCGCCAGCCGCTGCGACGCGATGGTGATGGTCGGCGCCGACGGGCTGAAGCTGGATTTCGACCTCGACGTGGTGGGGCGGGAGCGGCGCAACTTCATCGCCTCGAAATATAAGAAATACCTGCCTTGCGCGGTGATCGACCGGTGCGGCAGCCTCGCCAGGCCCGCGCGCGTCAGCAATGCGAAGCGGTTCGGCATCGACTGGATCGATCCGAACGCCTGCGACTGGCCCGATTACATCAAGACCTGGCTGCAATCCTCGGCCGAATCGGTGCGGCAGCGTTACGGGGTCGGCGCCCCGTCGCCGTGAACCCTCCAGGCGAGACGGTGGCGGCGGACGCGGCCGAAACGGAGCGGAGCCTCGCCGGCCCCTATCCGGGCCTGCGGCCCTTCCTCGCGCGCGAGGCTGACATCTTCTTCGGGCGTGAGCAGATGACCGAAGAGGTGATGGCCCGCCTGACCGAACGGCACATGGTGGTCGTCCACGGCGCGTCGGGGTGCGGCAAGTCCTCGCTGGTGGCGGCGGGCGTCCTGCCGCAGCTTGCGCGCCGGCGCGCCCGGCGCGGTCTCACCCTGCGCGTCGGCACCTTCCGCCCCGGCAGCCGGCCGATGCAGCAATTGGTGAGGACGATCGCGGAGCTCGTCACCGGTGGGGCGGCGCCCGACGACGTTCAGACCGTCTATCGCGGCATCGCTCAGCGCCAGGGCGCACGCGCGGAGCTGGCGCGGATCGCAAAGGCGGCGGGGATCGACCAGCTCTGCGTCGTCGTCGACCAGTTCGAGGAGCTGTTCCGCTTCGCCGAGGAAGAGAGCTTCGAGGAGGCGCAGCGTTTCGCCGACGTGCTGGTGAGCCTGGCCGGGGCATCGGACCGGCCCGCCAATTGGTGGGAGGAGGAGGGCGAGGCGGCCGAGCCGCAGGGAGAGGAAGCGGAGATCAGCTTCCTGCTCACCATGCGCTCCGAGTTCCTCGGGGACTGCTCGCGCTATCCCGGTCTCGCCGAGGCGATCAACCGCACGCAATATCTCCTGCCCAATATGGAGCGATCGGACCTCATCCGCGCCATCCGCGAGCCGGCCGAAGTGTTTGGCGGAACGGTCGATCACGAGCTCGCCGAGCGGATGGCCGACGATGCCGCGCGCGACCAGGATTCGCTTCCTCTCGTCCAGCACGCACTGATGAAGCTGTGGCGCACCTCCGCCACGCGAGCGGTGGGCATCGCCGACTATGAGGCGGCGATCGCGGCGTCGGGCCAGAGCGAGGCGCTCCGCCACAAGAGCCCGCTCGGTGCGCTCCTCGCCGGCCACGCAGATGCCGTACTCGCCGACGCCGCGGGCGGCGACCCCACACGGGTCGAGGCGGCGGGCTACATCTTCCGCGCCCTGACCCGCAAGGACAGCGAGGGTCGCGCGATACGCTGCCCGCAGCGCCTGAGACGGCTCGAGCAGGTGAGCGGGGTCTCGCCCGAGGTGACCCGCGAAATCGTCGACGCCTTCCGCGGCGAGGGGGTCTCGTTCCTGACGCCCTATCAGGCGATGGAGCCCTCCATCGACGGCCAGACGGTGATCGACATCAGCCACGAGGCGCTGATCCGAACCTGGCCGCGAATGAGCGAGCGGGCGATCGACCCGGCCGACGCGCAGCCGATCGGCTGGGTGGAGCGCGAGGCCCAGGAGGCGATGTTGTGGCGCTGGGTCGTGCTCCACGCCGATTTCTTCAGCAAGAACTCCAGCGCCTATCTCGACGGCACCACCACCGACCGGATCGGAGCCTGGTTCGAGACGCTGACACGGCGGCCCGAATGGGTCCGGCACTATCTCCTCCACCCGGAAGGCCGCGAGGACGTGCGCGACGAGCCCGAGTGGAAGGCGGTCGAGAAACTGCTCGAGGAAAGCCGGCGGCGGACCTGGATCGAGCGGACCATGGTGCGCCGCTGGAAGAAGCTCGGCTGGGGCAGCCTGGTGCTGCTCGCCATCGCGCTCATTGGCCTCGGCTTGGGCGGGCTGCACTATTGGCACGAATGGCAGCGCGATGAGGCGCGGCACCAGCTCGACGAGGCACGCCAGCGGATCTCGCGCAGCCTCCACGTCACCGACACTATCGTCCGCGGGAAGGACGCGAAGCGCGCCGCCAACAGCGATTCAGCCAAGGATGAGGCGATTGCGCCGCAGCTCGCCGCCGCCGCCGCCGGACAAGCGCGCGGCGCGTTGCTCACCGTGCGGACGCGAACCGCCTTCGTCTGGATCGGCCAAACGCGGGGGCAGGAGCGGATCTCGTTCCTCAGCACCGCCGCGGGTGCGCCGGTTCTGCCCGAGGCCGTGCGGAGGGGGGAGGCCTACCGCATCCGGGGCGCTCACGTGCTGCGCCGCGATCTGCCGGGCAGCGACTATGCTCCGGGGCCCGCGATCGGGCTGATCACCCATGGGGCCGAGGTCCGCGCGCGGTCGTTGGCACAGTCGTTCACCCTCGGCAGCCGCACAGAATATTGGCTCGAAATCGAGGCCAACTCCGCGACGCTGCCGCGGGTCGCGATGGGCTTCGCCAACGATCGCGCCGCCGCACGCGAGATCCAGCTCTTCCTTCAGGAATCGGGCTACAGGGTCTCCGCCGCGCCGGTTCGCGACGCCGAATCGCAACTGGTCGTTCGTTATTGCGGCACCGACGACGCCGCGCCTGCACACGCGCTGGCGCGGGCGGTCTCGGTCGAGCTGACGCGCCTCGACGGCTATGAAGCGAGCACGGTCGCGCCCAGCGAGGACTGTGGGAGTGCATCGCCCGGTCAACTGCGCCTGCTGATCGATTTCACGCCGGCCCGCAGCTGAGGCCTCACGCCCTCCCTAGTGCGCTTCGTAGAGACCGATCTTGCCGCAGCCCGGCACAGGCATTGCATGCGCGCCGCTGATCACGGCTCTTCCTTCCGGCTGAGGGCGGCGAGGAGCTGGGTGCGGGCGAGCTCACGGGCCTTGTCGCGGGCGAGGCCGAGCGCTTCGGCCATCGGGCCGCCGAGCAGCGAGTCGCCGAGAGCCGCGAGGACCAGCCAGAGCGTGGTCTCGTGGACCGGCCGGTCCTCATGTCCCTCGCCGAGCCGGTCGACGAGGGCGTGGACGGATTCGAGGATCGGATTGAGCGCCTCCCGGTCGCCCGAAAGGATCATCCAGGCCGCCAGTGCGCCCCCGCCCTCGCGCCCGAACGCGTCGAAGGTGCGGTCGACCACCTCGCGCGGATCGGCCTCGCCGGCGCGGGCGCGGGTCACGGCCTCGCCGATCTGTGCGGTCACCCGCTCGCTGATCAGCCGCGCCAGCGCCCCCTGCAGCCCTGCCGCCGAACCGAAATGATGGAGGAGGTTGGCGTGGGTCTTACCGATCCGCGCACCCACCGCCTTCAGCGTGACCGCCTGCGGGCCCTCCTCGATCAGCAGGGCTCGCGCGGCATCGAGCGCGGCGGCGCGGCTTTCGCCCTGGGTCAGGCGCTCACGAACTATTGACATTGATGTAAGTAGTGTCTAGCCACAGTGGCAAGGAGTACAGCGATGCGCGCCAATGTCACACCCTCCGACCTCACTATCGTCCCGCGCGACCGCAAGTTCGGCCGCGGCGCCGCGACCGAGCGCTGGTGGCTCGGCGGCGATCCGGTGGCGAGCGCGCTCTACAACGCGCTGTCGGCGACCTTCCCCAAGGGCGAGGCCTTCTTCGTCGAGAGCGTCCGGGCCTATCGCGACGCCGCGCCGCCCAAGCTCGCCGCCGAGATCAAGGCGTTCACCACCCAGGAAGTGATGCACAGCCGCGAGCATGTCCAGTTCAACCGCCGCGCCCATGAGGCGGGCTACGACCTCGCGCCGCTCGAGCAGCGGGTCGACGCCCGCCTGGCCGTCGTCCGCGCCAAGCATCCGATCGCCTGCCTCGCCGCGACCATGGCGCTCGAGCATTTCACCGCCATTCTCGCCCATGAGCTGCTTGCCGATCCGCGCCACCTCGCCGGCGCCGACGCCGAGACGGCGGCGATGTGGCGCTGGCACGCGATCGAGGAAATCGAGCATAAGGGCGTCGCCTACGACACCTGGCTGCACGCGACCCGCGAGTGGCCGCGCTTCAAGCGCTGGAAGGTCAAGGCGAAGGTGATGCTGCTGGTGACCAGGAATTTCGTCGTCGATCGGACGAGGGGGACGCTGGATCTCCTCGCGCAGGACGGCATCACCGGACCCCGCGCCTGGGCCCGCTTCTTCTGGTTCGCCTGGGTCCGTCCCGGCGTGCTCCGCCGCATCCTCGGCGCCTGGGCCAGCTTCTTCATGCCCGGCTTCCACCCGTGGAAGCACGACGACCGCGCCCTCATCGCGGCGGAAGAGAAGAGGCAGAGCGAGGCTTACGCAGTCTAGGTTCCTCCCCATCGTGACACGATGGGGAGGGGGACCGCACGAAGTGCGGTGGAGGGGTAACTGGCAGAAGCCTCGTCATCACCCCTCCACCGCCCTTCGGGTGGTCCCCCTCCCCATGCTGCGCATGGGGAGGAACTCAGGCCGCCATTTGCGCTGCCGGGGCAGCCTCCGCGTCGGAGTCCACGTCCGCGAGGTCGAGCACGACCTCGCGGCAGGGCGCGATCTCGCCGCGGCCGGCGCTGAAGCGCGGGACGATCGCGCCGGTGGGTCGGAAGCCGAGCTTGTCGAGCACCCGTCCGGAGGCGGGATTGTCGAGGAAGTGGCCGGCCTCGATCCGCCTCAGGCGCAGGCTGTCGCGGGCAGCCGCCAGCACCGCCCGTCCGGCCTCGGTCGCATAGCCGCGGCCCCAGTGGCGCCGCGCCAGCCAGTAGCCGAGCTCGGTGCCGCCACGGGGCGTTCGACCCAGGCCGACGCCGCCGATCAGCTCGGGCGCGGCAGCGGTCCTGAGGAAGATCAGCATCGTCGGCTCGGCCGGGTCGCGCTCGCGGGCGAGGAAAGACTCGGCGTCGGCCGGCGAATAGGGCCACGGCGCCTGGGCGAGGTTGCGGACGATGCGCGCGTCGGCGATCGCGC
>DASVVP010000052.1:0-68592 GCA_036386495.1 Allosphingosinicella sp.
TTGAGGGGGAGGGGTTGGGGAGGGGTGGAGTCTCCGGAAAAGCACCGCCCTACGAACGAGTCCACCCCCACCCAAACCCTCCCCCCTCGAGGGGGAGGGCTTCAGTAGACATCGGCACCGGCATTTCCCCTTCCGCCCCCGGGCGCCGTCAGGTCCGCATCAACGGCGCCCCCGCCTCCGCCTCCTCGCTCGCGGAATGGGTGTCGATCCTGTGGCTCACGCCCGCGATGGACCGCCTCTTCCTCGAAGGGGCCGGCGGCCGCCGCCGCTTCCTCGACCGCCTCGCCCTGGCCCTCTTCCCCGGCCACGCCGTCCACGCCGCCCGCTACGAAGCAGCCATGCGCGCCCGCAACAAGCTGCTGGGCGAAGAGCGCCGCGACGCGGCCTGGCTGACCGCGCTCGAAGCGCGGATGGCGGAGCACGGCGCAGCCCTCGCGGAGGCACGCGCCGCCGCGGTCGGGGCGCTCTCCACCCGCCTCGCCGACGCGCCGGAAGGTCCCTTCGCGCGCGCCGGCCTGTCGCTGGACGGCGGCGCCTCGGACGACCTCGCGCGCGACCTGGCCAAAGGCCGCGCGCGCGACGCCGCCGCCGGCCGAACCCTCGCCGGCCCGCACCGCAGCGATCTCCTCGTCACCCACCTCGGCAAGGCGCAGCCCGCCACTTATTGCTCGACCGGCGAGCAGAAGGCGCTGCTGCTCGGCATCATCCTCGCCCATGCCGATCTCGTCGCCGACCGCGCCGGCCGCCGCCCGATCCTCCTCCTCGACGAAGTCGCCGCCCATCTCGACCCGCGGCGGCGGGACGCTTTGTTAGAGCGGCTCGAAGCCTCTGGCGGACAGGTCTGGGTCACCGGCACGGAGGCGGTCCTCTTCGAATCGGCAAGCCCCGCCTCGACCCGGATCGAGATCGTCGGCGGCGCGGTCGTCCCTCCGCTGACTTGACGGGCGGGGCGCCATCGATTACAAACCTGTATGGTTTTCTTGTGGACTCTTTCAGCTAGATTATCGGTTCGCCATCGCAAGCGCTCGCGAGAAGTGACACAAGTGACGCGATTGCCCTGTGAACGGGCTGTTTCTGTCGCATCCGGCGGCGGCGAATGCGCCCCTTTTTCCTTTAGTTCCGACCCCTCCATCCCTATATCCTGCCCATGACAAATCCCCCCAGCGAAAATGCCTACGGCGCCGAGTCGATCAAGGTGCTGAAAGGCCTCGACGCGGTCCGCAAGCGGCCCGGAATGTATATCGGCGACACCGACGACGGATCGGGCCTCCACCACATGGTGTTCGAGGTCTCCGACAATGCGATCGACGAGGCGCTGGCGGGCCATTGCGACCTGATCCGGATCACGCTCAATGCCGACGGCTCGGTCAGCGTCGAGGACAATGGCCGCGGCATCCCGACCGGGATCCACCAGGAGGAGGGCGTCTCCGCGGCCGAGGTCATCATGACCCAGCTCCACGCCGGCGGGAAGTTCGACAACACGTCCGACGACAATGCCTACAAGGTGTCGGGCGGCCTCCACGGCGTCGGCGTCAGCGTGGTCAACGCGCTGTCGGAATGGCTCGAGCTCACCATCTGGCGCGACGGCGAGGAGCATTGGATGCGCTTCCGCCACGGGGACGCCGAAGCGCCGCTGAAGCTCGCCGGCACCGCGCCCACCGGCCGCAAGGGCACCCGCGTCACCTTCCTGCCCTCATCCGAGACGTTCAAGATTCTCGAATTCGATTTCGACCGGCTCGAGCACCGCTTCCGCGAGCTCGCCTTTCTCAACAGCGGCGTCCGCCTGGTCCTGACCGACGCCCGCCACGAGGAGGAGAAAGAGGTCGAGCTCTATTATGAAGGCGGCATCGCTGCCTTCGTGCGCTATCTCGACCGCGCCAAGACTCCGCTCATCCCGGAGCCGATCGCCGTCCACGGCCAGCGCGACGAAATCGGCATCGACGTCGCGCTCGAATGGAACGACTCCTATTACGAACAGGTCCTCTGCTTCACCAACACCATCCCGCAGCGCGACGGCGGCACCCATCTGGCTGCCTTCCGCGCCGCGCTGACCCGCACGCTCAACGTTTATGCGGACAAGTCCGGGGCGCTCAAAAAGGAGAAAGTGAGCCTCACCGGCGACGACATGCGCGAGGGGCTGACCGCGATCGTATCCGTCAAGCTGCCCGATCCCAAATTCGGGTCGCAGACCAAGGACAAGCTCGTCTCCTCCGAGGTCCGCCAGCCGCTCGAGAGCCTGATCGCCGACAAGCTTTCGGAATGGCTCGAGGAGAATCCCGCCCACGCCCGCACCATCGTCCAGAAGATCATCGACGCCGCCGCGGCGCGCGAGGCGGCGCGCAAGGCGCGCGAGCTGACCCGGCGCAAGGGCGTGATGGACATCGCCTCGCTGCCCGGCAAGCTGGCGGACTGCCAGGAGCGCGATCCGGCCAAGTCGGAGCTGTTCCTGGTCGAGGGCGACAGCGCCGGCGGCTCGGCCAAGCAGGGCCGCAACCGCCACAACCAGGCGATCCTTCCGCTGAAGGGCAAGATCCTCAACGTCGAGCGCGCCCGCTTCGACCGGATGCTATCGTCCAAGGAGGTCGGCACCCTGATTCAGGCGATCGGCACCGGCATCGGCCGCGACGACTTCAACATCGAGAAATTGCGCTACCACAAGATCGTGATCATGACCGACGCGGACGTCGACGGCGCCCACATCCGCACTTTGCTGCTCACCTTCTTCTACCGGCAGATGCCCGAGATCATCGAGCGCGGGCACCTCTACATCGCCCAGCCGCCGCTCTACAAAGTCGCCAAGGGCCGCTCCGAAGTCTATCTGAAGGACGACAACCGGCTCGAGGAATATCTGATCGACGCCGGCATCGGCTCGATGATTCTCGAGACCGAGGAGGGGCCCCGCTCGGGCGACGACCTCCACGCTTTGGCCGACCACGCCCGCCGCGTCCGCAGCCTGATGCGCTACGTGCCCAAGCGCTACGATCCGGGCCTGATCGAAGCGCTGGCGCTGAACGGCGCGCTCAATCCCAATCTCCGGGCACCCGACCGGCGCGACGCGATCGGCCGGGCCGCCGCCTTCCTCCAGGCCAGCGACGAGGAATCGACCTGGACCGGCGAGATCGGCGCCGATGGCGACTATGTCCTGCGCCGCCTGTGGCGCGGCGTCACCGACCATCATGTCGTCGACCACAAGTTCGTCGCCTCGGCCGAAGCGAGGAAGCTCCACGGCCTCGCCGCCGAACAGGCTTCGAGCTACGCGACCGCCTCCCGCCTGATCTCGCTCAAGTCCGCCGCCTCGCAGGCCCGCGATGAGGATCCGAACCCCGACAGCGACACGCCGCACGAGAAGGTCGACGGCATCCCGCCGCCCGAGCGCGCGCCGGACGCCCGCGGCGTCCTCGTGCGCCGGCCGACCGAATTGCTCGACGCGATTCTCGCCGCCGGCCGCAAGGGGCTGGCCATCCAGCGCTACAAGGGCCTCGGCGAGATGAATGCCGAGCAGCTCTGGGAGACGACGCTCGACCCCGAGCATCGCAGCCTCTTGAAGGTCGAGGTCGCGCAGGCCGACCTCGCCGACGAGATCTTCACCCGGCTGATGGGCGACGTCGTCGAGCCGCGCCGCGACTTCATCCAGGAGAATGCGCTGAACGTCGCCAATCTCGACGTCTGAATGGTCCCGCGCGAGCTTCTCGACACGGCGCCGCTCCCCGGCGGCGGCACCCTACGCCTCGTCCGCCGGGGCGACGAATATTCGATCATGCTCGGCGCCAACGAGCTGATGAACAGCCGCAAGAGCGGGTCCGAGGAGGCGCTGGCAGCGCTCGCCGCCGCGCAGCTCGCGGGACGGCGGCGACCGCGCGTGCTGATCGGCGGCCTCGGCATGGGCTTCACCCTGCGCGCGGCGATCGACCGCTTCGGCTCCGACAGCGAGATCGTCGTCGCCGAGATCGTCCCCGCCGTGATCGCCTGGGCGAAAGGTCCGCTCGCCCACCTCTTCGCCGACAGCCTCGCCGACCCCCGCGTGCGGATCGAAGCGGCCGACGTCGCCGCCCTGATCCGCCCGGGCGCGAATTGGGACGCGATCCTGCTCGACGTCGACAACGGCCCCGACGGCATCACCCTCGAAACCAACGACCGCCTCTACACCCGGACCGGCCTCGCCGCCGCCCGCGGCGCCCTGCGCCGCGGGGGCGTCCTCGCTTTATGGTCGGCGGCGCCCAGCCCGGCCTTCGCCAATAGGCTCCGCAACGCCGGCTTCGCCGTCGAGGAGCATGTCGCCCGCGTCGCCCGCGGCCGGGGCGGCCGGCATGTCGTCTGGACCGCCCGCCTGTCGCCCGCCTTGGCGCCGTGATATGGGAACGGTCGCCGAGCAGGAGATAAGGATGCGGGTGTTCACTGTCCTCTTGGCGCTCGTGGCCGCCTCTCCCGCCTCAGCGGCGACGGACGCCGCCGCCCAGCCCGGCGACGACTTTTCGCTTGCGCAGCGGACCGGCTCGGTCCGCCGGCCGGCCGAAACGGTCGGGCAGCTTCGGGCCCGCGCCGAGGCCGGCGACCGGGCGGCGCAGCACGATCTGGGCATCAGGCTGCTCGAGTCCCGCGACCCGGCGCAATATGCGGAGGCGCGGCGATGGTTCCAGCGCGCGTCCGAGGCCGGCTCGGCCGAAGCGAAGAACAGCCTGGCGACATTGGTCATGTACGGGATCGGCGGGCCGGCCGACGAGGCCGCCGGGCGGCGGCTGATGGAGGAGGCGGCGCGAGAGGGGTCCAGCGGCGCGCATCTTTCGCTGGCCGAGCGCTATCTGCGAGGCATGGACGGCTATGCGCGCGATCCTGTGCGCGCCTTCGAGCATGTCAGAGCCGCTGCGGCGGCCACCGGCCGGGCAGGCCTGTTTGGGCAGTGGCGACTCGCGATGATGCACCTTCAGGGGCTCGGCACGCCGCGCAATCCGCAGGAGGCGTATCGAATCCTCGCCGCCGCATCGGAGGCGGGGGGTGTCAATGCGATGATCAGCCGGGCGGTCATGCTCGCCACCGGCGAGGGCGTCCCGCAGGACCCTGCCGCGGCGCGGCTCTGGTATGGGCGGGCCGCCCAATCCGGCGAGCATGGCTTCGAACATGCCCTGCGCGGCCTCGGGGCGATGCTCGCCGCGGGCCAGGGTGGCCCGGTCGACCTCCCGCGCGGCATTGCCTATCTGCGCATCGCCGAGGCGGCCGGCGACCGGAATGCCGCGATCATCCTGCAAAGCTTCTCGGAGCGCGTCACTCCGCAAATCGACGAGCAGGCGCGGCGCATCGCGGCCGAATGGATGCGCCGGCACCTGCCGACCGAGTAAAGATGCGTTACGCCGGCGGCTGCCATTGCGGCGCGATCCGCCTGACCTTCGAGAGCGAGCGCCCGCTCGCGCCCCGCGCCTGCCTCTGCTCCTTCTGCCGCAAGCACGGCGCCCGGACGGTGAGCGATCCTGCCGGAGCCGCGACGATCGACCTTTCCGTGCCGCCGCTCCTCTACCGGTTCGCCTCGCGCAGCACCGACTATCTCCTCTGCCCGCGCTGTGGAGTCTATGTCGGCGCCCTCTTCGGTCCACCCGAGGCGCGGATCGCGACCCTCAACCTCAATGCGTTCGATGATCCGCACCTGGAGATCGAAGCCGATCCAGTCAGCTATGACGGGGAGACCGACGCCGGCAAGGCGGAGCGGCGCCGCCTGCGCTGGACGCCGCTGCGCCTCGAAAGAGCCTAACGGTCGCCGCCCCCGGCTGCCGCGCCCCTCACCGCATGCTGCTCGGCGAGCTCGGTGAGCCGCAGGAACTCGCGGCGCCACCAGTCGCCGCCCGCCGCGCCCTGGGCGAGACGCCGCGCGTCGGCGTAGCTGAACCGGCCGAGCCAGGGATCGCCGCGCAGGCGCTGGCCGTAAGCGGCGACTGCGGCGGCGAAGGCGCTGTCGCCCCTGGGCGCCCGCGCGCTCGCCACCAGCGACGCCGCCAGCGGCCGCTCGATCAGCCGCGACCGGTCCTCGCCCGGCAGCTTGTAGCGGAGCCGGAGGAAGGCGAGCTCGCCGTTGGCCGCGCCGGTCGCCTGCGGCCGGTTCTCCGGATAGCGCCGTTCCGGCATCCAGCCGCGGCTCCCGGCAGGCACGATCTCGTAGAGCGCGGTGACCTGGTGGCCGGCGCCGATCTCGCCCGCATCGACGGCGTCATTGTCGAAATCCTGCTCGGCGAGCGCCCGGTTCTCATAGCCGATCAGCCGGTATTCGCTGACGTAGAGCGGGTTGAACTCGACCTGGATCTTCACGTCGTGGGCGATGGTGAACAAGGTCGAGGCGAGCTCCTGCTGGAGCACCTTCTGCGCCTCGCGCGGGGTGTCGATATAGGAATAGTTGCCGTTCCCGTGATCGGCGATCTGCTCCATCATCGCTTCGTTGTAATTGCCCGTCCCGAAGCCGAGCGTGGTGAGCGTGATCCCGCTCGCCCGCTCGCGCTCCACCATGTCGATCAGCGCCTCATTGTCGGTGACGCCGACGTTGAAGTCGCCGTCGGTGGCCAGGATGACGCGGTTGATCCCGCCCTCGATCAGATTCTCGCGCGCCGTCCGGTAGGCGAGCTGGATCCCGGCCCCGCCCGCGGTCGAACCGCCGGCGCGCAGCCGGCCGAGCGCCTTCTCGACTTCGGTACGGTCGCCGGTCGCCGGCAGGACCAGGCCCGCGGCGCCGGCATAAGCGACGATCGAGATGCGGTCGCGCGGCCCCATCTGGCGGGCCACCAAAGCAAGCGAGCATTGGACGAGCGGATGCTTGTCCGGGGTGTCCATCGATCCGGAAACGTCGACCAGGAAGACGAGATTGGCCGGCGGCCGCCCGGCGCGCGGCAGGTCGTAGCCGCGCAGGCCGACGCGCAGCAGCCGGGTCTCGCCGTTCCACGGCGTCGTCGTCATGTCGGTGGTGATGCTGAACGGCTGCGTCCGGTCGCGCGGCGCGGGATAGTCGTAGCGGAAATAGTTCAGCATCTCCTCGGTGCGCACGGCCGCCTGGGGCGGCATCTCGCTCTGCCCCAGCATCCGCCGCACATTGGCGTAGCTGCCGGTGTCGACATCGATCGAGAAGGTCGAGACCGGCGCCTCGGCGACGGCCTGCACCGTCGCTACCGGCTCGCCGGCATAGCGTTCGCGATTCTCTTGCGGTCCTGGATTGACGAACCCCTGCGTCGAAGGCGCGGTCGGCATGGCGACGACCGGCGGCGGGGCGGGCGGCGGCGGCGGCGAAGGCATGGGGGGCGGGACCATCTGCGGCTGCGGCACCCTGCGGCCCGTGCCGCGGCCATTGCTCCCCGGCGCGCTGCGCAGGCTTCGGCCGTAACCGGCCGCATCTTCGCGGTTCGCCTCGAATTGCTCGAGAAAGGGTCGACAGACCTCCCCCGGATCGTCCGCGCTCACTCGGCCGGATCGCGGGGCGGAGGCCGGCTGAGCGGGGGCGGGGGCGCTCATCGGCGAGGCCAGGACGAGGGCGGTCATCGGCAGCAGGGCGAGGTAACGCATCGAACATCCTCCCAGGGAAGGATGTAATGTTATCACATTCTCAAAAGCCCGCAACCCGACAGATGTCGGACAATCAGGCGGCGGCGCGCCGTATCCCTCCGGCGAGCGGCAACAGCCGCGATCCGGCAAGCGCGCGCGCGTCCGCCGCTGCCAGCGGCTCCGAGAGCAGGAAGCCCTGGCCGTAGCGGCAATGAAGCTGCTTCAGCACCGCCAGCTGCGTCTCCGTCTCGACATGCTCGGCAACGCAGGGCACGCCGAGCGACGCGCAGAGCTGGACGACGCCACGCAACAGTCGCAGCGCGGACGGCGATTCGGCGGCGGCGACGACCAGCGAGCCGTCGAGCTTGATCGCATCGAAATCGATCTCACGCAGATAGGAGACCGACGCATAGCCCGCGCCGAAATCGTCCAGCACGATGCGTGCGCCCGCCTCGCGCAGCAGCCGGAGGTTGCGCCGCGCCGAATCGAAATCGACCAGCAGGGCCGTCTCGGTCACTTCGAGCTGCAGGCGCGCGGGATCGAGCTTCGCTTTCGCCACCGTCTCGAGAATGCGCCGCGCCGCGTCGGCCGAGCAGAGCTGGACGGCGCTGAGGTTGAACGAGAGCAACAACGAGTCGGGCCAGCGCCCCGCCTCGATCGCCGCCCGCTCGAGCAGGGTCGCGCCGATCGCCTCGACCGCATGGATCTGCTCGGTGATCGGGATGAACTCGCCCGGCGACACGGGCCCGAGCTCGGGATGGTCCCAGCGCGCCAGCGCCTCGAACGAATGCAGCCGCCCGCTCTCCAGCTCCCAGATCGGCTGGAAGGCGAGATGGACCTGGTCGTGCACCGCCGGATCGCGCAGCGCCCGCTCGAGCGCGGCCCGGCGGCGGGTCACCTTCTCCATTTCGCGGGTGAAGAGCGCATATTCGCCGCGGCCGCGCTGCTTGGCGCGGTAGAGCGCCGTGTCGCAGCGGCCGAGCGCCAGGGTGAGGTCGCTGTCGTCGGGCTCGATCAGGAGCAGCCCGCAGCCCCCCGACAGGCGGAACTCGCGGCCGTCCACCTCATAGGGCCGGCGCAGCTCGAAAGCGATCCGGGCGCCGAGACGCGCCGCGGCGGCGCGGCTGGCGCAGCTCGGCACCAGCAAAGCGAATTCGTCGCCGCCCATGCGCGCGGCGACGCTGCCGGCGCCGCCGGCGTTGCGCAGCCGCTCGCCGATCTTGCGCAGCACCGCGTCGCCGGTCGCGTGGCCGAACGTGTCGTTGATCGGCTTGAAGCCGTCGAGGTCGACCATCGCCAGCGTCACCGGGCGGTTCCGCCCCTCGACACCGACCATCCCCTCCAGCAGGGCGAGAAAGGCGCGGCGATTGGCGAGGCCGGTCAGCGGATCGGTGTCCGCGACTTCGCGCACCCGCGCCTTCTCCGCCAGCGCGGTCGCCTCCGCCTTCTGCGCGCGCTCGCGCTCCGCCTCGACCTCCGAGCGCGAGCGGACGAGCTCGGTATAGCCGCGATTGTGTATCTCGAGCAGGCGGCCGATGAGCAGGGTGATCAGGCCGAGACTGATGCCGACGGCGATATGCCCGGCTCGCCCCGACAGCACGAGGAAGGTCGCGAGCGGCAGCGCGAACAGCAGCAGAGGCAGCCGCGCCGCGCTCGGGAAGCTCGACAGGCCGTAGGCGCAGCCGATCGCGGCGAGGCTCGCGAACAGGACGATATAATTCTGCTGCGCGGGGTCCCCTAGCGCGAACAGCTTGATCGCCCAGTAGCAGAATGCGCAGCTGAACGCGGCGGCGAGCAGCCAGGTCTTGAACAATTCGGCCAGGATCCGGTCCGGCGGCAACGAGCGCGCCCGGGTCCGCACCCAGTAAGCGAGGCGGACGACGACGATCAGCATGATCAGATTGACGGGGTGGCTGATGCGGTCGAATTCGGTCGCCTCCACGGCGAGGTGAAGCCCGATGAAGTTGCCGAGCGCGATGATGTAGAGCAACGGGATCTGCCGCTGCAGCGCCCGGTAGCGTACCTCGAGCAAGGCCCGTCCGAACGGCGTCGCCGTCTCGCCGATGCCGAGCGCCCGCGCCGCCCACGCCACGAAATCCCGCCCCATGCGCCCGCTTTAGCGCGTGCGGGTTAAGAGCGGATTGAAGCTCAAGGCCGAGCAGTCGGTCACGGCTCGACTCGCCGCATCGGCAGGGCCGCGAGGATCTGGCGGCGCAGCTTCTGCTCGTGGGTGAAGCGGCCGGTGGTGCGGGCCTCGGCGCGCTCGACAAGCAGCCGCGCCAGCACCGTCTCGTCGTCGAGCTTGGCCGCGGTGCACCGCGCCAGATTGATCGGCACGATGAACTTGGCGCCGATCTCACCGCGCCGCCGCCATGTCACCTGCGCCTCGATCTCGCCGAGGCCGGGAAGCTCGATCCTGATCGCCGAGCCGCACAGGATCGTCGCCTCGCATTCGGCGCGGAAGCCCGTGTCCGAGAGATCGACGAGCTTCACTTCGAGGCTGCTCCACGCATTGGGGCGGAGCCTCGTCGTCTCGTCGACCGGCATTCTCTCGCTCCGGCGCATTCCTCACCCCTGCGAATCCAGCCTTCCGCTTAACCCGGCGAGGGTTAACCAATTGCTGATCGCGACGTTGGCAAATCGGTAAGGGCTCGAAGTGCATAAGCTGCGCGAAACCGTGGGGGCATGGAATGCACGGACTGAGAAACGCCATCAAATCGGGCGAGGCGGCGAGCGCTTCGCTGGTCTCGACCAAGGAGAGCTGCCGCAGGACCGGCGGCGGCAGCCTCATGGCCCTTCAGATCGCGCGCGAGGAGCGCCGCGCAACCGACCAGCGGCGCGAGGACCGCCACTGGGGCGTCGTCGACCGCGCCATCCTCCTTTTCCGCCGCAAGAAATTGCTGGTCCGCGTGGTCAACGTCTCGTCGGGCGGGATCATGATCGAGGCCGACATCATGCCGCGCATCGGCGAGGCGGTGACGATCGAGTTCGAAGGCTTCGAGCGGCTTACCGCGGCGGTGCGCTGGATCAAGGCAGGGCGGATCGGCCTCGACCTCGGTGACGGCAGCATCGATCTCGGTCCGTCCCCGCTGACGGGCACGGCACCGCGGCTCTAGCGCTCCCCGCCCCGATTCGGAGGCGCGTCCTTGTCCGCGCCCTCGGCGAAGATGGTCTCGCGCGCCAGCCTCAATTCGCGAATCGCCGCCGCCGTCGCCGAGCCCCAGACAAGGTGCGCGCCGATCATCAGGGCGTTGCGGCGCGCCGGATGCCGGGTCGCCGGTTGGAGGGTGCCGACCGCCGGGATCCAGCCCATATAGCTCGCCAGCCACACCGCCGCTCCGGCGAGCGCGCCGCCACGCTTGCCCGGATCGGGGTTCATCGCCGAGATCAGCGCGCCCATCGCCGCGCCGTAGAGGAAATGGGCGGCGGTGGTGGCGTCCTTCGCCGCCTCGCCTGCGATCGGTCGGTGCAGCTGCTCGCCGAGCCGGTCGACGATCTCGCGCGGCGTCAGCGGATAGCGCTCCTTGCCGGGCAGCCGCGGGTGGAGGCGCCGCATCGCCGCGGTCATCGCCATCGTGCCGACGAAGCCGGCGATGGCGCCGATCACGAGCCGGCTGGCGAGGCGCGGCTTACGGCTCACAGGCTCAGCCATGCGAGCTGCGGCCGGGCGATCATCAGCCAGAAGATCGCCAGCGCCGCCGCGAAGGCCGGAAAGCCGAACGCGAACCAGAGGCGATACAGCCGATAATAGCGATCGGGCAGCGGCTCGCCCGCATCCGCGGCCGCCTGCGCCAGCTTCCTCATCTCGGACTGCATCCACACCACCGGCAACCAGAATGCCCCGGTGACCAGATAGAGCGCAATCGAGGCGACGATCCAGCCCTCGCCGAGGGGGTAACCGACGCTCCTCGCCAGCAGCAGCCCGGTGACCGGTTGCGCGACGACGGCCGTCGCCGTGAACAGATAGTCGGCGGTCACCACGATCCGCGCCGTGCCCGCGATCAGCCGCGCATCGCCACTGCGGTGGGCCATCAGCATGAAGAACGCGATGCCCGCGCCTGTCCCGAGCAGCACCGTCGCTCCGATCACGTGCAGATATTTGAGGACGAGATATTCGGTCATCTTTCGTCCAGGATAGAGAGGCAGACGAGGTTCAGCACCAGGATCGGCCAGATTTTCATCATCGGCCCCAACGGGTCGGCCCAGAGCTGCGGGAGAAGCAAGGTCCCGGCGGTAATGTAGAAGATCGAGAGCAGCAAGGCGGCGGCGAGCCCGAGCCTGGCCGTGGGCCGCCACAGGATCAGCCCGGCGACGATTATGTCGACGATCCCGCCGGCGATCGTGCTGATCTCCGCAAGCGCGGCCGCGTCCGTCGCGCGCATCGTCGCGACGGCGCGGCCATAACCTGGGCCGAGCGAGACGAGCCCGGTCATCAGCCAGAATAAGGCGAATACCCCGATTGCCAGCGGCTTCAGCAAATAGAGCCGCGCGAACCACCGCTCCTGGACGGAGGCCGGCTCGGCGGCCAGCGCCGCGGACAGGGCCACCGGCTCGATCCCGGTGACGCGCCGCCATTCGCTGCCGTCGCCGACGGCGCCGCGCACGATCTCGCGCCGCGCAGTAGACCGGATCGGCGGGCGCCAGCCGAGCCGGCCGATGAGATCGCCGACGCGATACGCCACGCCCATCATCCAGCCGGGCACGGAAACGAGACGGGCAGGCTTCCAGCCCAGCCAGCGCCGGTAGAGGGCGACCGTCTCCTCGAAGCTGAGCCGGTCGGGCCCGGCGAGGTCGAGCGCGATTCGCGACGGCGCCCCCGGCCGCAGCAACCGCGCCACCGTCTCGGCGACGTTGTCGAGTTGCACGATGTCGAGCGGCCCCGCATCGGGCGCGCGCGGCAGCAAGGGAAGCGCCGCGAGCCCGCGAAAGAGGGCGCTGCCGCCATAAGCCTGGCGTCCCACGACCACCGAGGGCCTGAGGATCACCCAGTCGAGCCCGCTCGCCTCCAGCGCCGCGTCGCCGCGCGCCTTGCTCTCCGAAAAGCCGGAGACGCCCCCTTGGTCGACGTTCATCGCCGAAACATGGACTACCCGCCGCACCCCCGCGGCCTCGCACGCCTGCCACAAGGTCGCCGGACCGCGTACGTGGACCGCCTCCACTTCGTCGCGCCCGCCCTGCTGCAGCGCCCCGGCGCAGTTCACCACCGCGTCGATCCCGGCGAGATGCGGCAGCCAGTCCTCAGCCACGCACACGTCCCGCAAATCGAGCCGCACCCAGCGCGCCGCCGGCACCCGCCGTGTCTCGACCCCCTCCCGCCGCGCGACGCCGGCCACCTCGTGCCCCTCCCCTGCGAGGCGCGCCGCCACCGCCGATCCGATCAGGCCCGTCGCGCCGAGAAGCAAAATCGCCATCGTCGGCTCAACCCGGGACCCTGGACGCCGTTCCGCGTCCGTTTCGGTTAGAGGTCCTTTGCGCAACGTCTCGCGCGGCGCGTTCGCCGGAGCTAAGCCTCGGCCGATGCACAAGATCGAAAAGCTGCCGCCGGCCTTCAAGCGACACCGCAAGATGGGCGGCGTCCTCGACTTCGCCATCTTCGAGGATGCAGACGGCGGCGAGGAGGAGATTCTCTCTGCGATCTCGGCCGCCTATGGCTTCGATACCGAGAAGCTGCGGACGCTCGGCTCCAGGCAGATAAACGACCGCGCGTTTTTCGGCGATTGGTACGATCGCGAGACCGGATCGCTGATTCAGCGCGGCAGCTGGGCGACGGCGGACGGAAGGAAGCTGGAGAACCCGCCGCTCAAGACCACCGAGGGAATGCAGTTGGTGTCCGGGGCGGCGCCTTGCCCGGAAGCCGGCAGCGGGGGCCAGTTTGCCTACGCTTTCTTGAGCCCGCCTTACCCCATCCGCGCCCGGCCGCGCGAGGTGCAGGCGGCGTTCGAGGAGATTCGGGACTTCATCCTGCCCCCGCTCCACTGGCACGAGATCCTCGACTGGACGAGCCCGCGCCTTGGCGAGGTGTCGGACTATTTCCGGATGGGCATGGAATGGTGGGGCGTGTTCCTGTTCAGCATCCATGTCCCTGCCCTCCGCCGGCTGACGATCATTGTCGGCTCGGCGACCGATTGACCGTATCGGCATCCCTCGCAAGCGTGCCGATGTGCGCGGTGGCGAGGAAGGCGCGGAACATCCTTAGATCCGCCGGTGCACGTCCCGGCCGCGTGATGATCGAAGCGAAATAGATCACCGCCGGAGCCCGCGCCGGTACGCCGCGCGCCGGCTCGCCCGCCAGTGCGTAGACGGTGATGGTGATCGGACCTCGGTGGTCCAGCTCCTCGCAGGCGATCGAGCGGTGTCCCGGAAAGGTGAAGGGGCCTCCCGCGGCCTCCTGCAGGTCGGACCCGACACCCCCACAATAGTCGGGAGCCGCTTCTTCCGCTGTCCTGTAGAACAGGGAATTGAAGGACGAGCTGAGGCTCATCGCCGCGCCAAAGTCCTCAGCCCTGCATCCGGGGACGCCGCCGTAGAGGGCGTAAAACCCCCGCGCCGCGTCCCCGGAACGGGCGAGGCAGACACGGCTCCCCGCCGGAAAGACGGCACTGAGGCCCATTTCCGCGTTCTCGAACCGCCTGCCCTCCGACACGACAGGCTGCTGGCGCTCGCAAGACAATTGCTCCGCGGGACAAGGAGGAGCCCCGATCACAGCCGGTGCGCTGTTCCGTTGGGCGGTCTCCGCCTGCTCATCCGGCGAGCAGGCCGCAACGCCGAGCGCGGCGGCAAGACCAGCGAACCCAATTCGCCACGCCGCCCTCATTCGTAGCGCAAAGCGTGGATCGGGTTGGTGCGCGACACCTTGAGCGCATGTCCGGCGATGGTGCCGATCGCTATCACGACCGCGATCAGGCCGGCGATTAGGAAGGGACCGACCCCCAGCGA
Organism: Allosphingosinicella sp.; assembly: GCA_036386495.1. Lineage (GTDB taxonomy): Bacteria > Pseudomonadota > Alphaproteobacteria > Sphingomonadales > Sphingomonadaceae > Allosphingosinicella. The sequence continues at coordinate 14,446 of DASVVP010000052.1, forward strand.
GATCCGGGCGTCGAAGCCCTTCAGCCAGCTGTGCATCACCCATGCGGCGACCGGCCAGGCGATTATGTTGGCGAGCATGACGGGCTTCGAGAATTGCCAGGCGAGCAGCCCGACGATGTCGCGGCTGCGCGCGCCGAAGACCTTGCGGATACCGATCTCCTTGGTCCGCCGCTCGGCGGTAAAGGCGGCGAGGCCGAACAGGCCGAGGCAGGCGATCACCACCGCCAGCAGGGCGAAGCCGGCGAACGCTTCGCCTCGCGCTCGTTCCGAGGCGTAGACCGCGGCCAGCTCCTGGTCGGCATAGTCCGCCTCGAACGGCACTTCGGGGGCCAGCCGCCGCCAGATCGCCTCGACCTCGCGGCGCACCCTCTCGGGATCGGCCGCCCGGTAGCGGATCGCCAGATTGTTGTAGATGCGCCGGTCGAAGAAGATCTGCGGCTCGATCGGGTCGCGGAGCGAGCGGAAGCGGCTGTCGCCGACGACGCCGACGATCGTGACCGGCATCAGCCCCATCTCCGCTCCGAACATCGGCAGTCGAAGCTGCCGACCGAGCGCCGCCTGCGGATCGGCGAAGCCGAAGCGCCGTGCCGCGGTCTGGTTCACGACCACATTGGCGCCGCGGGCGACCATCGCCCGCTGCGCCGCCAGCGCCGCCTCCTCCGGGTCGAGCGGCACCGACGCGTCGTCCTCGGCGAAGGCGCGCGACAGCGTCCGTCCCGCCAGCAGCCGTACGCCCAGAGTTTCGAAGAATTCGGGGGAAACGCTGTAGAAGCCGACCACCTCCGGCTCGGCCCGGCCCGGGATCGACACGCTCGTCGTCAGCACGCTCTCCATCGCCGCCCGCAAATTGGTGCCGGCGACGCTCTCCACGCCATCGACCCGCGCGATCTGGCGCATCAGCGTCTCGGTCTGGGGGATGATCGCGGCGCGGTTGGCGTTGGCCACCTGGATGAGGCCGTCGCGGCGGAAGCCGAGATCGGCATTCTGCGCGTAGCGGGTCTGCGACCAGACCACGAGCGTGCAGATGATGAGCCCGATCGACACCGCGAACTGGGCGACGACCAACGCCATCCTGAGGCGCCCGGTGCCGAGCGGCTCGGCGCTCGACTTGTTCGCCTTGAGCACTTCGGCGGGCTGGTAGCGCGACAAATAGAAAGCCGGGTAGATGCCGCCGGCCACCGCGACCACGCACCACAGAGCGAAGACCGGCATCCCAAGCCCCTCCGCCCCGAACCAGCGGGCGTCGAGATCGGCGTCGAGGAAAGCGGCGAGCCAGGGCAGCGCCAGCTCGACCATCACCAGCGCCAGCAGCACCGAGAGCGCGGTCACCAGCGCCGATTCGGCGAGGAACTGCGCGATCAGCTGCCCCCGCGTGGCGCCGAGCACCTTGCGCAGCGCCACCTCGCGGGCCCGCTGGCTTGCGCGCGCGGTGGCGAGGTTGACGAAGTTGACCGCCGCCATGCCCAGGATCAGCAGCGCGATCACGACGAACGTGACGATCGTGCTGCGGTCGTTCCCCGGTCGCTCGAGCGGCCCGCCCGCGCCGCTCAGATGGACGTCGCGGACGTTGACCAGCCGCCAGTCGAAGCGGTCGCCCTCGCGCCGCTGCTGGCCGCCGACGTCCACGGGCGGGATCGCGCGCCGCTCCCAGGCCGGCAGCTGCCGCTCGATCGCGGCGGGATCGGCGCCGGGCCTCAGCTTCAGATAGACGAAGCCGTTGATGCAGCCCCAGCCGCATTCCTCGCGGTCGGTCTCGCCGAGCCGGCCCAGCATGCGCAATGCCATGTGGCTGCTGCGCGGCAGATCCTCGAACACGCCGGTGACGCGCAGATTATATTGCTCGCCGCGGCGGACGGCGGTGACGGTCTCGCCGAGGATGTCGACGCCGCCGAAGCGGTTGACCGCCTCGCTGCGGCTGAGGACGAGCGCATCGAGGCCCTGCAGGGCAGTCGCGGGATCGCCGCGCAGGAAGGGCAGCTGCACGATCTGGAGGAAGTTCGCCTCGGTGAGCAGCATCGGCGCGAAGCTCGGCTGGCCGTTCCTGAGGAACACCGGATTGACCTCGTCCATCCGCGCGATCGCCTCGATCTGCGGGAAGCTGCGCGCCCAGGATTCGGCGAGGATGCCGTGCGTATATTGATCGAGCGGGGATTCGCTCTCGTCCGGATCGAGGCTGATCGTCTGGACCTGGTAGACGCGGTCGGCGTCGGGGACCCATTCGTCGTAGCCGGTCTCGTAGCGGACGTAGACGAGGATCAGCAGGCAGGCGGCGAGACCCAGAGCGAGCCCGAAGATGTTGATGAAGGCGTAGGTCTTGCTCCGGGCCAGCGAGCGGAGGCCCACTTTCACATAGTTGCGCCACATGATCCGCTTATTGCCCCCCGCCGTCGTGCCCCCGCCGACCCAGGGCGGGAGCTAGCATGAAGGCGCGCGCGCCCGCCAGCGGAAGAAAAGGCCGATCTGGACCTATTCGTAGCGCAGCGCGTGGATGGGATGCGTCCGCGAGACCTTGAGGGCATGGCCGACGATCGTGCCGAGGGCGATCACCAAAGCGATCAGGCCGGCGAGGACGAATGGGCCGGGCCCGAGGTCGATGCGGGCATCGAAGCGGTTCAGCCAGTCGCGCATGACCCACCAGGCCGCGGGCCAGGCGATGATGTTGGCCAGGATCACAGGCTTCGAGAACTGCCAGGCGAGCAGCCTCACGATGTCGCGGCTGCGCGCGCCGAACACCTTCCTGATCCCGATCTCCTTGGTGCGCCGCTCGGCCGTGAAGGCAGCGAGCCCGAAAAGGCCGAGGCAGGCGATCAGGACCGCGAGCAGCGAGAAGCCGGCGAAGGTCTGGCCGCGCGCCGCCTCCGTCCGGTAGAGCTCGGCGAGCTGCTCGTCGGCGAAGGCCGCCTCATAGGGGACGTCGGGCACCATCCGCCGCCACACCGCGCCGATCCGCTGCCGCACGCCTTCCGGATCGGACGAGCGGAAGCGGATCGCGAGGCTTCGATAGATGCCGCGATCGTGAAAGATCATGGCTTCGACCGGCTCGCGCAGCGACCGGAAGCGGCTGTTCTCGACGACGCCGACCACCGTGGCCGGAAGCAGCCCCACTTCCTCTCCAAAGAAGTCGAGCTGCAGCTGACGGCCGACCGCCTGCTGCGGGGTGCCGAGCCCGAGCCGCACGGCCGCCTCCCGGTTCACGACGATGTTGACTCCGCGCCCAACGATGGCCCGCTGCGCGGCCGCGGCCGCTTCCTCGGGCTCGTAGGGCGTCCACGCATTGTCGTTGGCGAAGCTGCGCGACAGTAGCCGCCCGGCGAGCGGACGGATGTTCATCGTCCGGAAAAAGTCGGGCGAGACGCTGTAATTGCCGACCGTTACCGCCTCGCTGCGGCCGGGGACGCGGACGTTGGTGGTGGTGGTGTTGCCGCTCGCCGCGGTGATGCTGGCGCCGGCGACCGAAGTGACGCCGTCGACCCGGACGATCTCGCGCTGCAGCGCCTCGACGACAGGTACCACCGCGGCTCGGTTGGCGTTGCTGATCTGGATGAGGCCGGTCCGTTCGAAGCCGATGTCGGTGCGGCGCGCGAACATGGTCTGGGCGTAGACGATGAGCGTGCAGACGATGAGGGCGATCGACACGGCGAACTGCGCGACCACAAGGGCGCTCCTCAGCCGTCCGGTGCCGATCGGCTCTGCGCTCGAGCGGTTCGCCTTCAGCACTTCGCCCGGCTGGTAGCGGGAGAGATAGAAGGCCGGATAAAGCCCTCCCGCCAGCCCGACCGCGAGCCACAAGGCCACGATCGGCAGCAGCATCCCCCCTTCGCCCAGATAGGCGAGATCGAGCTCGGCGCCGAGGAAGGTCGAGAGGAACGGCAGAGCGAGCTCCGCCGCGGCGAGGGCGAGCAGGGTGGCCGCCGCCGTGATGAGCAGCGATTCGCCGAGGAACTGCGCGACGAGCTGCCGTCGGCGGGCGCCCAGCACCTTGCGGAGCGCCACTTCGCGGGCGCGCTGGCCCGCGCGAGCGGTGGCCAGGTTGACGAAGTTGACCGCCGCCATGCCGAGGATCAGCAAGGCGACGACGGCGAAGGTCACGATCGTGCGGCGGTCGTTGCCGGGTCGGGTCTCCTCCCCCTCCGCGCCCGAGAGATGAACGTCGCGCACGTTGACCAGCCGCCAGTCGAAGAGGTCACCCTCGCTGACCCGGCTGCCGCCGACATTGACCGGCGGTATCGACCGGCGCTCCCATTCCGGAAGCCGGCGGTTGATCGCCTCGGCATCCGCGCCCGGCCTCAGCTTCAGATAGACGAAGCCGTTGACGCAGCCCCAGCCGCACTCCTCCTTCATCTGCTCGGTGATGCGGCCGACCATGCGAATGTCGAGATGGCTGTTCCCGGGAATGTCTTCGAACACGCCGGTGACGCGCTGCTCGTAGCGCTCGCCGCGGCGGATGCCCGTCACTGTGCGGCCGACGACGTCGATGCTGCCGAACATGTTCATCGCCTGGCTGCGGCTCAGCACCAGCGCCTCGGCCGGCTCGAGCGCCCGGCGCGGGTCGCCGCGCAGAAACGGCAATTGCAGGATCTGGAACAAGTTGGGGTCGGCATAATGCATGTCGAAGAAGCGCGGCTCGCCGTCGATCAGGAAGACTGGCTGGTCGCCCTCGATACGGGCGATCGCCTCGATCTCGGGGAAGGCCTGCGGCAGGCTCTCGGTGATGACGCCGTGCGCCGCCTGCTGCGGCGTGCGCACGCCCTCGTCGATGCCGATCGACTGCACCTGATAGACCCGCTCCGCGTCCGGCAACCAGCGATCATAGCCGGTCTCGTAGCGCACGTAGAGCAGCAGCAGCAGGCAGGCCGCCAGACCGATCGCGAGCCCGAAGATGTTGATGAAGGCGTAGGTCTTGTGGTGGAGCAACGCGCGCAGCCCCACGGTCAGATAATTGCGCCACATCGTCGCGTACCCCTTCATTCGTATCTGAGTGCGTGGATCGGATTCGCGCGCGCGACCCTCATCGCATGGCCGGCGATGGTCGCGAGCGCGATGCCCAGCGCCAGCGCGCCGGCGAGCAGGAACGGGGTCGGGCCGAGATCGATGCGGCTGTCGAAGCCTTGCAGCCATTCCCGCATCATGTACCAGGCGACCGGCCAGGCGATCAGGTTGGCGACGATGACCGGCTTGGAGAATTGCCAGGCGAGCAGCCGGATGATGTCGCGCGTGCGGGCGCCGAGCACCTTCCTGATGCCGATCTCCTTGGTCCGCCGCTCGGCCGTGAAGGCGGCGAGGCCGAACAGGCCGAGGCAGGCGATGATCACAGACAAGGCGGCGAAGATGCCGAACAGCTGCGCCCGCGCCTCCTCCGCCTCGTACATCTCGCGCACCAGCTCGTCGGCATATTGGCCGCGGAAGGGGATGTCGGGGACGATCCGCTTCCAGACCTGTTCGATCTGCCGCCCGATCCGGCCGCCGTCGGCGCCGCCGAAGCGGACGACCAGATAATTGAAGCGGTCGCGCTGGAAATAATAAAGGATCGGCTGGAGCGGATCGTGGATCGAGCGGAAGCGGGCATCGTTGACCACCCCGACGATGGTCGAGGGCACCATGCCGCCGACCTCGTCCACGGTGAGGCCGGCGCGGACGTTCTTGCCGATCGCCTCCTGGGCGGAGCGGTAGCCCATCCGGCGCGCGGCCTCTTCGGTCACGACGATGTTGATGCCGCGCGCCACGATGGCGCGCTCCGCCTCCAGGTCGACCGGTGACGGGGTGGTCGCGTCGTCGCGCGCCAGCCGCGCGTCGAAACTGCGGCCGGCGAGGACGCGCATCCCCATCGCCTGGAAGAATTGGGGGTCGACTCCGTAGGTGCCGAGATCGACGACGTTGGGCTGCCCGGGCACCTGCACGCTGGTGACGCTGTTGTTGCCGGGCGAGACGCCGATGCTGGAGCGGCCGACCGCGGTGACGTTGGGAAGCGCGGAAATCTCGCGGATCAGCGTGTCGATGACCTGCTCCAGCCGCGCGCCGCCGATCATCTGCACCTGGTAGAGGCCGTCGCGGCGATAGCCGGCGTCCACGGTGCGGGCGAAGACGGTTTGGGCGTAGATGATCGCCGTGCAGATGATGAGCCCGATCGAGACCGCGAACTGGGCGACGACCAGGATGTTGCGCAGCCGCCCCGATCCCTGCGCGTCGGCGGAGGATTTGTTGGCCTTGAGGATCTGCGCCGGCTGGAACCGCGAGAGGTAGAAAGCCGGATAGAGCCCGCCCGCCGCGCCCACCAGCAGGATCAGCACCAGCACCGGCAGCAATATGTCGTCCTGGCCGAAATAGGAGATCTCCATGTCCGCGCCGAGGAAGGTGTTGAACCAGGGCAAAGCCAGCTCGCAGAGCGCCATCGCGATCACGGTGGCGATGGTCGCGACCAGGATCGATTCGCCGAGGAATTGGGTGATCAACTGCTTGCGGTTGGCGCCGAGCACCTTCCTCAGCGCCACCTCGCGGGCCCGCTGCGAGGCGCGGGCGGTGGCGAGGTTGGTGAAGTTGACGCAGGCCATGCCGAGGATGAGCAAGGCGATGATCGCGAACGTGTAGACCGTCTTGCGGTCGTTGCCCGGCCTCATGCTTGCTTCCTGCGCGTCGCCGAGATGGACGTCGCGCACGTTCATCAGCCGCCAGTCCTGATAGTCGCCGGGATTCTGGCGGCGGCCTTCGGTGACGTCGTCGGGGATGCGGCGCCGCTCCCAGGCGGGCAGCCGGGCGTTGATCGCGTCCGCGCTCGCGCCCGGCCGCAGCCTCACATAATACCAGCCGCCCTGCGAGCCCCAGGAGGTGAGGAAGCGCAGATTCTGGGCATAGAATTGCTGCGGGTCCATCCGCGCGATGATGTTGAACGACATGTGCGAATTGGGCGGAATGTCGCGGAACACGCCGGTGACCTGATAGTCGACATTCTGGTTGCCCTGCTGGGCGATGGTGAGGGTGCGGCCGACCGGGTTGGCCGTGCCGAAGCGCCGCTGCGCCTCGCTTTCGCTGATCACCAGCTGGCCCGGCCGCTGCAGTGCGGTCGCGCGGTTGCCGCGGACCATGGGCAGCTCGACGACCTCCAGGAAATTGCCGTCGGTGAAGCGCAGGTCGTCGGTCAGCGTCGCTTCGCCGTCCTGAAGCACATAACCGCCGCCGCCGTTGATATAGACCGCCCGCTCGACCTCCGGAAAGTCTTCGGCCAGCGCCCGGCCCGAGACGTAGCTCGTCATCTGCAGGCGATATTCCTCGCCGCCGGTCTCGGTCGGGGAATAGAGGTCCTGGAACTGGTAGGTCCGCTCGGCCGCGGGCAGCCAGTCATCGTACCGGGTCTCGTAGCGCACGTAGAGCAGGATCATCAGGCAGGCGGCGATGCCGATCGCGAGGCCCGCAATGTTGATGAAGGCATAGGTCCGGTTCTTCGCCAGAGCGCGGATGCCGATGGTGAGATAGTTGCGCCACATGTCCTGTTTCCCCTTCGAGGCCGAGGCCAATGGTCATTCGTAACGGAGTGCGTGGATCGGGTTGGCGCGCGCGACCTTGATCGCGTGGCCGGCGATGGTGCCGATGGCGATGGCGAGGGCGAGCAGCCCGGCGGCGACGAACGGCGTCGGGCCGAGCGGGATGCGCGTGTCGAACGTGTTGAGCCAGTCGCGCATCACCCACCAGGCGATCGGCCATGCGATCAGGTTGGCGACGATCACCGGCTTCGAGAATTGCCAGGCGAGCAGCCGGACGATGTCGCGGGTGCGCGCGCCCAGCACCTTCCTGATGCCGATCTCCTTGGTCCGGCGCTCGGCAGTGAAAGCGGCGAGGCCGAACAGCCCGAGGCAGGCAACGATGATCGCGAGCAGGGCGAATCCGGCGAACAGCTGTCCGCGCGATTCTTCCCGCTCATATTGTTCCCGGACGATGTCGTCGGCGAACTGCCCGTCGAACGGCACCTGTGGGATGGTCCGCTTCCAGACGGCTTCGATCTGCGAGCGGATTGCCCCGGGGTCGCCGGAATAGCGGACCATGATCTGCCCGAACGCGTTGCGGCGCATCGTGTACATGATCGGCTGCAGCGGTTCATGGAGAGACCGGAAACGGGCGTCGCGCACCACGCCGACGACGGTGATCGGCACGAGGCCGTATTCCTCCGGCACGAGAGCCCCGCGAAGCTCCTTTCCGATTGCGTCCCGCGGACTGGCGAAACCGAGCCGGCGTGCCGCTTCCTCCGACAGGACGACGTTGACCCCGCGTTGCGCGATCTGCTGCAGCGCGGCGGGGAAGCCGGGGTCGTCGGGGAAGGGGGTGGTGATGTCGTCGCGGCCCTGCGCCTCGGAGAAGCCGCGACCCGCGACGATCTCCATGCCCATCGCCCGGAAGAAATCGGCCTCGACGGAATAGTCGCCGATATCCACGGATCGCGGGCTGTTCGGCAGGAAGAGCGAAGTCATCGAATTGTTGCCGGGATCGATCCCGATCTGCGACCGCGCGGCCGCCTGCACGCCCGGGATGCGGCGTATCTGCTCGGTCACCTGGCCGTCGCGATTGTCGATGCCGCGGAATCCGAGATTGCCCACCTGGATGAGGCCGTCGCGCCGATAACCGTTGTCGGCGCTGCGCGCGAAGACCGTCTGGGCGTAGATCACGGCCGTGCAGACGATGAGGCCGATCGACACCGCGAATTGCGCGACGACCAGGATGTTGCGGAGGCGCCCGGAGCCTCCGGTCTCGCTCGAGGATTGGTTGGCCTTCAGGATCTTGGCCGGCTGGAAGCGGGCGAGGAAGAAGGCCGGATAGAGCCCGCTCGCAATGCCGACGCCCAGCACCAGGAGGAGCAAGTGCGGGATGACGCCGTCCGAGCCGAAATAATGGAGCTGGATGTCGGCGTCGAGGAACGCGTTGAAGGAGGGCAGCAGCATCTCGGCGGCGGCGAGGGCGACGCCCATCGCTATCGCCGTCACGAGCACCGATTCACCCAGGAACTGAGCGATCAGCTGCCGTTGCGATGCGCCCAGGGCCTTGCGGATCGCCACCTCGCGCGCCCGCTGCGAGGCTCGCGCGGTCGCGAGATTCGTGAAGTTCACGCAGGCCATCCCGAGCACGAGGAAGGCTATGACCGCGAAGGTGATGACGGTGAGGCGATCGTTGCCGGGCGTGACCGACGCGTCCTGCGCTTCGCCGAGATGCACGTCCCTGATATTGGTGAGGCGATAATCCTGCGCATCGCCGGCATTGGAGCGCTCGCCGCCCACATTCTCGTCCGGAATGTTGCGCCTTTCCCACGCCGTCATCCGGCTGTTGATCAGCGCCGCGTCCTCGGGGGAGCGAAGGCGGACATAGTTCCAGCCCTGCTGGCTGTTCCAGCTGGTGAGGACCGGCCGGCGATCGGCGAACTGCCTCTCCAGGTCGAAGCGCGCGACCGCATTGGCGGTGAAGTGCGCGTCCCTCGGAAAGTCCCTGAAGACTGCCGTGACGCGATAGTCGACGTTGCCGGTATTATCGACGATCGTCAGCGTCCGGCCGATCGGGTCGGCGTTTCCGAAACGGCGCCTGGCCTCGCTCTCGCTGAGCGCGATCGAGTGCGTGTCAGGCAATGCCGTCCGCCAATCGCCGCGAACGAAGGGCACCCGGAAAATCTCGAAGAGATTGTCGTCGGCCATCCGAAGATCCTCGATCTCCGTCGCCGCGCCGTCCTGGATGACGATCGGGGCGAAGCTGCGGACCCAGACCAGCTTTTCGACCTGGCCCGGATAATCCTGCCTGATCGCGCGCCCCGCGGCGATGCCGCTCATCTGCAGCGCCATTTCCTCGCCGCCGGACTCGGTCGCCTGGTAGAAGGTCTGCAGCTGGAAGGCCCGCTCGGAGCCCTCCATCCATTCGTCGTAGGTCGTCTCGTAGCGGACGTAGAGCAGGATCATCACGCAAGCGGCGAGGCCGATGGCGAGCCCGAAAATGTTGATGAACGCGTACGTCCTGTTCTTCGCGAGCCCGCGGAAGCCGACAGTGAAATAGTTGCGCCACATTGGAGATTTCGCCTCGTCTCGGTTGCATCCACGTCGGGATTGGGGCGGTCCCGAAGCCCCTCCCCTTGCGGGGAGGGGTTCGGCGGGGGCGGAGCTAGGGATCCCGCCCCCGAGGGGGCTTCACGCCGCGCGGCGGCGCTCGATCAGGATCTTGCCGTCGAGCATGTTGACGACGCGGCTCGCATAGTCCGCATGGGCGGGCGAGTGGGTGACCATGACGATCGTCGAGCCTTCGGCGTTCAGCGCCTGCAGCATCTTCATCACTTCCTCGCCATGCTGGGTGTCGAGGTTGCCGGTCGGCTCGTCGGCGAGGATCAGATTGGGACTGCCGACCAGGGCGCGGGCGACCGCGACACGCTGCTGCTGGCCGCCCGAAAGCTGGCTCGGGCGGTGTTTGGCACGGTGGGCGATGCCGACCTTGTCCATGACCTCGTCGACCCGCCGCCGGCGCTCGCCCGAAGGCACGTCGTGATAGAGAAGCGCGAGCTCGATATTCTCGCGCACGGTGAGCTCGTCGACCAGGTTGAAGCTCTGGAAGATGAAGCCGATGTTGCGCTTGCGGAAGTCGGCGAGCTTCGCCTCGGGCAGGCCCGCCACCTCGGTGCCGTTGAACACGTAGGAGCCGCTCGAAGGCGAATCGAGCATGCCCATCACGTTGAGCAATGTCGATTTGCCGCAGCCCGACGGGCCCATGATGGCGACGAACTCGCCGTCGGCGACGTCCAGCTGGATGCCGTCCAGCGCCGTGGTTTCTACGGTATCGGTTCGATAGACCCGCGACAGGTCGCGCATGTTCAGCATCTTGGTCCGCTCCTTCTCGTCAACTCGTCAGGTCCAGCCGATCCCGCTCGGCGAAGCCCGTATAGGGTGAGGTGATCACGCGCTCGCCGGGCTCGAGACCGGAGAGCACCTCGATAAATTCGGAATTGCGCCGTCCCAGACGGACCGGGCGCTTGACCGCGCTGCCGCCGTCCGGGGCGACCACGAATACCCAATTGCCGCCGGTCTCGTTGTAGAAGGCACCGTAGGGGATGAGCAAAGCCGGCGACGGGTCGCCCAAAGTCAGCCGGATCTGCACGGTCTGCCCGCGCTGCAAATTGGCGGGCTCGCCGGCAACGAAGTTGAGGTCGATCTCGAAGGCGCCGTTGCGGACCTGCGGATAGATTTTGCTGACCCGCATCCGGTAGGGCCGTCCGCTCACCTCGGCGCTCGCGATCTGGCCCTCGGCGACGCGGCCGAGATAGAATTCGTCGACCTGCGCGCGCAGCTTGTTCGATCCGGCGCTGTCGATCTGGCCGAGGCGCTCGCCGCGGTTGAACGACTGGCCGACCTGGATCGAGAAGCTGGTGAGCTGGCCCGAGACCGGCGCGCGCAGATTGAGCGCGTCGAGGCTGGCGCGGGCGAGTTGAAGGCTCTGGTTCAAGGCGGCCGTCGAGGCGCGAAGCTGCGCGAGCTGGCTCGACTGGAGGCGCTCGTCCGTCGCCTGCTGCCGGCGCAGGATCGTAACCCGCTCGCGCGACGCATTGTAGATGTCGCGCGTGTCCTGGAACTGCTTCTGCGATACGTAGCCGCGCGCGGCGAGCGGGCGCTGCGTCTCATATTGCCGGCGCGCCTGCTGCGCCTGTAGGTCCGCCTCGATCAGCGCGCGCTGGTTGGCGAGGCGCGTCTGCGACAGGGACAGCTCCTGGCTGCGCATCGAGTTGATCTGCTGGGTAACCTCGGTCTGTCGCGCGAGGACGTTCAATTGCAGGTCCGAGTTGGAAAGGACCGCAAGCAGCTGGCCCTGCTGGACCACCGCGCCGTCCTCGACCATGCGCTGCTCCACCCGGCCGCCTTCGACAGCGTCCAGGAAAACGGTGACGCTCGGTTCGACGCGGGCGCGCAGCGGCAGGAAGTCGTCGAAGCGACCGCGCCGGACCTCGGAGATCGTCACCCGGTCGGCGGCGATGGTCTGGCTGTTCGCGGTCGGGGCCATGAAATAGAAAGCCGCCGCGGCAAGCGCGACGAGCGCGACGGCGATCGCGATCTTCAGTTCTTTCCTGATGCCCCTGCGCTCGACGACCTTATCCATGCCGCCGCCGCTATGGGCGCCGCCCGGCCCGGGCTTGTCCGACTTGATGGTGACGACGCTCATCTAGGAAACCCTCCGCTTGGCAATCCGGTAGCAACCATCGTGCCACGAATTGCTCAGACGGAAAGCCCCTGCCGGCCGCGGCGCGCTCCGCGGCTGTCCGATTTCGGACAGAGTGTGTTCGCGTGCGGACACCGGCAGCAGGCTCAGGCCAGCGGCGCCAGGGTTGCGACCATCAGCAGGCTCGACAGCATCAGGCCGATCGAGAATGTGAATGATTCCAACTTTGCCATGATCTTTGCTCCAGAATAAAAGTGACGTGACCCTGTCGCCGGATCCTCAGCAGGAGCCGTGCCACGGCGAACGAACCGCAGTTTTCCGCCATTTTTTCCGTGGTCCGCCGTTGTCCGCGCCGTGCCGCCGGGTCCCTTTCCTGTCCGCTTTCGAACAGGGCCGTTCGCTTGCGGACGCCGCGCCGCGCGCGCTGGCACGGAAATTGATTGTGCAGGGCCAGACCGATAAACCGGCCGAGGGAGTGGGGTCCGTGTCGCGCAGCAAGCCGTTCGATCTGTGCATCGTCGTCGACGACGATCCCGACATCCTGTTGTCGGCCCGGCTGCTGCTGCGCGACCTGTTCGCGGAGATCGCGACCTTTCAGGCGCCCGACGAGGCGCTCGCGGAGATGGACGCGCGGACTCCCGACGTGGTCCTGCTCGACGCCAATTTCGGCCGCGGCGCGACCAATGCCGCCGAAGGCTTCCAGTGGCTGGCCGAGATTTTGAAGCGCGATCCCGAGGCGGTGGTGGTGATGATCACCGCCCATGGCGGGGTCAACATCGCCGTCGAGGCGATGAAGCGTGGCGCGACCGATTTCGTCTCCAAGCCCTGGTCGAACGAGCGGCTGCTCGCCACCGTCCGCACCGCCGCCGCGCTCCGCAACTCGCGCGAGGAAGCGGTGACGGAGCGCAAGCGCTCGGCGGCCATCACCGCTCCCGCGGCCGGGGAAACGCCCCTGCTCGGCGCGGCGCCCGGCATGGCTCGGGTCTATTCGCTGATCGAGCGCGCCGCCCCGACCGAGGCGAACGTCCTCATTCTGGGCGAGAACGGGACCGGCAAGGAGCTGGTCGCCCGCGACCTCCACCGCCGCTCGCGCCGCGCGGACAATGTCCTGGTCTCGGTCGATCTCGGCGCGGTCACCGAAAATCTGTTCGAGAGCGAATTGTTCGGCCACGTGAAGGGCGCCTTCACCGACGCGCGCGGCGACCGCATCGGCCGGCTGCAGGCGGCGCATGGCGGCACCCTTTTCCTCGACGAGATCGGCAACCTCCCGCTCCATCTCCAGCCCAAGTTGCTCACCGCATTGGAGCAGCGCCAGGTGATCCCGGTCGGCGCCAACAAGCCCGTGCCGATCGACGTCCGCATCATCGCCGCGACCAACCTCCCCCCCGACCAGCTTTCGGACGAGACCCGCTTCCGCCAGGACCTCCTCTTCCGGCTCAACACGGTCGAGATCGACCTGCCGCCGCTGCGGGAGCGGCGCGACGACGTGCCCCTGCTGGTCGAGCATTTCATCGCCGTCTATGCGAAGAAATACGGCAAGCCGGCCCGCCCGGTCCCCCCAGAGGTGATGGACGCGCTGAAGGCCTATGACTGGCCCGGCAACGTCCGCGCGCTGCGCCATTCGGCCGAGCGGGCGGTGATCCTCGCCGGCGACGGCGCCTTCACGGTCGAGGACTTCTCCCTGTCGCGCAACCTCCAGCCCCGGATGCAGACGCCCGCGGCCGCGCCCGCGGCTACCGCCATTGCCTCAACCGACCTCAACCTGGAACGCGCCGAGCGCCAGATCGTCGAGCAGGCGCTGAAGAAGCACGCCTACAATATCTCGCTCGCCGCTCAGGAACTCGGCCTCACCCGCGCCAGCCTCTACCGCCGAATGGAGAAGCATGGGCTTTGATAGGTCGTGCGAGCGAGACGCTCCCCTTAAGCCCTCCCCCTTGAGGGGGGAGGGTTTGGGTGGGGGTGGACTCGTCGCCTGGGCAGCGCCTTTTCCGGTGACTCCACCCCACCCCAAACCCCTCCCCCTCAAGGGGAGGGGCTTTGCTCCGAGTATCCCAAATGGGCTTTAGGAGCCGCTTCGCCTTCGGGCTGGCGACCCGGGCCGGGCTGCTGCTCGTTGCCGCCTTCGCCTTCGTCCAGTCGCTCTACATCGAGGGGCTCGGCGCCGCCCGCGTCGTCGCCGGCCTGCTCTGCCTCGCCGCGGGGCTCGTGCTCTGGCGCTACATCCAGCGCACCAACCGCGAGCTCGCCCGCTTCATCGACGCCGTCCGCTTCGGCGATCTCGGCCAGGGCTTCGCGACGCGCTGGGCCGGCAGCGGCTTCGCCGAGCTGGGCGAGGCGCTCGATCTGGGCATCCGCAAGCTCCGCGACGAGCGCCACAACCTCTCCGATGCGAACCGCTTCTACGAGGCGGTGCTCGACGACGCGCCGATCGCTTTGCTGATCGTCGACCGCGACGGCAAGGTCGAGCTCGCCAACAAGGCCTCGCGCCGCCTGCTCGTCAGGCACACCGGCGTCCGCGTCGAGGATTTCGCGGAATATGGCGACGCCTTCATGAAGGCGCTCGCCGGCGGCGCGGTCGGGCGGCCGAGACTGGTGCCCTTGATCACCGAAGGCGTGCCGCAGACGGCGATGCTGAGCGCCGCCGTCGTCCATCGTCTCGGCGGCCTCGCCCGCGTCGTCGCGGTGCAGCCGATCCAGAGCGAGCTGAACGCGATCGAGATCGCCGCGCAATCGGACCTCATCCGCGTCCTCACCCACGAGATCATGAACTCGATGACGCCCGTCACCTCGCTCGCCCACACCGCCGCCGACCTGATGGCCGAGATCGACACCGGCGGCGATCCGGCGGTGCGCGATGCGCGGCAGGCGGTCGAGACGCTGTCGCGCCGCGCCGACGGCGTCATGCATTTCGTCGAAAGCTACCGTCAGATCAGCCGCGCGCCCGAAGTCCGGCGCCGCCTGTTCGAGGTGACGCCCTGGGCGCGGGAGATCGAGCGGCTGTTCGACGCCGGCGCGGCCGCCGAGGGCGTAGAGATGGTCCTGGAGGTCGCGCCCGAGACGCTGACCCTCGACGCCGACCCCGACCTGCTCTGCCAGGTGCTGATCAACCTCCTGAAGAACGGCGCCGACGCCGCCCGCGGCCACGCAGCGGCGCCCCGCGTCTCGCTGGCCTTTGCAAGCACGCCGAGCGGCCGCGTCCAGATCGAGGTCTGCGACAATGGGCCGGGCGTGCCCGAGGCGCTCAGGCAGGACATCTTCCTCCCCTTCTTCACCACCAAGGCGAAGGGCACCGGCGTCGGTCTCAGCCTCGCCCGACAGGTCGTGCTGGCCCATCGCGGCTCGATCACGGTGGACGAGAGCGCCGAAGGCGGCGCCGCCTTCAGGATGCTGATCTGAGGATGTGCCGCGCCACCGCCTGCGCCTGGACGCGGATGTCGGGCACGGCGACGCTCTCCCAGAAGGTGGCGCGGGTAACCGGGCCGATCGCGTAGAGGGACTCGCACGGCGCTCCCACGGCGTGGAGCGTATGGCAGTCGCGGTCGACATCGAGGCCGATCCGGAGCGGGTCCGGCCGGATGCGGCCGCGCGCAATCAAGGCGTCGAGCAGCGGTTCGCCGGCGCGGACGATGTCGTGCTCTGGGCCGGTGCAGTTGACGATACGCGAAACGTGCAGGGTCTCCGCCGCGTCGCCGCCGCGCCTGCGCCAGCGGACCGCGCCGTCCGCCCCGATCGACAGGATCCGTCCCGCCGCAAATTGAAGCCGCCCTCCCGCCTGCATCCGCGAGATCGTTGCCGCGACCGCGGGCGCGATCTTGTGACGGTGGACGTCCCACCAGGGTCGGAGGTGACGCAGGAAGCGCCGCCGCTCCGCGACCGGAGCCTCCGCCCAGATTCGCTGCGTCACGTTGCGCAGCTCGTGGACCGCGCTTCGCCAGCCGATCTCCTCCGAGCGTCGCCGCACGCGCCGGAGCAGGCCGATGCAATGGGCGGGCAGCGCCTCCTGCGGCGCGGTCGTCGGCTCGCGCAGCCCGTGCGCCCGCGGCACCAGCCCGCGGCGCGACAGAGCGAGAATGCGGCCGCCGAAACCGTTCGCCTCGAGCGTGAGCGCCGCGTCGATCGCGGTGAGCCCGGTGCCGATCAGCAGAATCGTGTCGCCCTCGCCGAGACCCTCGGCGGTCGCCCCCGCCCACGGATCGCCGATCCAGAGCTCCCCCAGCGCCTCAGGATCGATTCCCCGCGGCGTCGCAGGCGGCAGGTTCCCCGGCGCCAGCACCACCGTCTCCGCCGCGATCCGCCGGCCGTCCGCCAGCACAACGTCCGCACCATCCACGTCCACCGCTTCGCCGCGGACGATCTCCAGCCCCGCGCCGGCCTCGCCGAGCAGCGCGACGACATAGTCGCCGAACAGCATGCGCGGCGCGAAATCCTCGGCGGTGCCGCCGCGCTCCGCATACCAGCACACGAAATGGTCGGGCTCGTCCGGGAAGGCGCTCATCCGCCGCGCGGGCACGTTGAGCAGATGTTCCGGGCGGTCGGTGCCGTAGGCGACGCCGCGGCCGGGAATCCTCGCGCGCTCGATCAGGACGACCCGCCTCGCCCCTTCGCGGAGGAGGTGGATCGCCTGCAGCGCGCCGGAGAGGCCGCCGCCGATGACCGCCGCTTGCGCGGCAGTCACGCCGGCTCCGCCGGCTCGGCGAGGCCGACCGGATCGGCAAGGCTCAGCCCGTCGAGAATGCGCGCGGTCTCGTCGCGGACCAGCAGCATCGCCCGGTGCAGCCGGCATTTGTCCTCGGTGATGCAGTTCTTGCAGCTCTCATAGGCGTAGCGGCTGGCGCACGGCAGCAGCCCGAGCGAGCCGCGGGTCAGCCGCACGATCTGGCCGTAGCTGATGTCCGACGGCGGCCTGGCGAGCCAGTAACCGCCCTCGCGCCCGCGCAGGGTCTCAACGACGCCGGCGCGACGCATCTGCGACAGGATCACGGTCAGGAATTTGGGCGGCAGGTTCTGCGCCTCGGCGATCTCCGACAGCTGCACCGGTCCCTCGCCGTAGCGGTCGGCGAGGTGGAGCAGCGCGCGAATTGTATACCGCGTCCGTTGAGAAAGCATGGCAGCCCATGCCCATAAAGGCCGGTCCTTTGCAACTGCTCACAAAGCGTGGAGGACGAGGCCGGCCGCGGCCGCGCCGCCGATCACGCCGAGCGGCCCGACGCGGAAGCGGAACAAGGCGACCAGACAGGCGGCGGAGAGAATCAGAGCCCGCCAGTCGACGCTCGCCGCGATCGGCACCTCGAACGCCGTTCCGAAGACGGCGATCTCCCGCACCTCGCCGAACAAAGTGTGGAGGCCGAACCACAAAGCGAGGTTGAGGATCACGCCGACGACCGCGGCGGTGATCGCCGCCAGCGCCGCCGCGAGCGCGCGGTTGCCGCGCAGCCGCTCGGCGAACGGGGCGCCGAGGAAGATCCAGAGGAAGCAGGGCGCGAACGTCACCCAGGTGGCCAGGATCGCGCCCAGCGTGCCGGCGAGCAGCGGATCGAGCCCCCCGGCGAAGCGCGCCGCGCCGAGGAAGCCGACGAACTGCACGACCATGATCAGCGGCCCCGGCGTCGTCTCGGCCATACCGAGGCCGTCCAGCATCTCGCCGGGCCGCAGCCAGTGATAATGGTCGACAGCCTGCTGCGCGACGTAGGCGAGCACCGCATAGGCGCCGCCGAACGTCACCACCGCCATCTGCGAGAAGAACAGGCCGATGTCGGTGAAGACATTGTCGGGCCCCGCCACAGCGAGCAGCGTGAGAGTGGGCGCCAGCCACAGCAGCAGAAGGATCCCCGAAATGCGCAGCGACCATTTGAGGTTCGGACGCGCGTGTTCGGGCACGTCCTCCCCCAGCACCGTCTGAGCGTCAGGCACCGCCTTGCCGCCCCCGCCACCGTGGCCACCGCTGCCCTCGAAGCCGCGCAGGCCGGCGCGACCTCCGGCGTAGCCGATCAAAGCCGCGGTGAGCACGATCAGCGGAAAGGGCACGTCGAAGGCGAAGATGGCAAGGAACGCTGCGGCGGCGATCGCCACCATCGGCCGGCTCCGCAGCGCCCGCGAGCCGATCCGCCGCACCGCGTCGAGCACGATCGCGAGCACGGCGGCCTTCAGCCCGAAGAACAAGGCGGCGACCGCGCCGACGTCGCCCCACAGCAGGTAGATCCAGCTCAGCGCCATGATCGAGACGAAGCCTGGCAGCACGAACAGGATACCGGCGACGAGCCCGCCTCTGGTCCGGTGCATGAGCCAGCCGATATAGATTGCGAGCTGCTGCGCCTCGGGGCCGGGCAGCAGCATGCAGTAATTGAGTGCGTGGAGGAACCGCCCCTCGCCGATCCAGCGCCGCTCCTCGACGAGGATTCGGTGCATCACCGCGATTTGCCCGGCCGGCCCCCCGAAGCTCAGCATGGCGATCCGCGCCCACACGCGGACCGCATCGCCGAAGCTCACCTGCTCTGGGGCCTGGGTCGCGATGCTAGAAACTCCCGAGATCGACAATGCGGGCCGAGGGACGGCCAGTGCACCGTTGATAGATGAAAGCCGCCGCGGCGACGTCCTGTAGCGCTGTCCCGGTCGAATCGAAGACTATGATCTCGTCCGCCGAGGCGCGACCGCGCTTCCTCCCGACGACGAGGTCGGCCAGCTCCGCCTCGACTTCGCCGGCGGCGATCGCGCCCGCCGCGACGGCGTGGCGCAGGTCGCCCATGGCCAGGCATTGCTCAGTCACGTCGCAGACCAGGCGCGTTTCCGCGAAAAGATCGGGATGAAGCTCGTTCTTGTGTGGGCTGTCGGCGCCGACCGCCGCGACGAATGTGCCCGGTGAGACCATCGCTCTCGACAGGAACGGTGCTCTCGCGGGCGTGCAGGCGACGACCACGTCGCAACGCACCGCTGCCTCCAGCCCTGCGACAACCACCTCGAATCCCAGTTTCGGCGCCATCTCCGCAGCCAATGCACGCCCATTTCCGTCGTCCGCGTCCCAGGCGAAGGCGCGCCGGAGCGGCAGCAATGCGGCCAGCGCCTCGAGGTGCGCCCGCCCCTGCTCGCCGCAGCCGCAGATCAGGATCGAGGCGCTGTCGGGTCTCGCCAGATAGCGCGCGGCCAGCGCCGTCGCCGCCGCCGTTCGCCGGACCGTGACCTCGATCGAATCGAGGATCGCGAGCAGGGTGCCCTCGCGCCCGTCGCAGAGCAGGATCGCCCCCTGGATGGTCGGCAACCCGCGCGCGGAGGGATTGTCCGGGAAATTGCCGTTGAGCTTCACCGCCACGTACAGGCGGTCGTCGAGCCGAAGGGAAGCGCCCTTGGCGTGGAAGGCGCCGCCATCCCCTTCGATATGCATCGGCGGCGGCGACCGGGCGGCGCCGTTCGCGGCAGCGGCGAAGCCGGTCTCCACCGCTTCCAGCCACGCCGCCTGGTCCATCAGGGCGGCGATGTCGCCGCGCTTGAGGATCAACGTGTCCGCCACCGCTCAGGCCCGCGCCTTGGCCTTCGGGAGATGCGAAACCCAGTCGTGGGTCTCGTCGACCGCATCGCGGCACCAACGGTATAAGGCGTCGTAGAGCAGCATGCCGGCCTCGAGCTGCTCATGGTCGTCCGCGAACATGCGGCTGAGGCCGAGCGAGACGGCGAGCAGCCCCGCCGCCTGCGGCGCCAGCTCGGGCCGCGCCGTATCGGCGCCGCGGACGATCACGGCCAAGCGGCGCAAGGCGTCGAAGCCGCCGAGGCCGAGCTCGTCGACCATGACGTCGAACGTGCAGAGCTCGCCGCGATGGCTCCAGAACACGCCATCGACGTCGAACGGCGCTGCGTCCAGCCGCTCACCCACCGGCGCAACTTCCGAGGGCGCCGCGAACAGGAAAACGGCCTGCGGGTCGACGAAGCGGCGGATCAGCCAGGGGCAGGCGATCCGATCGACTTTCGGCCGCGCCCGCGTCACCCAGATCGTGCGGCCCTGGGGGTCGCGAGGCGGCAGCACCGCTTCGCGCACCAGCGCCAGGCCGGCAGCCGTCCAGGCCTCGATCCCCCCTTCGAGCGTCTCCGCCGCGATGCCCTCGTGGCGCAACCAAGCGGCGGCGGCCGGGCTGGCCGCCGCGCCGTCGCGGCACACGAGGACGGCGGAGCGCCCGGCGAGCTCGGTGGCCCAGCTCGCAACCTCCTCGGGAGCGCGGCGGAGCGAGGCCGGCAAGAAGTCGCCCGAGGCCCTCAGGTCGATGAGCGCGGGAGCGCTGGGCGTGCCGACCAGGCGGGCGAGCTTATCGGGAGAAATGGAGTTCAAAGCGGGCATGCGGCGTCCTTTCGAGAAAGAGGACGCGATTCTTCGGCATGTCGCCTCGTGGGGCGATCGCAGGCCCCATCGCCTCGCATAAAGAACGGGCGGGCGGAGCTGTCAAGCGGGGGGGCGCCCCAAGCGTCATCCCGGCGAGGGCCGGGATCTCGTCGGGTGAAGACCGCAGGCGCCGTTGGAGCGCGCCACGGCCGCTTCCGCTCATCACCCCTGAGGTCCCGGCCTCCGCCGGGACGACGTGCCCGGCTACTCCGCCGCCTCGGTGAACAATGCGGCACCCGTCTTCGACACCGCTGTGACGCGGCGCTGCGCATCGAGCTTGCGGAAGGCGGCGAGGGCTTGGCCGACCACCTGGTCCATATTGTAATATCGGTAGGTGGCGAGCCGGCCGACGAAGGTGACGCCCGCCGTCGCGTCCGCCAGCGCCTCGTACTTCTTGAACAGCGCCTGGTTCTCCGGCCGCGGGATCGGATAATAAGGATCGCCCTCGGCCGACGGATATTCGTAGGTGATGCTCGTCTTCTCGTGCCTCTGGCCGGTCAGGTGCTTATACTCGGTGATCCGCGTGTAGGGCACGTCCGGGCTGGGGTAATTGACCGTCGCGACCGGCTGGAACTGCGCCTTGTCCTCGATCCGGTGCTCGAAGCGCAGGCTGCGGTAGGGGAGCTTGCCGAAGCGGAACCCGAAATATTCGTCGATTGGACCCGTATAGACGATGTGGCCGGCGTCGATCCGGTCGCGGACGTCGCGGAAATCGGCGCCGAGCAGCACGTCGATATTGGGATGGTCGAGCATCGACTCGAACATCTTGGTATAGCCCTCGGCGGGCATGATCTGGTGCTTGTCGCCGAAATAGCGGTCGTCGGTGTTGGTCCGGGTGGGGATGCGGGCCGTCACCGACTTGTCGAGCTCGGACGGGTCGATCCCCCATTGCTTGCGCGTATAGCCCTGGAAGAAGAGCTCGTAGAGCTCGCGGCCGACGGCCGAGACGACGACGTCCTCGGAGGTCCGGACCTGGTCCACCGGCTCCGCGCGCGAGGCGAGATAGGCGGCGGCGTCCTTGTCGGTCTCGAGGTCGAGGCCGAACAGCGCGTTGAGCGTGGTCCGGTTGATCGGGATCGGCACCAGCTGCCCGCGCACCTCGGCGAGGACGCGATGCTCATAGGGGCGCCACGAGGTGAATTGCGACAGATAGTCGACGATCTCGTCGCTGTTGGTGTGGAAAATGTGCGGGCCGTATTGGTGGATGAGGACGCCTGCTTCGTCGAGCACGTCGAAAGCGTTGCCGGCAATGTGCGGGCGCCGGTCGACCACCAGCACCCTGGCGTCGTGCTGGCTCGCCAACCGCTCGGCGATCACCGAACCCGCGAAGCCGGCGCCGACGACGAGATAATCGTAGCTGCGCCCGTCGACCCCGGAGATGTAGTTGGGACCGCTCTTGGCCTCGCGCACTGCTTCGCCGACCAAGCCGCGCATGCGCGCGAAGGTGATGTCCCAGCTGAGGTTGGCAAGCTTGGAGTCGACCTTGCGCAGCCATTCGTCGCCGCCCTGGACCAGCGCCAGCGCCTGCTCGCAGCCACGGACGAATTCGTCTGCGCCGTCGGCGATGATCACGCCTTCGAGGTCGCCATAATGGCGGCGGACGTCGACGATCGGCGTCGAGACCACCGGCCGGCCGCCGGCGAGATATTCCGGGGTCTTGGTCGGGCTGATGAAACGAGTCGCGTCGTTGATCGCGAACGGCATCAAGGCGACGTCCCATCCGCCGAGCCAGGCCGGCAGCTCTTCATAGGTCTTGCCGCCGGCATAGAGGATGTTCGGGCGCCGCGGCAGGTCGGCGTCGTCGATCTTGACCACCGGCCCGACCATCACGAACGACCACTCGGGGTGGGCGTCGGCCGCGGCCACGACCAGCCCCAGGTCCATGCGCTCGTCGATGACCCCGTAGAAGCCGAACCGCGGCCGCGGCAGCGCTGCCTGCTCCGCGGGCTCGCTTTCGGTGCCGCGCGCGCGCGCGAAATGGTCGCGGTCGACCGAAGACGGGAACGGGTGGACGTTCGGGTGGCGGCCCTTCTTGGCTTCGTAGAGGCTGTAGCCGCCGGTGAAGACGACGTCGGCGGCGTCGAACAGCTCGCTCTCGAGGGCCAGCAGCCGCGGCGGCGCGAAGCGGAAATTGGCGAGCTCGTCCATGCAGTCGTAGACCGTCGCCGCCGCCTCGATGTGGCGGGAGAATGGCAGCATCATCGGCGTGTAGTACCAGCGCACGAACGGTCCCCCCTCGCCCGCAAGGAAGCCGTCGAGGAGCCGCTTCAGGACCCGTTCCTGCTCCGCCTCTTCCATTCCTTCGGGAAGCGACGGCGTCACCACCACCACGCCGGTCTCGGCGCAGGTTCTGACGCCGAGCGCGGGCTCGCAGCCGGCGAGCGCTGCTTCCGGCTCCTCCCAGAATATCACCCGGCGCTCCTGGGCGAAGCGGCTCATCAGATGCTGGGGCCGCTGAAAGACGAAGTTCCACCGCAAGTGGGAAAAGCAGATGAGACTATTGTCGAACCGGACCGACGCGAATTGTGTCTGCCCCAGCGACGAGGCGGTGGAAAGCTGGATCAAGTGGGTCGCCCTCGTTTGTTTATCTGCCGTTCAGGTAACGAGCATCGCGCGGGGCGGGTTCCCGCAGTGCAGCATGAATCGTGCTGATACAGATTATATTTAATTGTCTGATTTATCTGGCTTTACTCTGGAGCGCGCCGCGCACGAATGTCCGTTGGCGGACGCCGGACTGTCCGGAAACGGACGTCTCCACCCCGTTGCGGCGACGCGCCGGGCATTCCCCGAGGAAATGCGCCTCCCCTTCAATTGGCACGGCTCGTGCTGATGAGAACGGCAAAGGGAGAACCATCATGGCCAAGCTCGAATTCGCCGCCTTCACCTTCATCGCCTTGTTCGCCGGGCTGCTCACCGTCGCCACCGTCACGCCGATCGCCTGACTCAAAGGGCTTGCAGCCCGCTACGGATGTGGCATGCTACATTTGTAGCAGGAGACGGATATGAGGCTCGGATTGCTGGTGCAAGCCACGTCGCGGACGGCTCTCGCTAGCGCGCTCGCCTGCGCCGGCGCGGCGGCCCTGGCGCAGGCCGATCCCCCGGCGGCGGCGGCGCCGGTGGCCGCGGGGCCGCGCAGCTATGCGCCGGCCGACCTCGCGCGCTACGCGCCGCGCACCGCGCTCGACATGATCCAGCGCATCCCCGCCTTCACCATCCGCGACGCACCGCAGGAGCGCGGGCTCGGCCAGGCGACCGCCAACGTGCTGCTGAACGGCCGCAGGATCGGCGGCAAGTCGGACGACATCGTCGCCCAGCTCGGCCGCATCCCGGCGGCGAATGTGGTCCGGATCGACATCGTCGACGGCGCCACGCTCGACGTGCCCGGCCTCTCCGGCGAGGTCGCCAACGTCGTCACTCGCGCCACCCGCACCGCCGGCCAGTTCACCTGGCGACCCGAATTCCGCCTCCGGCATACCGATCCCCTCTTCACCCGCTTCGAAGTGTCGGTGAGCGGCCAGGCAGGCCCGGTCGAATGGACGCTCGGGCTCGACAACCAGGCCGGCCACAGCGGCGCCGGGGGCTTCACCGAAATCCGTGACGCGGGCCGCAACTTCCTCGAGCTGCGCGACGAGGTCTGGAACACCCACAACAACCTCCCGCGCGTCAGCGGGCGTTTCGTCTATGACGGGCCGGGCAGCGCGGTCGGCAACCTCAATTTCTATTATCGACAATATTATCTCCACTACGATGAGACGAGCCTCCGCTCCGGGCCCGGCCTTGCCGATCGCACGCGGACCGTCGTCCAGCGGACCCACGGCCACGATTACGAGATCGGCGGCGACTTCGAATTTCCGCTGGCCGGCGGGCGATTGAAGCTGATCGGCCTCAATCGCTTCGATTCCGAGCCGCTCGACCAGATCGTCACCACCCGCTTTGCGAGCGGCGTGCCCGCCGTGGGCAGCCGCTTCGTCCGCGACGCCGACACCACCGAGCGCATCGGCCGCGCCGAATATCGCTGGCGCGGCGGCGGCGCGGACTGGCAGCTTTCCGGAGAATATGCGTTCAACCGGCTCGACGTCGTCTCGGGCGTGTTCGAGCTCCAGCCGGACGGAGACTATCGCGAGCTGCCCTTCCCCGGCGGCACCGGCACGGTGCAGGAGAACCGCTACGAGCTGATGGCGAGCTACGGCCGCCCGCTCGCCGCCAACCTCACCATGCAGCTCTCGGCCGGCGGCGAATATTCGCGGCTGAGCCAGGTCGGCCCCGGCGGCCTCACCCGCAGCTTCTGGCGGCCCAAGGGCCAGCTCTCGCTCGCCTGGCGGCCCGATCCGCGCACCACGGTCAACCTGCGCCTCCAGCGCCGCGTCGGCCAGCTCAACTTCCTCGACTTCCTGCAGACGGCGAACTTCATCGACGACCGCCAGAATGCGGGCAATCCCGATCTGGTGCCCCCCCAAAGCTGGGAGCTCGACCTCGAGGCCATCCGCAATCTCGGCGCCTATGGCCAGACCTCGCTAAGGCTCTACGGCCGGCGCTACGACGACATCGTCGACACGATCCCGATCGGTGCGGACGGCGAATCGCCCGGAAATATCGACCGGGCTTTGCTCTACGGCGCGGAGTGGAAGGGGACTCTGAACTTCGATCCGATGGGCTGGCGCGGTGCCCGTATGGACCTTCGCGCCCAGCTCCAGACGAGCAGCGTCGAGGACCCGCTCACCCACCGGCAGCGCGAAATCAGCAACTCGCTGCTCCATCTTTTCGAGATGAGCCTCCGCCACGACGTCCCCGATACCGACTGGGCCTGGGGCGCCAGCGTCAGCAATTCGCTCAACGCCCACGATTACCGGCTGACGGAGGTCGGCAGGCAGTGGGAGGGGCCGGTCTGGACGAGCCTGTTCGTTGAGAACAAGGATGTATTCGGCCTCACCGTCCGCGCCTCCGTCACCAATCCGACCGCCGCCGCCCGCTCGATGTGGGAGCGCACCGTCTATGCCGGGCGCCGCACGGGGCCGGTCGCATTCTACGAAGACCGCAACCGCACCATCGGCCCGATCTTCTCTTTCCAGATCCGCGGCCGTTTCTGACCAGGGAGACCCCGATATGCGCAGAATGATGATCCTCGCCGCCGCCGCGGCCCTCTTGACCTTCCCGGCCGCCGCGCAGACGCCGGTCAGCGTCGCCGTCTTCGATTCGCTTCAACTGCACGGCGGCGGCGAAGTCGTCCTCCGCCACGGACCGGAGCAGCGCGTGACTCTGCTCGAAGGCGACCCGGAGTTCGCCTCGATCGAGGTCGAGCGGGACGGCGATCTCGTCATCCGGCCCTGCCGCCGCTCCTGCCGCGACCAGCGGCTGCGCGTCGAGGTGGTGACGCCCCGCATCGATGCGGTGGCCATCACCGGCGGCGGGCTGATCCGCGCCGAAGGCCGCTTCCCCGCCCGCGAGTCCGTCGCCTTGGCGGTCACCGGCGGCGGGACGATCGACGCACGCGCGCTCACCGCCGACAACGTCTTCACCGCCGTCACGGGCGGCGGCCGCATCCGCACCGCCCCGCGCGAGACGCTGGTCGCCGCGGTGCGCGGAGGCGGCGCGATCCTCTATTCGGGCGATCCCGACAAGACCGTCGCCATTGACGGGGGCGGGACCGTCACGCGCGACCGTTAGAGTTTCCTGGCGATCACCTCAGCGACGAGCGGGGTGATCATCCGCGCATGCGCCGGCGCCCTGTCGAGCGCGCTGGCCATGCTCTGCGCCTCTTCGGCCGAGACGTAGCCGAGCGCGGCCAGGCGGGCGGCACCGGTCGCCATGAACGCGGCGGGCCACTGCCAGACCGGATCGTCGCGCCCGACGATGTCGATCAGCGGCCGGATCTCGAGCATCTCGAGCCCGGCATCGTCCAGCCATCGCGGCAATGAGAGCGCGACGTCTGGCTCGCCGCCGGCATCGCGCCAGCTCTGGATGACGAGGTTGCGGAAGCGGTCGAGCTCCGAATCGGGCGGCATCATCTGCCAAACCCGATAATCGGCATATTCATGAAAGACGGCAATTCCGCCGGGCCTCAGCGCCGCCGCGATGTGGCTCACCGTCCGCGCCGGGACGGCGACGAAAGAGAGCACCCAGCGGCACCAGGCGGCGTCCGCGAGGCCCTCGCCAAAGGGCTGCTCAGCGACGTCCTGCGCGCGCACCTCGACGTTGGCGAGCGCGCGCGCCCGCAGTGCCGTGAGGAAGCTCTCCGACCGCTCGAGGGCGACGATCCGCCCCTCCGGCCCCACGATTTCCGAAAGGTCGGCGCTCGCCCAGCCGGGGCCGGCACCGACGTCGATCACCGTCTGGCCGGCGCCGATCCCCGCCCGCGCCCAGGCGTCGAGCATGCGGTCGCGCCAGATGCGATGCTGGAGCCCCAGCCGCTCGATCTCGTCGGCCTCGGTGCCGAGTACATAATCGCCTTTTTCGCGCATCCCCGGCTCATGGCGCGGGGCCGCTGGCCGGGCTACCCGTTTCTTGCGGCCAAAGCGGGCGAGGCCGGGCTTGACAGCCGCTGGGTTTCGTCGCAAGTTTCTGTCATGACAGAAACAAGCGTCACGAGTCGCATGCCTGCCGCAGTCGAAAAGTTCGTCCTGCAATGGGGCGACATGGGCGGCCAGTGGGGTGTCAACCGCTCGGTCGCACAAATCCACGCTCTGCTCTATTTGTCCGATCGGCCCCTCACCGCGGAATACATTGCCGAGACGCTCGGGATTGCGCGCTCCAACGTCTCGACCAGCCTCAAGGAGCTGCAGGGCTGGAAGCTGGTCCGCCGCGTTCCCGTCCTCGGCGACCGACGCGACCATTTCGAAGCGGAGACCGATCTGTGGGAAATGGCCACGCGGATCGCCGAAGGCCGCAAGGAACGGGAGGTCGATCCGGCCGCCGCCGCATTGCGCGCCTGCCGCGCCGAAGCCGAGGGCGACCCGCGGGTCTCGCCGACGGCAAAGAAGCGCCTCGCCGAGATGGACGATTTCGTGACGGCGCTGAGCCGCTGGTACGACCAGATGCTCGGCGTGCCTCCCGCCAAGCTGATGGCCCTGGTCAAGCTCGGCTCGCGGATCGTCAGCCTTGTCGGCCTGGGCCGCGGACGTCGCCGGGAGGCGCCGGAACAGGATTGAGTTTTTTTGAGCTGCTATTTCTTTTCTTACAGAAATAGCAGCAGAAACAGGAGGGTCGGATGGAGCTCAGGCAGGCCGAGATCATCCCCTTTTCGACGCGTGCTCGCGCAGCGGCCGATCTCGGCGACCTCCGCTTCCGCCGCCTCCTCGGCGAGGCCGCTTGGGCGCAGCTTCCCGAACCAATCCGCGCGCGCTTCTCGAAACGCCTCAGCGGCGGCCGGACGGCGGTCTATACCGGCGAAGTCGTCGAGTGCCGCATCAGCCGGCTCGGCCTCGCCTTGGCCCGGCTCGCCCGACTGATCGGGGCCCCGCTCCCGCTCGCGCGCGGCTGCTGGCTTCCCGCCTCGGTCACCGTCACCGAGGACCCGGGCTCCGGCGGCCAGCTCTGGACCCGGATCTACGGCCGGCGACGCGGCTTTTCCCAGGTCATCCACTCGGCGAAGCGCTTCCGCGGTCACACGGGCCTCGAGGAGTATCTCGGCCGCGGCTTCGCCATCGCCCTGATCGTGCGGGTCGAGGGCGGCGCGCTCCATTTCCTTTCCGATCATTATTTCCTGAGCGTCGGGCGCCTGCGCCTGCGGTTGCCGCGCTCGCTGTCGCCCGGCCTGATGACCGTCAGCCACATCGAGTGCGGCGGCGGCCGCTTCGCCTTCGTCCTCAGCCTCGTCCATCCGCTCTTCGGCACCCTCGTCCGTCAGACGGCGATGTTCGACGAGCGCGAACCACCCGAAGGAGCCCTCTCATGACCACGCTGCTCTGGGCGCTCGTCGCCGCGCAGATCGCGATGGGCGCGTTCGACACCCTCTTCCACCATGAGGGGACCGAGCGGCTGGCCTGGCGGCCGTCGCAGCATCGCGAACTTCAGCTCCACGGCGTCCGCAACCTGCTCTACGCCGTCATGTTCGCGACCCTCGGCTGGGGGGAGCCGCACGGCGCCCTGGCCTCGGCGCTGACCGCGCTGCTGGCGGTCGAGCTGGTCATCACGCTCTGGGACTTCGTCGAGGAGGACCGCACCCGCCGGCTCCCCGCCAGCGAGCGCGTCAACCACACTTTGCTGACGCTCAATTACGGCGCGATCCTCACGCTGCTGGCACCCGTCCTACTGAGCTGGGCCGCGACGCCGACCGGTCTCGACTCCACCTATTACGGTCTCTGGAGCTGGCTTTGCGCAGCGGCAGCGCTCGGCACCGCGCTCGCGGGAGCGCGCGACCTCGCCGCCGCCGCCCGCACCGGGCGCCTCGCCGATTCCCGGCCCGCGCGACTCGCCGCCGGGCTGCAGCCCGGAAGCGCGGTGCTGGTCACGGGCGGCACCGGCTTCATCGGCGGGCGCCTCGTCGCCGCGCTTGCCGCCGCCGGGCACGACGTCACAGTCCTGACCCGCCGCCGCGAAAGCGCTGCCGCTTTGCCCGCGCCGCTCCGGATCGTCACGGACCTCGCCCAGATTCCGTCCACCGCGCGCATCGACGCGATCGTCAACCTCGCCGGCGAGCCGATCGGCAACGGCCTCTGGACCAAGGCCAAGCGCCGCCGGATCGTCGAGAGCCGCCTCGGGGTCACCTGGGCCCTCGGCCGGCTGATCGAGCGCCTCGAGATCAAGCCGAAAGTGATGGTCAGCGGCAGCGCGATCGGCTGGTACGGGCTGCGCGGCGACGAGCGCCTGAGCGAGGGCGGCGATTTCCGCGACTGCTTCAGCCACCGCGTCTGCAGCGCCTGGGAA
Source organism: Allosphingosinicella sp. (assembly GCA_036386495.1). Classification (GTDB taxonomy): domain Bacteria; phylum Pseudomonadota; class Alphaproteobacteria; order Sphingomonadales; family Sphingomonadaceae; genus Allosphingosinicella. The sequence continues at coordinate 43,829 of DASVVP010000052.1, forward strand.
TATTCCGCGCAGCTCGCCGCCGGGCGCGGCGTGCGGCTGGTGCTGCTGCGCACCGGCCTCGTCCTGGGCCGCGAGGGCGGGGTGCTGAGCCGGATGCTGGCGCCGTTCGAGTTCGGCCTCGGCGGCCGCTTCGGGGACGGCCGCCAGTGGATGAGCTGGATCCACCGCGACGACCTCGTCCGCCTGATCGTCCGCGCCATCGCCGATCCGTCCCTGACAGGGCCGCTCAACGGCACCGCGCCGGAGCCGGTCACCAACGCCGACTTCGTCCATGCGCTGGGCGGCGCGCTGGGCAGGCCGGCCATCCTTCCCGTCCCGGCGGCGCCGCTCCGTCTCGCGCTGGGCGACTTCGCCGACGAGCTCCTTCTCGGCGGGCAGCGCGTCCTCCCGGCCAAGGCGCAGGCGGCCGGCTTCCGCTTCGACTATCCGGACCTGGAACACGCCCTGGCGGAGATTGTCGGCCGCCCGCCTGCGGCGGCGAAGATGCCCGGCGCAGCCCGGGAGCTCGCGGCATGAACGACGACGGCATGGAAATCGGCGCGGCCTGCGTCTGGGCCGTCTTCGCCCCGCTCATCGTCTTCGGCCTGCTCATCGGGCTCACCGGCGGCGGCATTCTGCTCTTCCCCTTCGTCCTCGTCTTCGTCCTCATCTATGGCGCGCCGATCGCGGTCGCGCACGTTCTCCTCATCTGGCTCCCGGCCTGGTTGCTGCTGAAGCGCCGGTTCGATCTCGGCGCAGCATCCGCGGCGGCGCTGGGCTTCGCTTGCGGAGCCCTCCCGATCACGATCATCGCCTGGGCGTGGGGTTGGATGGGCGCCGTGGGCCCGGTCGCAGGCCTGTTCGGCGGCTGCGGACTGGTCGGCGGAGTCGCTTTCTGGTGGAGGCTCAACCGCGAGCGGATCTGAGACGAAAAAGGGCGGCCCCGAAGGACCGCCCTCTCTCGCAAACTCCGCTCGGGGCAGCCTTAGCGCTTCGAGAACTGGAAGCTGCGGCGGGCCTTGGCGCGGCCGTACTTCTTGCGCTCGACGACGCGCGGGTCGCGGGTCAGGAAGCCGGCCTGCTTGACCGTGGTCCGAAGCGACGGCTCGTAGCGCGTCAGCGCCGTCGAGATGCCGTGGCGCACCGCGCCGGCCTGCCCGGAGAGGCCGCCGCCCTTGACGCTCGCGATCACGTCATACTGGCCGCGGCGCTCGGTGATGTCGAACACCTGGTTGATGATCAGGCGCAAGGTCGGCCGGGCGAAATAGACGTTCTGGTCGCGGCCGTTGACGACGATCTGGCCGGTGCCGGGCTTCAACCACACCCGCGCGACCGCGTCCTTGCGGCGGCCGGTGGCGTAGGCGCGGCCCTGCTTGTCGAGCTGCTGCTCGCGAAGCACGGCCTGGATCTGCGGGCCCTGGGTCGCGGCGCCGGGGCGCTCGTCGATGGCAGGCGCTTCGGCGGCAGCGGCTTCCTCGCCAGCGGCTTCGGCCCGAGCCGGCGCCGGCGGCTCGACCGGCGCGCCGGTGAGGTTGGCGAGATCGGAAAGCGATTGACGGTTGTCTGACATCAGGCACCCACCTTGTTCTTGCGGTTCATGCCCGCGACGTCGAGTTGCTGAGGGCTCTGGCCGGCATGCGGATGCTCGGTGCCGGCATAGAGGTGGAGGTTGCGCATCTGGTCGCGGCCGAGCGGCCCGCGCGGGATCATCCGCTCGACGGCCTTTTCGAGCACACGCTCCGGGAAGCGGCCCTCGAGCACCTTGCCGGCAGTGACCGACTTGATGCCGCCGGCATAGCCGGTGTGCTTGTAATAGACCTTGTCGGCCAGCTTCTTGCCGGTGAAGCGCACCTTGCCGGCGTTGACGATGACGACATGGTCGCCGCAATCGACATGGGGCGTGTAGCTCGGCTTGTGCTTGCCGCGCAGCAGGTTGGCGACGATCGTGGCGAGACGCCCGACCACCAGCCCGTCGGCATCGATCAGATGCCATTTCTTCTCCACCTCGGCCGGCTTGGCCGACTTGGTGGTCTTCATCAGCGCCTTCATGGCCCGGACCTCTTGTGAAATGAACCGCGCCGCGACCCGAAGGCGCGGCGCTGCGAGCGGCCAAATGGCAGCGAAAGCGGAAAATGTCAACGAATTCGCGGGATTCGCGTGAGGTATCATATTACCGCCGAGAAACGTGCCGACCGATTAGAGTTACTTCGTGCGAGTCGAACAGCCGCGAACAGCGGCTGTCCCAATCGACGTCGGCCCTGACTTCGGTGAAGGCGCGACGGACCAGTCCCGTCGCCAGCGAAACCTCGGCCTCGTAACGATGCGACGAGGCCAGCACGCCGAGATCCGCACCGCGTTCGGCCGGGAAGGACGATTGAAGCAGTGGCTCCAGCTGCAGCGCTGGGGGTGAGGATTCCACGGCGACGAACAGATGCCTCTGGGCAACCCGCGTGGCATAGCGGGAGACGTGCTCCAATGAGCTGCCGAACATCGTCGGGACCGTCTGGAGACCAGGTTGCGCGTCTCCCGAAACGAACGTCGCACCCGCATGCCTCAGCACCGGCCCGGCAAGCGCGGCGAGCGTGGGTATGCGCTCCTCGGTTGGATCGTCGCGCACCGCGCGCAGCGATGCCAGAAGGTCTCGGAGACCCGAGGCGTCGAGCTCCGTCTGTTCCGCCGGCCCGTGCGGGACGGCCGCGAACGCGGCCCAAAAGGCTTCTTCCTCCTCCATCCCGGCGACCCGTCCACTGGCATCGAGCCGGAAGACCATCGGGCGCTGGACAAATGCCACCGCCGCGGCTGGACCGGCTGCACGCTGCGCGTCGTTGGCGGCCCGCGCGATCGTCATCCGATAACCGTCGGGTGCTCGCTCGAAGCGGAGCGAGAAGTCGACCTCGGTGATGCGGGGACGGCCGAGGTCGCCCGATATGCTGCGCAGGCGGTAACGAAGCGTCTCGCCGACGGGCGGCGAAAACTTGATGGTGACGCGCGTCCCCGCAGCCCGACGCGTCCGCGGCAATGTCATGGGGCGCGATAGGCCGGCTGCGGCCGCCATCGAGGGTTCCGCCGGACAGATGGGGCGGACATTGGCGGACACGGGGGATGCGGCGCCCGCGACCGCAGCGATCATCCCGAAGAGCCTGCCCACCATCAGCTCACGCCCGACTCGCCGGCACCGGCGACGCACTCATCGACCCAAGTCCGATAGGTGCCCAGCGCATCGGCGATGGGCCACACCACCGCCGCGGGGACGTCATAGCTGTGGAGTTCGGCGATGCGGGCCAGCAGCTTCGATGCGCCTTCTGCGGTCGTCTTGAACAGCGCTGCAGCCTCGCCCGCTTCCTCGATCCTGCCTTGCCAACGGTAGATGGAGTGGACCGGCCCCAGCACATTGGCGCAGGCGGCGAGGCGTTCCTCGACGCAAGTCCTGCCGATCCGGCGTGCCTCCTCGTCGTCGGCGAAGGTGGCGTAGACGGTGACGATCGCGCTCATGCTCCTACCCCTCGGCTCGACCCTCGCCGAGACGGTGCGCGGCGAAGACCGTGGCGCCGAGCAGCATCGCCGCCATCGCCTGGTGGGCGACGGCGATCCGGATCTCGACGCCCGAGAGGATGGTGAGGATGCCCAGGAGAATCTGGATCAGCACCGCCGCGAGCAAGGCCGCCCCCGTCCCGCGCAGACGCACCCGCCAAGCCGCCAGCGCCAGTGCGATCGCGACCCCCGCCACCGCGAAAGCGAGCCAGCGGTGGACGAACTGCACCACCACCGGATTGTCCGCGAAATTGGCGAGGAAGGGCGAGAGCATCGGGGCCTCGGCCGGGAACCAGTCCTCGCCCATGCGGGGCCAGGTATTGAAGGCATAGCCGGCCTCGAGACCCGCTACATAGGCGCCGAACAGGAACTGGAGGAACAGCAGCGACAGCGCCCAGAGCGCGAGCGTCGGCGCCCGCGTCCGCGGCGCGGCAGGGTCGCGCGCCAGCCGGTCCATGTCGAGCGCGACCCACAGCAGCGATCCAAAAATGGCGAGCGCGGCCAGCAGGTGGACGGCGAGGCGGATATGGCTGACCTCCGGCCGGTCGACCAGGCCGGAGGCGACCATCCACCAGCCGATCGCACCCTGCAGCCCGCCCAGTGCGAGCAGGCCGCCGAGCTTCCATCCCTGCCCCTTCGGGATCGCGCGGCGCCACCAGAACCAGAGCAAAGGAATGGCAAAGGCGAAGCCGATCAGCCGCCCGAGCAGGCGGTGGACATATTCCCAGAAATAGATCGACTTGAAATCGTCCAGATCCATGCCGCGATTGACCTGGCGATATTGCGGAGTCTCGCGATAGGCGTCGAACTCCGCCTGCCACTGCTCCTCGCCGATGGGCGGCAGCGTGCCGGTAACGACGTCCCAGCGGACGATGGACAGGCCCGATTCGGTCAGGCGGGTGATGCCGCCGACCACGATCATGGCGAAGACGAGGGCGGCGACGGCGAGCAGCCACCAGGAGATTTGGGCAGGGCGGGGAGACGCCTGCGACGGGCGGTTCAGCATCGCCGCGCGCTATGGCCGCGCGGCGCGCTTTTGCCAACGAAACCTTTTTGCGGATGATATGTTGTATCTTCACTCTTGCGAGACTATAGGACGTGCAACAGGAGCGATGCAGCGGATGCTGGCGAACGATGTCAGGAGCGGGGTGATCGACCGGGCGGCCATTGCCGTCTCGGGCCTCTGCCTCGTCCATTGCGTCGCCAGCGCGGTGCTGGTCGGCATCCTCGCCTCCGCCGGCGGGCTGGTCGATCCCAGGATCCACGAAATCGGGCTGGCGGTCGCGCTCGTCCTCGGCCTCTTCGGCCTCGGCCGCGGCGTGCTCGAGCACGGCTTCATGATGCCGGCGGCGATCGGCAGCCTCGGCCTCGGCATGATGGCGGGATCGCTGACCCTCCACCATGGCGGCGAGGAAATCCTCTACTCCATCGTCGGCGTGCTGCTGCTGGCGCTGGGTCACGATCTCAACCGCCGCGCCGTCATTTGAGCTCATGGCGGGCTGAGTCCCGGACCGGCCTCAGTCCGTCACCCCCCTCTCCGGCATAAGCGAGCAAAGCATCGCGCTTGGCCGCCAGCTTCTGCCAGTCGCCCGCCGAGGACGCCGGCGGCGGGAGCAGCGTCCGCTCCAGCCGCTCCCTCCCCGCCTCGCCGAGCGGCGGCAGCGCCGCGGCGATCTCCTCCATCTCCGCAAGCGCGCCCGAGCAATGCAAAGCCAGGTCGCAGCCCGCGGCGACGACTCCCCGGGCACGTTCGGCAGGGCTTCCCGCGAGCGCGCCCATGACGATGTCGTCCGAGAGGAGCAGGCCCGCAAAGCCGATCTCTTCGCGGACGATGTCGATGATTGCGGGGGACTGGCTTGCCGGGCGATCCGGGTGGAGGGCGTCGTAGACGATGTGCGCGACCATCGCGGCGGGGGCAGAGCGAAGGCTGCGGAACGGCGCGAAGTCCGCCTCCAGAGCGTCCCGGCCGGCGGCGATGACGGGACGTTCCTTGTGGCTGTCGACGCCGGCGCGGCCGTGGCCGGGCATGTGCTTGACGCAACCGGCGACTCCGGCGGCTGCGAGGCCGTCGAGCGTTGCCCGGCCGAGCGCGGCGACCTGCATCGGATCCGAGCCGAACGAACGGTCCCCGACGATGTCGTGCGCGCCCTCGTGGCGCAGGTCGAGGACCGGGGCGCAGTTCATCGTCACCCCGGCTTCGCGCAGCAGCAGGCCCATCGCCTCGGCATTGGCGCGGGCCGCCTCGATCGCGCTCATCGGCGCCATCCGGTAAAGCCGGGCGAAGGCCGAAGCGGACGGGAAGAGCGGCCAGTGCGGCGGCTTCAGCCGGGCGACGCGGCCGCCTTCCTGGTCGATCAGGATCGCAAGGTCGCGGCCGGCGAGGTCGCGCAGCGAGTCCGTCAGGGCGCGGAGCTGCCCGGGATCGGCGCAGTTGCGGGCGAAGAGGATGTAGCCGGCGGGGTCCGCGGAACGAAAAAAGGCCCGCTCCCCGTCGCCGAGAGCGGGCCCGGAAAGGCCGAAGATCGCCGGCAGCGTCACTGCACGACGGCGCACTGCTCCCCTGCCACTTCGAGCCGGCGGCAGATGCCGGCGGCATCGGGGCCGGAAGCGCGCAAGCGGTAGAGCGTCCGGCCGCCGACCTGCGCGGCGACCACATTGTGGCTGAGCGGCGCGAGGTAGCGGAAGCGGCCGGCGAGCGCCGACCAGGCCTGGTTCGCGCCGGCCTGGCTCGAAAAGGCGCCGAGCTGGATGGTCGGGCCGGAAGCGGCCGGCGACGGCGACGGCGGCGCGGCGGGACGCTGCGTCTGGCCGGGCTGCTGGGGCTGGGCCGGAGCGGCCTTGGGCTGGCCCTGCTGCTGGCCCTGCTGCTGGCCCTGCTGCTGACCCTGCGCGCCGGGCGCGACGGGGCGCTCGGGGACGCGCATCGAAAGATTGCCCTGCGGCTCCTGGCCTTCGCTGGCGGCGTGGGCGGTGCCGCCTTCGCCTTCCGCCTGCATGCCGCCGGGATTGCCGGGCGCGACGCGATAGGGGCCGTCCGGCGCCTCGATCAGCTCGGCGTCGCCCTCGCCGCCGCCGTCCCTGTTGCCCAGCCAGAACAGGCCGGCGACCACCAGCCCGATCACGACCAGGCCGATCACCACCGCGGCGATCAGCTTCAAGGCCGACGGCCCGCCGCCGCCGCCATCGTCCTCGTCCACCGCTTCGAGCCAGGGGAGGCGATCGCCGTCGTCGGCGGTGGGGGTGCGCGCGTCGGTCATCTCACAGCATCTCCTCGGCCGGCTCGACGCCCATGATCGAGAGGCCGTTCGCGACAATCTGCCCGATCCCGTCCGCCAATGCCATACGCGCGCGGCTGAGCGCGGGATTCTGTGCCACGAGGAAACGCCTCGAAGGATCGTCGTTACCCTGGTTCCAATATTGGTGGAACGCGGCGGCGAGATCGTAGAGGTAGAAAGCGATCCGGTGCGGCTCGTGGGCCAGCGCCGCGCCCTCGACGATGCGCGGGAACTGGGCGGCGAGCCGGACCAGCGCCAGTTCGTCCCGATCGAGCAGCGACAGATCGGCCGCCGCGGGCCCGCCCTCGACGTCGATCCCCTCCTCCTTCGCCCGGCGATGGAGCGAGCGGATGCGGGCATGGGCATATTGGACGTAGAAGACCGGATTGTCCTTCGACGCCTCGACCACCTTGGCGAAATCGAAGTCCATCTGCGCATCCGACTTGCGGGTCAGCATGGTGAAGCGGACCACGTCTTTGCCGACCTCCTGGACGACGTCGGCCAAGGTGACGAAATTGCCGGCCCGCTTGGACATCTTGACCGGCTCGCCGGCGCGGAGCAGCCGCACCATCTGGACGATCTTGATATCGAACGGCTTCTTCCCGTCGGTCAGCGCCTGCACCGCCGCCCTGATGCGCTTCACCGTCCCGGCATGGTCGGCGCCCCAGATGTCGATCAGCTGGTCCGCGCTTTCCGCCTTCTGGAAATGATAGGCCATGTCCGCGCCGAAATAGGTCCAGCTGCCGTCGGACTTCTTGACCGGCCGGTCCTGGTCGTCGCCGAACGCGGTCGACTTGAACAGGGTCAGATCGACCGGTTCCCACTCGTCGTGCGGATCGAGGCTCTTGGGCCGCTCCAGCGCGCCCTGGTAGATCAGCCCCTTCGCCCGCAGCGCCTCCAAAGCGGCGTCCGGCTTGCCCGCCGCCTGCACCTCGGCCTCGGACGCGAATATGTCGTGTTGGATGCCGAGCAGAGCGAGGTCGGCCCGGATCATCTCCATCATCGCCGCGACCGCGGTGCGGCGGAAAAGCGGCAGCCACTCCTCCTCGGGCGCGGCGACGTAGCGGCCGCCATGTTCCGCGGCGAGGCGCGCGCCCACCGGCTTCAGATAGTCGCCGGGATAGAGGCCTTCCGGGATCTCGCCGATCGCCTCGCCGAGCGCCTCGCGGTAGCGGAGGTGCGCGGACCGGGCGAGGACGTCGACCTGGCCGCCGGCGTCGTTGACATAATATTCGCGGGTCACCGCGAAGCCGGCATGTTCGAGCAGGCTGGCGAGCGCATCCCCCACCACCGCGCCGCGGCAATGGCCCATGTGCATCGGCCCGGTCGGGTTGGCCGAGACATATTCGACGTTGACGCGTGTGCCGCTGCCGATTTCGAGCCGCCCGTATCCGGCGCCTTCCGAGAGGATCGTGCGCAGCTCTTCCTCCCACAGACGCGGCGCGAGGCGGAGGTTGATGAAGCCGGGGCCGGCGACCTCGGCGCTTTCCACCTCGGCCAGCGCCTCGAGCTTCGGCGCGATCAGGGCGGCGAGCGCGCGCGGATTGGTGCCGGCGGGTTTGGCGAGCACCATCGCCGCGTTGGTGGCGAGATCGCCGTGGGCGGGATCGCGCGGCGGCTCGACCGCGACCGCGCCTCGGGCGAGGCCGGGCGCGAGCGCGCCTTCGCCCTCGAGGGCGTCGAGCACGGCGTCGAGATGCGCGGCAAAGCGGGCGTAGAGGGTCAAGGGCTGGTCCTGGCGCAGGGGAAGGCCGGGCCTTTAGCGGAGCCGGGCCGCGATTTGAAGCGGCGCGGCATCAGAGGTCGTCTTCCTCCGGGGGCGAAGTGGAAGAAGTGGAAGCTTGCCATTCGACTCCTTCCACTTCCGCGTCGTCGAGGCCCGCGAGGTAGATCTCAGCCGCGCGAGCCGCCACGTCCTCCTCATCGGCTTCGTCGCCGAGCTCGATTTCGGCTGCCTCCCTCGCCTCGTAAAAGCTCTCGCGCAGCTCCTCGAATGCGGCGGCGCAGCCGTCGGAGGGCAGCCGCCCCGCGCGGGCCATGAAGTCGAGCCATTCGCGATAATGGCTTCGCTCGGCGCGGATCCAACCCTCGGTGTCCCACAGCTCGCGCCGCCGCGGGTCGAGGTCGCCGATCGGCACCTCTTCGGGACAGCAATGGCTCCAGCCGTCGACGCCCGCGATGCGCGCCGCGAGATCGATCGCGTCGAGACCGTCATAGGGGCTGCTCGCGCTCATGCGCCGCGGCGCGGGCGGCTGCGGGCGGCGGGCCTCGATGAAGGCGTCGGCGTCGCCGCCGGAGTCGAGCACGTCGTAGAGATCCTCGATGTCCTCGGAGACGGCGCGGAGCAGCTTCGTCTCGTCGCTGTCGGCGCGCTCGGCGAGCCGGTCGAGGCGGGTCAGCACGGCCATGGACAGGCGGTTGTCGTGGCGGCGGCGCTCGGCGACGACCACCCCGTCCTTGACGATCTGCTCGACGCAGCCGTTCATCGCGCGGCCCATATTCTCGTCGGACAGCCGGTGCCGCGCCCGCTGCTGCAGCACCGCCTGCCAGGCGACGCCCCAGGCGCGGCCCTCCCGCCGGTCGCGCAGCGCATAGGCCGCGCTGACGCTCATCCCGACCGCCTTGCAGGCATCGGCGACGCAGCCGGTGGCGGCGAGGATCTCGAGGAAGTGGATCATCCTCGCCGGCGTCCAGCCGTCGTGGCGGCGCACCCGGCCTTCGGGCGGACGGCCGCCGGCGCGGACCTCGACGGCCTCGGCGAAGCCTTCGTCCGGCGCCCGCGGGACGATCGGCGCGCCGGCGCCGCGAACCGGAATGGCCGGCAGGTCGCGGCCGACCATGCGCGCGCCCGCGGTCACTCCGGACCAGAAGGCGTCCTCCTCCGCCGCGGTGGCGAAGCTCGGATCGTTCGGAGCCTCCGCCGCGCCCGGATCGTCCGGTGCGGCGACAGCCCGATGGGCGGGAGATGCCTCAGCATCGGCGGCGGTCTCGGGCGAGCGAATCGGTTCGTGTCTCATTCAAGAGTATAAACCATACAGGTTCCAACATTGGAAGATGCCGGTCCGAAACGGATGAAAAAAGTTTTTGGACGGCGCCTGAGCGGTCATTGCGAGGAGCGGGGCGCGACTCGTCATTGCGAGGAGCGCAGCGACGAAGCAATCCAGCGACGTTTGACCCTTCCTCCGCCGGCGACTGGATTGCTTCGCTTCGCTCGCAATGACGGGGGGCGGCGCTCCTCGCCAGTCCGTCATTGCGAGGAGCGGCAGCGACGAAGCATCCAGACAGCCCTCGCGCCTGCCCCGCCGCCCGCTGGATTGCTTCGCTTCGCTCGCAATGACGGGGAGGCGGCGGTCCTCCACGTCACGTCCTTGCGAGGAGCGCAGCGACGAAGCTGCGCTCGCAATGACGGATAGCGCGCGCGATCAGCAGATGCTCTCGAACAGGTCAGTCCATTCCGGGTTCATCGCCTCGATCAGCGCGAGCTTCTTCTTCCTCGACCCGCCCTTGAGCTGCTTTTCGCGTGCGATCGCGCTCCGCATCTCTTCGTGCACCTCATACCAGACGAGCATCCCGCATCGATACTTGCCCGCAAAGCCCTTGCGCAGGTTGCGGTGCTGCCAGGCGCGCTGCACGAGGTTCGGCGTGACCCCGGTGTAGACCGTGCCGTTGCGCCTGCTGGCCATGATGTAGACGGCCGGCTGCTTCATGCGGCTCCTCCGCGTAAGCCGGTGCAGACTGGATTGCTTCGCTCACGCTCGCAATGACGATTCCCGTTGCGGCGACGATGCTCTAACGCACGGCAGGATGACGATCGAGCGCCCGGGCCGCCGCCGTTCCGCCCTGCGGGCCTTCCTCGACAGCGAGGCGGCGGGCGGCATCGTGCTGATCGCCGCGGCCGCGGCGGCGCTCATGCTCGCCAACAGCCCGCTCGGCCCTCTCTATCGCGAGCTCCTCCATGCCGAGACCGGCCCGGTGCTGACGCCCGCGATCGGGCCGATGAGCGTCCATCTCTGGATCAACGACGCGCTGATGGCTGTGTTCTTCCTGCTCGTCGGACTCGAGATCAAGCGCGAGCTCGTCGACGGGCGGCTGGCCAGCTGGAACCAGCGCCGGCTGCCGGCCATCGCCGCGGCGGTCGGGATGATCGTCCCCGCCTCGATCTATGTCGCGCTCACCGCCGGCGCCCCCGGGCTCGGCCGCGGCTGGGCGATCCCGGCGGCGACCGACATCGCCTTCGCGATCGGGGTCCTCGCTCTGCTCGGCAGCCGGGCGCCGACCTCTCTCAAGCTGTTCCTGACGACGGTCGCGATTCTCGACGACATGGGCGCGGTCGCGATCATCGCCCTCGCCTACACCGAGAGCCTGGACATGCTCGCGCTCGGCGCCGCGGCGGCGATCCTGATCCTGATGTACGTCCTCAACAGGCGCGGCGTCAGGGCGCTCCCGCTCTACCTGATCGCAGCGGCGGCGCTCTGGTATGCGGTCTTGCTCTCGGGCGTCCACGCGACGATCGCGGGCGTGCTCGCGGCGATGATGATCCCGATCGTCCGGACGCCCGGCCGACCGGACGCGGCCGAATCGCCGCTCCACCGGCTCGAGCATGCGATCGCGCCATGGGTCGCCTTCCTGATCGTGCCCTTGTTCGGCTTCGCCAATGCCGGCGTGTCGCTGGACGGCGTCAGCATAAGCGATCTGCTCGCCCCCTTGCCTCTGGGCATCGCGGCAGGGCTGTTCGCCGGCAAGCAGGTCGGCATATTCGGCGCGGTGTGGCTGTCCGTCCGGTTCGGAATCGCCTCGAAGCTGCGCGGCGCGACCTGGGTCCAGGTCTACGGCGTCGCGACGCTCTGCGGCATCGGCTTCACGATGAGCCTGTTCATCGGCGCCCTCGCCTTTCCGGATCGGCCGGCGCTGGTCGAGGAGGCGAAGATCGGGATATTGCTCGGCTCGTTCGCCTCGGCGGTGGCCGGCTTCCTGATCCTGCGGTTCGCCCCCGCCCATCCGGAACAGGCGGCTGAGGAGGAACGGCAGCGCGCCGAGATCGAGCGGGACGGCGACGTCAGTGCCTGCGAGGAGATGAAATGAGGATTCTGCCGAGCCTGATCGCCGCCGCTTTGCTGCTCGGCGGCTGCGCCACCATCGCCCGCCACCGGACCGAGGATCTGGACCGGATCGCGCGCCAATATGTCCAGCTCCAGCTCGCTCTCGGCGAGAAGGAGGAGGGCTATGTCGACGCTTATTACGGCCCGCCCGAATGGCGGGAGCGCGCGCGGGCCGAGGCCGCCACGACGACGCTCGACCAGCTCGACGTCCGCGTCGCCGGGATTGCGGGCAACCTAACCATGGCGATGTCGCGGATGCGCGAAGGCTCGCTCGACTATCGACGCGCGCGCTTCCTCCACGCCCAGCTCGTCGCGGCGCAGACCCGGATGCGGATGATGCGCGGCGAACGGCTGAGCTTTGCCGACGAGGCGCGCGGCCTGTTCGGCGTCGACGTGGAGACGGCGCCGCTCTCCCGTTACGATCCGGTCCTGGCCCGGATCGAGGCGCTGGTGCCGGGGCCGGGCACGCTGGCCGAGCGGGTCGATGCCTTCCAGAGCCGCTTCACCATCCCGCGCGACCGGCTCGACGCGGTGATGCGCGCCGCGATCGCCGAGTGCCGGCGACGGACGCTGGAGCATATCGCGCTGCCGGCGGAGGAGCAGTTCACGCTCGAATTCGTCACCGGGCGCAGCTGGTCGGGCTATAATTGGTATCAGGGCAATTATCGCAGCCTGATCCAGATCAATACCGATTTGCCGGTGCGGATCAGCCGCGCCGTCGATCTCGGCTGCCACGAAGGCTATCCCGGTCACCACGTCCACAACATGCTGCTCGAGCGCGATCTCGCCCGCGGCCGCGGCTGGATCGAATATTCGCTCTATCCCCTCTATTCGCCGCAGTCGCTGATCGCCGAGGGGTCGGCCAATTACGGCTACGAGCTCGCTTTCCCCGGCGGCGAGCGGCTCGCCTTCGAGACGGCGACGCTCTACCCGCTTGCCGGCCTGCCGGCGGCGGACGCGGCGCGCTACCTGGAGCTGCAGGAAGCGCTGCAGGAGCTCGCCGGGGCCCGCTTCACCATCGCCCGGGATTTGCTCGAAGGCCGGATCAGCCGCGCCGAGGCGGTGCGGCTGACCCAGCTCTACCAGCTCGTCTCCCCCGCCCGCGCCGAGCAGTCGATCGCCTTCACCGAGCAGTATCGCTCCTACGTCATCAATTACGGCCTCGGACGCGACATGGTGGCCGCTTATGTCGAAGCGCAGGGGCCGGACCAGGCCACGCGCTGGCGGGCGATGGAGCGGATTCTGTCGGAGCCGACCTTGCCGAGCGATCTGACGGTGCGGGTCCGCGATTGAAGGCTGTCCCAGGCGTCATCCCGGCGGAGGCCGGGATCTCGGGACCAGAAAGCGCTGCCGTCAATGGAGGGCGAACTGCACAGGCGCAGGCGCCCTTCACCCCCTGGGATCCCGGCCTTCGCCGGGATGACGTGTCTCGCACCGCTTGTGGCGCCCTGCGGCTCCGCGTCCTGCACCAGGGCTGATCGCGCCGCGCCCCCCCGTCAACTCAGCTCCCGCGCGCGATCCGGGCGCGCTCCTCCTCGATGAAGCGGCGCATCCGGTCCTCGAGCACCGGCAGCGGCACCGAGCCGAGAGCGAGGATGGCGTCGTGGAAACGGCGCTGGTCGAAATGCTCGCCCAGAGCGGCCTCGGCCTCGGCGCGGTGGCGGCGGATCTGGAGCTCGCCGAGCTTGTAGGCGAGCGCCTGGCCGGGCCAGGAGATGTAGCGGTCGACCTCGGTGGTGACCTCGTGCTCGGACAGCGCCGTGTTGTCGCGCAGATAGGCGAGGGCGCGCGCGCGGTCCCAGCCGAAGGCGTGGATGCCGGTGTCGATGACCAGCCGGGCGGCGCGCCACATCTCGTAGGTGAGACGGCCGAAATCCTCATAGGGCGTCTCGTAAATGCCCATCTGCGTGCCGAGCCATTCGACATAGAGGCCCCAGCCCTCGCCATAGCCGGAGAAATAGAGGTCGCGGCGGAAGTCCGGCCGCTCGGGCGCCTCCAGCGCGAGCGCGGCCTGGAAGCTGTGGCCGGGCGTGCATTCGTGCAGCGCCAGCGCGGGGATGGCGTAGAGCGGGCGCTGGGGCAGGTTCCAGGTGTTGAACAGGCAGTTTTCGAGGCCGCCGCGGCCGGCCGTGTAGATGGGCGCGATCGAGTCCGGCACCGGCACGATGCCGTGGCGGTAGCGCGGCAAAGTCCCGAAGGTCTCGCCGAGCGCGCCGTCCGCCCGCTTCACCACATAGGAAGCGAAAGCGAGCAGCTCGCGCGGGGTGCGGGCATAGAATTGCGGATCGGTGCGCAGGAAATGGATGAACTCGGGCAAGGTGCCGGCGAAGTTCGCGCGCCGCATCGTCGTCTCCATCTCGGCGCGGATGCGGGCGACTTCGCCGAGGCCGATGGCGTGGATCTGCTCGGGGGTCAGGTCGAGCGTCGTATAGGTCCGGATCATCGCCTGATAATAAGCGCGGCCGTCCGGCATGGCGGTGGCGGCGAGACTATTGCGGGTGCGGGGCAGATATTCGCCGCGGAACATGGCGAGCAGCTCGCGATAGGCGGGGACGACCGCCTCCCGGATCGCGGCGCGGGCGGCCTCGCGGAGCCGCTCCTGCTCGGCGGCCGGCATCGAGGCGGGCATGCGCGCGAACGGGGCCCAGAGCGGGTTGGCCTCGCCCTCGGCGAGATAGGGCTCCAGCGTTCGGTCGCGCCCCTCGAGCGAGACGCGCGGCACGCTGAAGCCGCGGGCGAGACCGGCGCGCATGTTGACGATATTCTCGCGGAAATAGCGCGGCACGTCACGCAGCCGGCCGATATAGCGGCGATAGTCCTCGGCGCTCTGCAGCGTCGAATAAGGCGCGAGCTCGCCCCAGAAGAAGCTGTCGGCGTTGAACGGCGCCTCATAGGTGCGGAAGCGGATCTCGTTCGCATTCTCCTCGATGACGGTGCGGAAGATCTGGGCGTTGACCCTCTCCTCCGCCGACAGCGCGGCGAGCGGGATCCGGCCCAGCTCGGCGAGGACGCGCTCCCAGTAAGCGAGCCTGGCGCGCTGCGACGCCGCGTCCACCCGCGGCAGGCGGTCGGCCGGAAAGGCGCCGCCCTCCGGCCCCGGCACCCGCGCCTGCTCATTGAGCCGCCAGCGCCACTCCTCGGTGTAGAGCCGCCGCAGCCTCTGGTCGGCGGCGGAAGGCGCCGCGGCGGCCGCGGGAGCCGGCGGCGTCTGCGCCGGCAGGCCGGTCGAGGCCGCGAGCAGCGCGGCGGCAAGGGCAAGGTTGCGCATATCGTTCTCCGTGAGGCGGCGGACGCTCTCGCATCCCCGCTCCTCAGCGCCTAGATGGACGCGATGGCTTATGCGGTGAAAGAGATTTTCTACACCCTGCAGGGCGAAGGCCGGAATGCCGGCAGGGCGGCGGTCTTCTGCCGCTTCGCCGGGTGCAACCTGTGGTCCGGGCGTGAGCAGGACCGCGCGACGGCCGACTGCACCTTCTGCGACACCGATTTCGTCGGCACGGACGGCCCCGGCGGCGGCAGGTTCGCCGATGCGGAGGCGCTCGCGGATGCCGTGCAGGCGGCATGGCCGGAAGGCGCCGCCGGCCGGCCGCTGGCGGTGCTGACCGGCGGCGAACCCCTGCTCCAGGTCGACGAGGCGCTGGTCGCGGCTTTGCGCGGGCGCGGCTTCGAAATCGCGGTCGAGACCAACGGCACCCTGAAGCCGCCGCCGGGGCTCGACTGGCTCTGCGTCAGCCCCAAGGCCGGGACCGCGCTCGCCATCACCTCGGGCGACGAGCTCAAGCTGGTCTATCCGCAGGAGGGCGTCGACCCGGCCGACTATGAAGGCCTCGCCTTCGACCATTTCCTGCTCCAGCCGCTCGACGGGCCGGACCCGACGACGACCCGCCAGGCGGTCGAATATTGCCTCGCCCACCCGCAATGGCGGCTGACGCTGCAGACCCACAAGCAGCTGGGCATAAGGTGAGCGACGCCGCGGAGACGGCGCTGGTCCTGTTCTCGGGCGGCCAGGATTCCACCACCTGCCTCGCCTGGGCGCTGGAGCGGTTCGCCCGGGTCGAGACAATCGGCTTCGACTATGGGCAGCGCCACCGGGTCGAGCTCGAGGCGCGGCCTGCAATCCTCTCAGCCCTGCGAACCGGCTTTCCCGATTGGGCGGAGCGGCTCGGCGAAGACCATCTCCTCGACCTCCCCGCGCTCGGGCAATTGAGCGACACCGCCCTGACCCGCGACATCGCCTTTGAGGTCGGCGAGAGCGGCCTCCCCAACACATTCGTACCCGGACGCAACCTGATCTTCCTCGCCTTCGCCGCCGCTCTGGCCTGGCGCCGCGGCGCCCGCCACATCGTCGCCGGAGTCTGCGAGACCGATTATTCGGGCTATCCCGACTGCCGCGACGAGACGATCAAGGCAATGGCGGCGGCGCTCAACCTCGGCATGGAGTCGAACTTCGCCGTGCACACCCCGCTGATGTGGATCGACAAGGCCGCGACCTGGGCGCTGGCGGACGCGCTCGGCGGCGAGGCGCTGGTCGGGATCGTCCGCGACCTCAGCCACAGCTGCTACGCCGGCGACGCGGAGACCCGGCACGAATGGGGCCATGGCTGCGGCGGCTGCCCCGCCTGCGCGCTGCGGGCGAAAGGATGGCGCGCCTTTCGAGAGGCGTGAGGGTCGCTTCACCGCGGCGCCGGGATATGGCACAGGTCGCGCAGGTCGCCGGGAATCGCCCGGTTTATGGGGGGTTATCGACGTGCACGGCCAGGAAGCGGGAGCCTCGTCCTTTTCGGATCCGTCACGGCGGCGCTCGCTCGGCATCCGGCAAATCCGCAATCCCTGGGTCCGCGCCTTCCGGAATACCGTCTGGCACCGGCTTCCCCGGCCGGTGCGGCGCGTCGCCCTGCGCGCCATGCTGGGGCGCAATCGTCCGGTCGCCACGAACGCGCCGGCGGTCGAGCCGATCTGCGTCGTCGGCATCCTTTCGAGCGCCACCGGCATCGGCGAAGGCGGCCGGCTCGCCGGGCGGGCGCTGGCAGGGCTCGGCTACGACGTGCTGAGCATCGACATCTCCGACATCCTGACGCAGCGCCAGCCCGCCGCTGCGCCGCCGCCTCTGCTCGAGAGCGGCCCCGGTACCGTCCTCCTCCATTTCAATCCGGACAATCTCTCCGCCATTCTCACCTTGCTCGGCCGCCGACACCTGATCGGCAAGAGGATCGTCGGCTATTGGGCCTGGGAGCTGCCGCGCATTCCCGATCACTGGCTGCCGGCGCTCGCCGAGGTCGACGAGGTCTGGACGCCGAGCCGCTTCGTGGCCGACGCCGTTCGCCCGTTTACCGAAAAGCCGGTGCGGGTCGTGCCGCATCCGGTGGCGCAGGGGCGGACCGGCGTAGCGCGACGTGTCCGCCACGGGACGCATGGCTGCTTCGCCGCGCTGGTCATGTTCAGCTTCGCCTCCTCGTTCGAGCGCAAGAATCCCGTCGCAGCGGTGAAAGCCTTCCGCCGGGCATTCGGCGACGCGGAAGACCGGCTGCTGATCCTCAAGGCTTCGGACGCCGACGAGGCGCCCGAGCAGATGGCCGAGCTGCTCGCGGCGATCGGCGATGCGCCCAACGTCCGGATCGAGCAGGCGCGCCTCGGCGACGAGGAGAGGCTCGACCTCATCGCGAGCGTCGACGTCTTGCTGTCGCTCCACCGTTCGGAAGGCTTCGGGCTGGTGATGGCCGAAGCCATGCTGGCCGGCGTCCCCGTGATCGCGACCGGCTGGTCCGGCAACATGGACTTCATGGACGCAGGCACCGCTTTGCTCGTTCCGAGCCGCCTCGTCGCCGCGCGCGACAGCCGCGGCACTTACGGCAGCGGCCAAGCGTGGGCCGATCCGGACGTGGACGCCGCCGCCGCTCATCTGGCGGCGCTCGCTGCCGATCCCGCCCGCTTCGCGCCGATGCGCGACCGGGCGCGGGCGATGGTCCTGGCGCGGCTCGGCATTCCGGCCCTGCACGGCGCCGTGGCCGACGCGCTCTGCCCGGCCGAGGCGGAGGCGGCTGGCCGGGCCCCGGCCGCACTCACCACGGCCGAGGCCACGGCCTGAGCGATGGCGGCCGCGCACCCCGAGACGCGGCGCGGGGCGCGCCTGCGCGCCGCGCTCGACGATGCGATCGAAGGCGCGCGCCACTGGCCGCAATGGTTCACGCTGGGCAATATCGACATCAAGCTGCGCTTCCGCCGCAGCGGCCTCGGCCCGCTCTGGTCGACCCTTTCGTTCGCCGTGCTCGCGGCGGCGCTCGGCCTCGTCTACAGCCGCCTCTTCGGCGAGCCGGTCGCGACCTATCTGCCCTATGTGGTGCTGGGGCTGTTCGCCTGGGCGTTCATCGCCGCGACGCTCCAGGAAGCATGCGACGTCTTCGTGGCCGCCGAGCATGCGCTCAAGCAATATTACGTGCCGCGGACGACCCTCGTCTACCGCGCCTTGTGGCGGAACCTGGTCCTGCTCGCGCTCAATTTCGTCGTCGTGGTCGCGGTGCTGGCGCTGTGCGGCGTGCGGCCGGGGCCGGCGGCGCCGCTGGCGCTCGCGGGGATCGCGATCCTGCTCCTCAACCTGTTCCCGGCGGCGCTGCTGCTCGCGCTGGCGACGGCACGCTTCCGCGCCGTCTCGCGCATCGTCCAGACCGGCCTGCCGATCGGGATGCTGGTGACGCCCATCCTGTGGCGCCCGGTCACGCCCGAGCTGCTCCGCATCGCCCAGATCAACCCCTTTCATTTCGCGGTCGAGCTGGTCCGCGGCCCGCTGCTCGGCACGCCGCCGCCGCTTCCGGTGTGGCTCGCCGCCGCCGGCTGCGCCGCGTTGCTCCTGCTCGTCGCACTGCTCGTCTTCGGCGCCGCCCGCCACCGCATCGCCTACTGGCTCTGAGATGGCATCCGTCGTCCTCGACCGCGTCGGCGTCCGCTTCCCGCTTTTCGGGGCGCATATCGGCGCGCGGTCGAACGGCGCCCATCCGGTCGGCGGAGCCATCGCACGGTCCGGGCGGGGCCGGTCGTCGGTCGTGGCCCTGCAGGATTTGTCGCTGACGCTGCGCGACGGCGACCGGATCGGCCTGATCGGCCATAACGGCTCCGGCAAGAGCACTTTGCTGCGCGTGATCGGGGGCATCTACGAGCCGTGCCAGGGCCGCGTCCAGGTCCAGGGCCGGGTGCTCTCCCTGTTCGATCCGATGCTCGGCATGAGCTACGAGTGCACCGGGCGGGAGAATGTCGTCCTGCGCGGCATCTATGTCGGGCTCACCCCGCGCCAGGCGCTGGCCCGCATCGACGAGATCGCCGAGTTCAGCGAGCTGACCGACTATATGGACGTGCCGCTCAAAGCCTATTCGAGCGGCATGCAATTGCGCCTCGCCTTCTCGATCGCCACCGTCTTCGAGCCCGAGATCCTGCTGCTCGACGAGCAGTTCGTGATGGGCGACGCCGCCTTCATCGAGAAAGCGGAGAAGCGCCTGAAGGCGTTCGTGGCGAGCGCGGGGATCGTCGTCCAGGCCTCGCATTCCGAGAAGCTGATCCGGGAGACCTGCGCCCGGGTCCTGCTGCTCGATCGGGGGCGGGCGGCGATGCTGGGCGAGCCGGACGCGGTGTTCGAGCGTTATGCTGAGCTCCGGCGCGAGGAGGCGGCCCATGCGCCCTGACCCCCGCGCGATCGCCCGCAAGATACGCGCCAGGCTCCGCGCGCCGGGAGGGAACGGGGGGCAGGCCGGGGCGGCGGCGCCCCCGGCGATCCTCACCCTCGACGAGATCGGCGCGCTGCCGCGGGACCGCCTCGAAGGCGCCTGCCGCGCTCTCGCAAGCCCGGCCTATCTCGGCGGCGGCGTCGCGCTCTGCCGGATCCTGACCCGCTACAAGTTCCACGTCTCCACCGCGGACGTCGGCTTCGGCGCCAACGTCCTGCTCGACGGCTATTGGGAATCCTGGCTCACCCAGTTCGTCGCGCGGACGGTCCGGCGCGGCGGCGTGGTCGTCGATGTCGGCGCCAATTTCGGCTATTATTCGCTGCTCCTCGCCGACCTGGTCGGACCCGAGGGCCGGGTCTACGCCGTCGAGCCGGCGCCGGACACTGCGGCCCTCCTGCGGCGCTCGATCGGCCTCAACGGATTTGCCGGCCGCACCAACGTATGCGAGGTCGCGGCCGGCGCCGGCGACGGTAGCGCGGCGACCCTGTTCGAGCCGGCGGGGGAGCCGAAGAACGCCGCGCTCGTCGCCGCGGCTCCAGCCGACGCCGCGGCGGGGCGCAGTCACCAGGTCGCCGTTCGAACGCTCGACAGCCTGCTTGGCGACGAGCGGCGGATCGACTTCGTCAAGATCGACGCGGAGGGGGGCGAGGAGGCGATCATCGCCGGCATGGACGGCATTCTCTCCGCCGCGCCGCCGCCGATGGTGCTCGAATTCAATGCCGCCCGCTACGCGGACGCAGGCGGCTTCCTCGAACGGGTGCTCGGCTATTACGGGACGCTCCGCCACATCGATTTCGACGGGCGGGCGGCGGCGATCTCGCCCGAGCGCGTGCTCGGCGAGAATTTCGGCGAGGACTGGCTGCTCTATCTGAGGCGGACATGAGCGACGCCGGCGGACCCCGCTTCCTGCCGCAGATCGAATCGCTGCGCGGCTTCGCGGCTTTGAGCGTCGCCTTCGCCCATTGCGGCATGGTGCCCCATCTTTACGAGCAGGCCAGCCCGAACGCGATCAACTCCGCCTTTGCTCTGCTGTTCATCCCGTTCGACTATCTGATCAATGCGCGCGCCGCCGTAATCGTCTTCTTCGTCGTCAGCGGCCTCGTCCTTGCTCTTTCGCTCGACAAGAAGCCGGCTCACCGCTCGCTCTCCGGTTTCGGCGGATTCCTGGGCCGCCGCATGCTGAGGCTCTATCCGGCGCACGTCGCCGCCCTCCTGCTGTTCGTGCCGCTCGCGGGGTTGACGATCTTCCAGATCCCGATCCACGGCCCCGCGCGGATCGAGGTGCCGGGACCAACTTTGATCCATTGGGCGGGCCGTGCGGTCTACGGCGACTTCCAATCCTACCAGTTCGTCGCCACCGCGGCGCTCTGGAGCAACTGGTACAACCCGCCGGTCTGGACGCTGGCGATCGAGCTGCTCGCAGCGCTCTGCCTCCCCTTCTTCGCTCTCTGGTCGCGCGCCGGGAGGCTCGGGCCCGACCTCGCCATCGTCATCGTCCTGTTCGGCGCAGGGGTCTGGCTCGATTCGGCCCCGCGCCTGCCCGTTCTGTTCATCTACCTGCCGGCTTTCTATCTGGGCTGCATGGTGCGGACGCACGGCCGCCGGCTCGCCGCCGCGGCGGGCGAACGGGCGGGAGGGCCGGCGATCTTGCTCGCCGGCTCGCTGCTGCTCCTGGTCGGGCCGGAGGCGATCCTCGGGCCGTCCACCGCGCACCAATTGGTGGTGATGGCGATGGCGGTGGCCGCGTTCGGCGTCGTCGCGGCGGTCGCCTGGACGAGCGGTGCGATCCTGAAAGCGATCTTGCTGAACCCCGCCGCGCGCACGCTGGGCCGGCTCTCTTATTCCTTCTACCTCTGGCACGCGCTGGTGATGTTCGCCTTGGTCCGTCTCGAACTCGCCATCGTGCCCGAGGCGGCTTTCGCGCGCTGGGACCATGTCCTGAAGGCGCTGACTTTCCTTGCCTCGACCGGCATCGCCGTCGCGATAGCCGCTCTGTCCTATCGCTGGATCGAGCGGCCGTTCATCGCGCTCGGCCGGCGCATCGGTTCGCCCGCGGCTCCGTTGGGCGCTCTCGAAGCGGCGCCGTCCCGATGAAAGCGCGGATCGAGCGCTTCGTGGCGCGCAGACTGCTCGCGCTGGTCGAGCATGCCCGCGCTGCCGATGCCGGCCAGCTGCAGGACCTCGCGCAGCGCGTCTCGCTGCTCGAGCTCAACGTCAAGGGGCTCGGCTACGAGCTCGCGCGCAAGCTCGCCGCCGCCCTGCCGGTCGCCACGGGGACGGAACCCGTCTTCGTCGGGTTGAAGTCCAAGGCCACCACGCAGGGCGATCTGGAAAGCGACTGGGCGCGCCACTGGACGGCCGAGCTCGAGATCCCGCTCATCTTCCACCGCAAGATCTGGGAGCTCGCCTTCGTCCTGCAGGCGGTGTGGGAGCAGGGCCATATCCGCCCCGGCGCGCGCGGGCTCGGCTTCGGCTGCGGCGTCGAGCCGATCCCGAGCTACCTCGCCTCGCGCGGCGCGGCGACGACCGTCACCGACCTCCCGCACGAGGAAGCCGCCGCCGCGGGCTGGGTCTCGACCAACCAGCACGCCTCCGGCCGCGAGCAGGCCTTTCACGCCCACCTCGTCGACCGCGCCGCCTTCGAGCGCCTCGTCGACTTCCAGGTGGTCGACATGAACGCGATCCCGCCCTCGCTCGCCGGCTACGATTTCTGCTGGTCGGTCTGCGCGATGGAGCATCTCGGCTCGATCGAGAAAGGGCTCGCTTTCGCCGAGGCCTCGCTGGCGACGCTGCGGCCCGGCGGGACCGCGATCCACACCATGGAGCTCAACATCGCCGGCGAGGGGCCGACGCTCGACAACCACCCCACCGTCCTGTTCCAGCGCAAGCATGTCGAGGAGGTCGCGGCCCGGCTGCGCGCCCAGGGCCATAATGTGGCGGAGCTCGATTTCGACTTCGGCGCGAGGGCGCTCGACCGCTTCGTCGACGTCGCCCCCTGGACCCACGAGCTGCCCGCCGACCTCGGCGGCTGGCTCGGCCCGCCGCTCCACCTCAAGATCGGCTTCCACGGCTTCATCACCACCTGCTTCGGACTCGTCGTCACGAAGGGCGGCTGAGCGGCCTTGCTCAGCCCGGCAGGCGGACCAGCATCTTGCCCATGTTGGCGCCGCGGAAGAGATCGAGGAACGCCTCCGGCATCGCCTCGATCCCGTCGCGGACGGTCTCGCGCGAAGTCACCTGCCCGCTCGCCACCCAGCCGCCCATGTCGCGGTAGAAATCGCCGATCTGGGGCAGGAAATCGGTGTAGATGAAACCCCTGACCATGATCCGCGCCGCGATCATCCGCATGATGTAGCGGAAGGCCTGCGGCTCGCCGCCATTGTAAGCGTCGATCATGCCGCAGATTGCGAAGCGCGCATTCTGCCGCGCGGTCGCGAAGGCCGCGTCCAGATGCTCGCCGCCGACATTGTCGAAATAGACGTCGATCCCCTTCGGCGCGGCCTCGGCGAGCTGCTTCAGCACCGGCCCAGCCTTGTAGTCGATCGCCGCGTCCGCCCCGAGCGCGCGCACCCAGGCGCATTTCTCCTCGCCGCCGGCCGAGCCGATCACATTCATGCCCTTCGCCTTGGCGATCTGCACCACGGCCGAGCCGACCGCGCCGGCGGCGGCGGAGACGAACACCGTGTCGCCCTCCTTCGCCTCGGCGACGCGGAGCAGGCCGAAATAAGCGGTCGCGCCGGTGAGGCCGAGATTGCCGAGCCACTGGTGGTCCTCGACCGGGAGCGGCGGCACCTTGTTGAACTGCCCCGCCGGGCCGGCCGCCTCCTCGCGCCAGCCCAGCATGTGGAAGACGGTCTCGCCTTCCTCGAGGTGCGGCGAGCGCGATTCGACGACGGTGCCGACCGCCCCGCCTTCCAGCGGCGCGCCGACCTGGAAGGGCGGGACGTAGCTTTTGACGTCGTTCATCCGGCCGCGCATGTAGGGATCGACCGACAGCCAGCGGTTGCGCACCCGGACCATGCCGTCCTCAAGCGGCGGCAGCGGCGCCTCGCTGAGCTCGAAATTATCGGCCGTCGGCATTCCTGCGGGCCGCGACTTCAGATGCCAGGCACGGTTGGTGTCGGCGGCCATCGGGCGTCTCCTTGCGTTGCAAAGCGCAACCTAGCCGTACTTCTCCTCCGAAAGAAGCCCGCCATCTCGCCGATCAGGCGCACGTGTGCGTGAGGGCACACTTGCTCTCAAAGCCCTCGCGAAATATGTACGATATTGTCGTACAGGAGCAGAATCATGGCAAGCCGCGCCAACAAACCGATCAGCGTGACGCTCGGCCCTCTCGCCGCCGCCGCAGAGGCGCGGGTGCGGCAGGGGCGCTATGCATCGGTTTCCGAGGTCGTTCGCGCCGGCCTTCGTGCGCTGGAGCGCGAGGAGGCGGAGTTCGACGCCATCCTGAAGCGCAAGGTCGAAGAGGCGATGGCCGATCCGCGGCCTGATCTCACGCTGGAACAAGTGCGGGCTGACCTAGAGGCGCATCACCAAGCGCGTCTGAAGCGTGGCGCATAGGGTCGTTGTTCGGCCCGCGGCGGCCGGGGACCTAACCGCCATCTACGATTGGATCGCCGATCGAGCGGATCCCCAGACGGCTAGAGCCTACCGTGAACGGATTATCGCCGCCTGCGCTCGCTTGGCGGACTTTCCAAATCGCGGTTCGGCGCGCGACGACGTTCGCCCGGGGCTGCGCACGATCGCTTTCCAACGACGCGCCGTGATCGTCTACCTGGTAGAGGAGGATGAGGTGCGCATTGCCCGCGTCCTCCATCATGGCCAGGATCTCAGCCGGGCATTTGACGATCCGGGCAGCGGCTAATCGCGCTCCTCCTCGCGCGCCGCGATCTCCGGCGCGTCGCCGCGCGGGCGATTGCATCGGGCGGCGGCTCTGGCTATGGGGCGCAGGCCGTGACCGGCCCATTGGAGCATTGCGCTTCCACGGGCTCCCAGGAAGGCGCGGGGCTGTAGCTCAGATGGGAGAGCGCTGCAATCGCACTGCAGAGGTCAGGGGTTCGATTCCCCTCAGCTCCACCAGCCTTCCTTTCCGCTTCCGCGCAAGGCCTTGACCGCCTAGCAGGCGCGCATGGCCAACCTCGCCGAGCCGATCCCCGCCGCAACGCTCG
>DASVVP010000053.1:0-18119 GCA_036386495.1 Allosphingosinicella sp.
GCGCGAACAGCCGGTTCACCGCGTCCGTATCTTCACCCTCGCGCTTGGAGCGGCCGAAGCCGATCGGCGCACGGGCCATGTCGGCCGCGCCCGCATTCGTCGTCATGATGATGATGACGTTGCGGAAATCGACCTGCTTGCCGTTGTGATCCGTCAGTTTGCCATGGTCCATGATCTGCAGGAGCACGTTGAACAGATCGGGATGCGCTTTTTCGATTTCGTCGAGCAGGAGCACGCAATGCGGATGCTGGTCGACGCCGTCGGTGAGCAATCCCCCCTGGTCGAACCCGACATAGCCGGGAGGCGCGCCGATGAGGCGGGAGACGGTATGCCGCTCCATATATTCGGACATGTCGAAGCGAATGAGTTCGACCCCGAGCAGGGAGGCGAGCTGCTTCGCCACTTCGGTCTTGCCGACGCCGGTTGGGCCGGAGAAGAGATAGTTGCCGATCGGCTTGTCGGGATCGCGCAGGCCCGCCCGGCTCAGCTTGATCGCCGAGGCGAGGACCGAGATCGCGGCGTCCTGGCCGAACACGACCCGCTTCAGGTCGCGGTCGAGATGCTCCAGCGTCTTCTTGTCGTCGGCGCTGACGCTCTTGGGCGGAATCCGCGCGATGGTCGCGATCACCGCCTCGATCTCCTTGACCGTGATGATCTTCTTGCGGCGCGACGGCGGCACCAGCATCTGCATCGCGCCCACTTCGTCGATCACGTCGATCGCCTTGTCCGGCAGCTTGCGGTCGTTGATGTAGCGCGCCGACAGCTCGACCGCGGTCTTGATTGCATCGGGCGTGTATTTGACGCTGTGATGCTCCTCGAAGGCGGAACGCAGGCCGGTCAGGATCTTGATCGTGTCCTCGACCGTTGGCTCGTTGACGTCGATCTTCTGGAAGCGCCGGAGGAGGGCCCGGTCCTTCTCGAAATGGTTGCGGAACTCCTTGTAGGTGGTCGATCCGATGCAGCGGATCGCGCCGTTGGAGAGCGCCGGCTTCAGCAGGTTGGAGGCGTCCATGGCGCCGCCCGAGGTCGCCCCCGCACCAATCACGGTGTGGATCTCGTCGATGAACAGGATCGCGTGGGGGAGCTTCTCGAGCTCGTTCACCACCGCCTTCAGCCGCTCCTCGAAGTCGCCGCGATAGCGCGTGCCCGCGAGCAGCGCGCCCATATCGAGCGAATAGATCACCGCCGGCCGCAGCACCTCGGGGACGTCGCCCTCGACGATCTTGCGCGCCAGCCCTTCCGCGATCGCGGTCTTGCCGACGCCCGGATCGCCGACATAGAGCGGGTTGTTCTTCGAGCGGCGGCAAAGGATCTGGACGGTCCGGTCGACCTCGGGCCCGCGGCCGATCAGCGGGTCGACGCGGCCTTCGGCGGCCTTCTCGTTCAGGTTGACGGTGAACTGCTTGAGCGCGCTCTCGGGCTTCTTCTTGCCCTCCTCCGTCTTGGTCTCCTCGGCGCCCTTGACCTCGGCGGGCTCGGCCGCGGTCTGGCCCTTGCCGACGCCGTGGCTGATGTAGCTCACCGCGTCGAGCCGGCTCATGTCCTGCTGCTGGAGGAAATAGACGGCGTAGCTCTCGCGCTCCGAGAACAGGGCGACCAGCACGTTGGCGCCGGTCACCTCGTCGCGGCCCGAGGACTGGACGTGGAGGATGGCGCGCTGGACGACGCGCTGGAAGCCGCTGGTCGGCGAGGGATCGGTCTCCGCCTCCACCTTCAGCGCCTCGAGCTCGTTGTCGAGATAGCCGCGCACCGCGTCGCGCAGCTCCTTCAAATCGACGCCGCAGGCCGCCATCACCTTGGTCGCGTGCGCGTCCTCGATCAAAGCGAGAAGGAGATGCTCGAGCGTGGCATATTCGTGCCGGCGCCCGCTCGCCTCGGCGAGGGCGTTGTGCAGCGTCTGTTCGAGTTCGCGGGCAAAGGACGGCATGTTACTGATCTACTCCTGGGTGCCCGCGCCGATTCACGGACTGGTTCTTCGTTCCAATGTCGGGACGCGCATTCGCTTCATCAAGCCGCGGGTTCGCGGCGGGCATGAGTGCGAAGGCCGTACCGGCGTCATTTCCTGAATAGCTCGTCGGCGCTTGCCCGGAACTGAACCGAGGCGTCGAGCTTGGCCCGCACCCGTTCGATTTCCGCCTGCAGGGCGACTATCCGCGCTTCGAGCTCCTCGACCGAGAAAGGATCGAGGTCCTGCTTGCCAAGCTGGGTCAGCGGATCGTCCGGCTTGCTGGGAAAGAGCTCGTCGAGGTCCATCGCCCGCAGAATCCTCCGGAACGGCGCCTTGTGTCAAGCCGCCGCTCGAAGCTAGGAATGGATGCAGCAGGGGGCACGCATGACCACGGTCCCGGATCGGATGATTGCGGTCGACCCGGAGCAGCCGGGCGAGGCGGACGTGCTGCGCCCCGTCGAGCGGCCCGTGCCACGGGCCGGCCCCGGCGAGGTGCTGATCGCGGTGGCCGCGGCCGGAGTGAACCGGCCCGACATCCTCCAGCGCCGCGGCCTCTATCCGCCGCCGCCCGGCGCGCCCTCGATCCCGGGCCTCGAAATCGCCGGGACCGTCGCTGCGCTCGGCGAAGGGGTCGCCGAGCTCCAGCCCGGCCAGGCCGTATGTGCCCTCGTCGCCGGCGGCGGTTATGCCCAATATGCCGTCGCGCCCGCCGGCCAATGCCTGCCCATTCCTGAGGCATTGTCGATGATCGAGGCTGCGGCGATGCCGGAGACCCTCTTCACCGTCTGGACCAACCTGTTCGAGCGCGCCTTCGCCCGCGAGGGCGAATGGGCGCTCGTCCATGGCGGCACCAGCGGCATCGGCACGATGGCGCTCGCTTTGGGCCGGCTGTTCGGCATCAGGCTCATCGTCACCTGCGGCTCGGACGAGAAATGCCGCCGCGCCGAAGCGCTCGGCGCCGACCATGCCGTCAACTACCGAACTGCCGATTTCGTCGAGGAGACGAAGCGGATCACCGGCGGCCGCGGCGTCGACATCGTCCTCGACATGGTCGGCGGCGACTATCTGGCGCGCAACCTCGATTGCCTGGCGGAGGAGGGGCGGCACGTTTCGATCGCGGTCCAGCGCGGCGCCACTGCCGAGCTGAACATCGCCAGGCTGATGATGCGGCGGCTGTGCCTCACCGGCTCGACCCTCCGCGCCCGCTCGGTCGAGTTCAAGTCGCTGGTCGCCGACGAGCTCGCCCGCACCGTCTGGCCGCATGTCGCCGTGGGGCGCCTGAGGCCGGTGATCGATTCCACCTTCCCCCTCGCTGACGCGGCCGCGGCCCACCGCCGGATGGAGAGCGGCGGGCATGTCGGAAAGATCGTGCTGACGACCGGCTGAAGTCCGCCCGCCTAGTCGCCTTCGTTGCTGTTCATCTCGTGGGTAAACCAGATCCAATAGCCCGCGACCGCGACGACGACCGTGCCGACGCCGATCGCCACCCAGCCGGCAGTCGAGACGTTCTGACGCTGTCCGTCTGGCCCCGGGCGTCCTCCCGCCAGCTCGTTCACCGTCCGGCCGTTGAGGGACAGCGCCGGTCCGCGGCGCTCAGACAGGCCGAATTCGACCCCCTCTCCGATCCTGAGACGCGTCGCTCCGTCGGCGCGCACCCCCAGCGTCGTCGGCGCGATGGCGAACCCGGCCCGGATCCGCTCACGCGGCTCGCGGTCGAGCGATATGCGCAGCCGCGCGCCGGCGAAGCTGCCCATCCGGTTGCTCGAAGGAGCGGCGGAGTCGATGAGTTCGGCAGCACTTGCCGGGACCGCACTCGCAAGCTGCGCAGCAACCAGCGCCCCGATCGCAATTCTCTTCATGGCGTGACCCCCTTTCACCCTATGTGACGAAAGCTACACGTTTTTTCCCGCAGCGCCAACGTCGGACAAGTTGAGGACGAGGGCCCGGTCCCGCGGCTAGTTGCAAGCACTGCTGCAAATATTCCGAGCCTCCCTTCCAGCTAGCGCGCTGCCATGTTATGAAAATCACCTTCCTTTGAAGGAGAAGAGAAATGGGTGGGTGCTCTGCGGTCTCTTTCACCAGTGTAACGCCGACTGTCTTTAACTGCCTCGTCCAGAAGGCGGCGGAGCAGGGCGTGACGATTTCCTCGGACTCGGGAACGGCGAGCAAGAGCGGTTTCAAAATCAGCTGGAATTACAATCGCGGCGCGTCGTCGCTGTCGATACAGTGCCTGGACAAGCCCGGCCTCATTCCGTGCACTCTCGTCAAGAGCCAGATCAAGAGCATCGTGCGAGGTTGCGGCGCACAATAGTCTTCCAGCCGCGATCGTGGGACTCGCATTGCCGACGGCCCGATCGGCTTTCCCGGGCTCTGGATTTTCCTGCTCCGGGCGATAGGATCGGAGCGGGTGCAGGGGGATTCGATGATCGTGCCGCGCGTTGCGCTGGGGCTGCTTGCGGCGGCCTTCGCCGTAGCTTTCTTTCTGTCCGAGCGGGAATGGGGGCTGACCAGCATGCCCCGGGTCGAGGCGGTCGACACGCTTCCCGACACGCCGGAGCTCGCGGCGGTGCGGCGCTATACTGCGATCGGCTCGGGTCTTCTTCCCTATCTCCCGCGGGAGCGCGTCCGCAAGGCGGCGTCGGTGGCGGGATCGGGCCAGCCGCTCCGCGTCGGCTTCTCCTATCGTGAGGTCAGCATTCTCAGGCTGCCGATCTGGGCCTCGGAGGACAACGGCCTCGTGACCTATCTCGAGCTTCCGTCCTGGTACCAGATCGCTTTGATCAACGAGGACCAGGTGCGCCTGCTGGAGCGGATCAGCGGACGCAGCTATTCGGGCTACAGCCTGCCGAGATGGAAGCACATGTGGGGCTGGCTGTTCCTGCTCGGCCTGATCGGCTGGTACCTGCTCCACCGCCGCGCGCTGGCCAGATGGCGGGAAGAGAGCGGGATCATCTGAAGGCTGGGGCTCGGATCGCCCGCTCCATCCGGATCGCCGGGAAGAGCAGCCCGCCGGGCATCGGCGTCTCGATCCGGCCCAGAGGGCGGAAGCCGAGGGAGGCATAGAAGGATTCGCCGTTCAGGCTCGCCCAGGCTTCGAACAGGGTGAAGCCGGCGGCCCGGGCGTCGGCGGCGCAGCGCTCGTAGAGCAGGCACCCGACTCCGCGCCGGGTCCAGGCTGGGTGAGTGGCGAAGTGGCGGATATGGGCTCGCGCCGGATCCCCGTCCCGGCGCCCCGGCGGATTGGGACTCCAGCCACCGCAGCCGGCCGGCTCGCCGGTTTCCGCTGCCACGAGGTAGTAACGGCCGGACGAAAGCAAGGCCGGGTTGGGCCGGGTGATTGTCGGCAGCACCCTTGCCAGCAGCTCCGGCGGGTAGGCGGCGGCCATCAGCTGTGTGTAGGAGGGGCCGAGCACCGCGGCCACGGCCTCGCGATGCTCGGGCGTGGCGACGCACAGGCGCATGGCTCAGCAGTCGCCCTGGACGCAGCCGAAAATCCTCTCGAGCGGCGCAGCTGTGAGCATCGACATGGTCGCAGCCTACCATTGTTTGCGCCGGAGGACGACTGCGCCGGGACGCCGAGACCGGCTTTGGGGCGCTCCCGGTCGCCATCCGGCAGCTCTCGCGCGCCGCTCCCCCGCCCGCTGCCTCTCGCCGGTTCGGCTTGCCCTTCGGGGCCGCAGAGGCTAGATGCGAGGCAACGCACCGGCCGCTCCGTGAAGGGGCGGCCCTTTCTTTGTCCGGAGACTCCAGTGGCCCAGCCGCTCATGCCCCATGCGACCGCCTCCTGGCTGGTCGACAACAGCTCGCTCACCTTCGAGCAGATCGCCGAATTCTGCGGTTTGCACATCCTCGAAGTGCAGGCGATCGCCGACGACACCGCGGCGACCAAGCTGACCGGCCGCGACCCGCTTCGCGCCGGCGAGCTCACCCAGGAGGAGATCGAGCGCGGCCAGGCCGATCCCGAATATCGCCTGAGGATGCACAAGGAGCCGGACAAGATCACCCGCACCAAGGGGCCGCGCTACACGCCGGTCTCGAAGCGGCAGGACAAGCCGGACGGCATCGCCTGGATCATCCGCAATCATCCCGAGGTGACGGACGGCCAGATCTCGAAGCTGATCGGGACGACGCGCTCGACCATCGCCGCGATCCGCGACCGGAGCCACTGGAACATCGCCAACATCCAGCCCAAGGATCCGGTGACGCTCGGCCTGTGTTCGCAGCGCGAGCTCGACGCGGTGGTCGCCAAGGCGGCGAAGGCGGCCGGGATCGAGCCGAACGCGA
The DNA here is from genome assembly GCA_036386495.1 of Allosphingosinicella sp. Taxonomy (GTDB): domain Bacteria; phylum Pseudomonadota; class Alphaproteobacteria; order Sphingomonadales; family Sphingomonadaceae; genus Allosphingosinicella. The sequence continues at coordinate 6,233 of DASVVP010000053.1, forward strand.
ACGACGGCCGGATGGAGCAGGACCGCGATGCGCTGATCGTGCAGCTCCGCGCCGAGCGCGACACCGCCGTGCGCGAAGCGGAAGCGGCCCATGCCGCCGAGCTCGCCGGCGAGAGCGGCCAGACGACGAGTGCCGACGACCTCTTCCGCAGCTGACCCCGCGTCCCCCGACGCGGCGCTCGCCGACATTCCCTATAGCCATAAGGGACTGACCTATCCGCTCGGCCGCCGTGGCCCGGAAACGGGCGAGTTGATCCCGATCGCCGACGGGCTCGGCTGGGCGCGGCTGCCCGTGCCCGGCTCGCTCAAGCACATCAACGTCTGGGCGCTGGACGATGGGGAAGGGGTCGCCCTGGTCGACACCGGCCTCGACATCGGAACCTCGCGCGAAGCCTGGGACCAGCTTTTCGAAGGCCCGCTCGCCCGCCGCGCCGCCACCCGAGTCATCGTCACGCATTTCCATCCCGATCATATCGGCCTCGCCGGCTGGCTGACCGAGCGCTTTGCCGCGTCGCTCTGGATGACGCGCGAGGAATGGCTGTTCGCGCGGATGCTGACCAGCGACATACGCGACGCGCCGCCGGCCGAAGCGGTGACCTGTTGGCGCGCGGCCGGCTGGAGCGAGGAGCGCATCGACGCGGAGCGTGCGAAGGGGTGGGGCCGCTTCGCCTCGGTCGTCAGTCCGGTCCCCGTCAGCTTCGTCCGCATGCGCGACGGCGACCGGATCGAGACCGGCACGCGGTCATGGCGCGTCGTCATCGGCAGCGGCCACTGCCCGGAGCATGCCTGCCTGGTCGACGAGCAGGGCGGGGTGATGATCGCCGGCGACCAGGTGCTGCCGCGCATCACCTCCAACGTGTCGCTGAGCCTCAGCGAGCCGCTCGCCGACCCGCTCGGCGACTGGCTCGACTCGATCGCCAAGCTGCGTAGGCTTCCCGCCGACCTGCTCGTCCTCCCGTCGCACGGCGAGCCCTTCACCGGCCTCCACGCCCGCCTCGATACCCTGCGCGACGGCCATCTCGGCCGCCTCGACGCGCTCCACGCTTTCCTCTCCGAGCCGCGCCGCGCCGTCGATTGCTTCCCGATCCTGTTCGGCCGCGCGATCGACGATTCCATCCTCGGCCTCGCCACCGGCGAAGCCATGGCTCACCTCCGCCGACTCGAGGTCGAGGGCAGGGCGGTGCGCGAGACGCAAGACGGCGTCGCCTGGTTCACCGCCGCCTGATCTTGCACAGGTAGCCACCGGTGGCTACATTGGCCCCCATGACGATCCATGTGCCTATCAAGGAGGCGAAGAGTCGCCTCAGCGAGCTAGTCCGCGCCATGGAGCGCGGTGAGCGGGTGATTGTCACCAGGCGCGGCGAGCCGGTCTTCGAAATGGTGGCCCCGCGTCGCGGTGGCCTCGATTTCGAGGCGTTCGAACGTTACAAGGAATCACGCGGCCTGCCGCACAATCTGGTCGGCCCCCTCCCGCCGGATTTTGATGATCCTCTCCCTGAGGATTTCCTGATCACGCCGATCACTTACCCGGATGAGTTGGAGCAGCCGTGAGGCTCCTCTTGGATACCAACATTCTCATTCCGCTTGTCGATGGGGCCGCGCGCTCACTTCCTCGCGAGGTGCTCGCACTCCTACGAAGCGACGACGTCGAGATGTGGGCAAGTGTCGCGTCCACATGGGAAGTCGCCATCAAGCATCGCTTGGGAAAGCTCCCATTGCCCTGTCCACCGGAAGAGTGGCCTATTTTGCTCACAAACCTGAACGTCGCCATCATGCCTGTGCGCACCGCTCACGTGATCGCCGCGCCGGTTCTGCCACTCTCGACCAAGGATCCATTCGATCGGCTGTTTATCGCGATATGCGGCGTCGAGCGCATGCAACTGGTAACGACCGACGCCGAGCTCTCGTCTCACCCGCTCGCGTGGCGCCCCAGCCCCGCTTGACCGGCAGCGCGGGCGCGATCAAAGCTGCGGCCATGTCCGACGCGCCAGAGCCGATCGCCGAGCTTTCCTTCGAGGCCGCGCTGAAGCGGCTCGAGGAGATCGTCCGCAAGCTCGAGAGCGGCGAGGCCTCGCTCGACGAGGCCATCGAGCTTTACGGCGAGGGCGACCGCCTCCGCCAGCAATGCGAGGCGCGGCTGCAGGCGGCGCAGGCGCGGATCGAGAAGATCCAGCTCGGCCGGAGCGGCGAGCCGACGGGCACCGCGCCGTTCGACGCCGGCTGAAGGTGGCGGCGCCGCCGGTCAGCCTCGAGGCGGCGCTCGAGCAGGTCGGGGCCGAGATCGACCGCGCCTTCGAGGCGTTGCTCGCCGTCCCGCCCGATCCGCGTGGCCGCCTCTACGAAGCGATGCGCTACGCGGCGATCGGCGGCGGCAAGCGCCTTCGTCCGCTGCTCGTCGTTGCTGCCTGCAGCCTGTTCCACGTCGCGCGCGAGCGCGCGGTCCGGGTCGCGCTCGCGGTCGAATGCGTCCATGTCTATTCGCTGATCCACGACGATCTGCCGAGCATGGACGACGACGATTTGCGCCGCGGCAAGCCGACGCTGCACCGGGCCTTCGACGAATCGACGGCGATCCTCGCCGGCGACGCTCTCCACGCGCTCGCTTTCCAGATCCTCGCCGAGGAGGAGACGCACGAGGATCCCTTCGTCCGCGCCGATCTGGTGCTCGAGCTCGCCCGCGCCGCCGGCCCGGCCGGCATGGCCGGCGGGCAGATGATGGATCTCGCGCCCGACAAGCCGCTCGATCTCGCGGCGGTGACGCGCCTCCAGCAATTGAAGACCGGCGCGCTGATCGGCTGGTGCCTCGAGGCGGCGGCGATCATGGGCCGGGTGCCGCCGGAGGGGCGGATCGGGCTGCGCGGCTATGCCCGCGACGTCGGCCTGGCGTTCCAGATCGCCGACGACCTGCTCGATTTCGAAGGCGAGGAGGCGAAGACCGGCAAGCGCGTCGGCAAGGACCTCGCCGCCGGCAAGGAGACCTTCGTCTCGCTGCTCGGCCCGGAGCGGGCGCGCCGGCAGGCCGAGCTTCTCGTCGCCCAGGCGATCGAGCATCTCCACGGCCATGGGCCCGAGGCGGCGCTGCTGCGCGCCATCGCCCGCTTCGCGGTGGAGCGGGATCATTGATTGCTCTAAGGAACGGCGGATGAGGACAGGCGTCTATCCCGGCACGTTCGATCCGATCACGCTCGGCCACATGGACATCATCCGCCGCGGCGCCAAGCTGGTCGACCGGCTGGTGATCGGGGTCACCACCAATCCGTCAAAGTCGCCAATGTTCAGCGTCGAGGAGCGGATCGAGATGGTGCGCCGCGAGGTCGCCGGCATCGCCGACGGCGCGATCTCGGTGGTCTCGTTCGATTCGCTGCTGATGGACTTCGCCGAGCGCGAGGGCGCGACCCTGATCGTGCGCGGCCTGCGCGCCGTCGCCGACTTCGAATATGAGTATCAGATGGCCGGCATGAACCAGCAATTGAACGACCGCGTCGAGACCGTCTTCCTGATGGCCGACGTGTCGCTGCAGCCGATCGCATCGCGGCTCGTCAAGGAGATCGCGCTCTACGGCGGCGACGTCGGCAAGTTCGTGACTCCGGCCGTCGCCGCGCAGGTCCGCGAGCGGGTCGAGAAGATCGGGCGGCGGGGCGGCTGAGCTTGCCGCCGCGCCGCGCGGCACCTATTATGTGCGTGATTTGCAACGGATTCGGGTGGGGAGCCGGTATATGTTCCTGAAGAAGATCGCCGCGGCCGCGGCGGCTCTGCTGTTCGCGGGCGCGGCCGCCGCGCAGGTCGTGCCGAGCTTCGCGCCGCCGCCCGTCCAGCCCGAATATGTCTGGAATCTCGACCTCTCCACCGGCGGCCGCGTCTCGATCCAGCTCCGCCCGGACGTCGCCCCCAACCATGTCGAGCGCATCCGCACCCTGACCCGCCAGGGCTTCTACGACGGGCTCGTCTTCCACCGCGTGATCGAGGGTTTCATGGCTCAGGGCGGCGACCCGACCGGGACCGGCACCGGCCAGTCGCCGCTCCCCGATCTCGAGCCCGAGTTCAACCTGCTGCCGCACTTGCGTGGGACCGTCGCCATGGCCCGCTCCCAGGCGCCCAACAGCGCCAACAGCCAGTTCTACATCATGCTGGCGCCGCGCTTCAGCCTCGACCGCCAATATACCGTCTTCGGCCGCGTCATCGCCGGCATGAGCTTCGTCGACGCGATCGTGCGCGGCGAGCCCCCCGCCAACCCGACCCGCATCGTCCGCGCCTCGATCGGCGCGGACAATGTCGCGCAGCTCCCCGCCGACCAGCTCCGCGCCGCCGCCGCGCCGCGTCCGGCGGCGCCTCCCACGATCGCGCCGCTCCCGCCGCGCGGGCAGCAGTAAGGACGACGCTTCCCGCCGCCGCCGGCGCCGCTTCAGGAGATTTGCGCACGGGCCGCCAACGGCTGGTGGCGGGCGCAAACCCCGGCCCGGCGTTTACGCCGTCTCGCCCCCGGCCGGCTGCTGGAAGTCGAAGCCGGGCTCCTGCGGCTGGCGGCGGCTCGTCCCGCCCAGATTGTAGCTGATTCCGAAGAAGGCGATGCGGCCCGCCCCGCGCTGCTCGATCCGGTCCCGCAGATCCGGGGTTTCGAACACGATTTCCTGCCGCGCGGTCTCCAGCACGTCCTGCGCGGTGAGGATCAGACTCAGCCGGTCGTTGACCTTGCGGCGATAGCCCAGGTTCAGAACGGCCCCGGATTCGCGGTAGCCCTGCGGGAGCAGCTGGCGCCCCGAATAGGTGCCGTTCAGCTGGAGGAAGTCCCTAGGCGTCGGCTGCCAGCTCAGATTCGCGCGCATCGTGCCGGTCGTGATCGACTGCGGGTTCGGGATGCCGCCGATGCGCGGGTCGATCTCGTGCCGCATCAGGGTCGCCGAGGCGTTGTAGCTGAGCTGGTCCGTGAAGCGACCGTTGGCGACCAGCTCCGCGCCGATCCGCGTGGCCGTGGCGAGGTTGGCGCGCGTGCTCAGGAAGACGCCGCCGCCGATGTCGCTGACGATGTCGGTGACGCCGCCGGTCGAGCGGCGGTAGAAGGCCGTTGCCGAGTAGAAGGTCCCGGACTTGCGATGGTTCAGGCCGAGCTCGAAGGAATCGGTCACCTCGGGCAGGAGGAAGGGATTGCCGCGCCGCCGGGTCAGCGCGTCGAGGTAGACGGTGTAGGGATTGAGGTCCGGCGCGAAGGGCCGTTGGATGCGCCGGCTGTAGCTGGCGCGCAGGGTTTCCCGCTCGGACAGCTCGTGGCTGAGGTGCAGGGTCGGATAGGCGCGGAAATAGCCGCGCTCGACGACGATTCCCTCGGTGATCTGGTCGAGCCGTGTATCGACCTGCTCGAGCCGGAGGCCCGCCTGGACGTCGAGGTCGCCCAGCTTGAACCGGTAGGTGCCGTAGAGAGCGTGTATCGTCTCGTCGTAACCGAACGCGTTGGTGAGGCCGGGGGAGGGCGCCAGCGCCTCCGGGGTCGGGCCGAAGGCGCCGGTGAAGTCGAACGCGCTGGAGCGGGCGTCGACCTGATAGCCGATGTTGATCGACTGGTCCGCGCCCGTCGGGCGCTTGTAGTCGAGCTTCAGCGTATAGTCCTCGAGGTCGGTCGCGTTGCGGATGCGCTCGAAGAGGCTGTTTCCCCCGCCAAAGATGCTGACGGCGTCCACGGCGCGCCGCATCCTGAGGCGCTGCCCCTCCAGCTCGGCGACCAGTTCGTGTCCGCTCCCGGGGAGGGTGCGGCGCCAGGACAGGCGCCCGCCAGGCCCGCGCATGGACCCGTCGATCTCGGAGCTTCGGTCGAACGAAGCGGCGGCGTTCGCGCCGGTGAAAATGTCCGAGCGCTCCACGTGGACGCGGCCCTCGCGGTAGCTGAGCTCCATGCTCAGCCGGTTGCGCGGGTCCACGTCGTAATCGGCGCCGATGCGGGCGGAGCCGAAGGTGTTGCTGTTCTCCATTTCCGATTCCTGGTGGACGGAGCTGAAGACGCCCGAGACGGGATCGCGGCGGGAGCGGAGCAGGATCGCCTCCGGACTGCTGGTGGAGCGGCGCAGGCCGAGGTCGCCGGTAACGGTCAGGCCGGGCCGGGACAGCGCGCCGTTCAGGTTCACGGCGCCGCGCCCCGCTCCTCCCAGGCTCGCCGATACGGTGCCCGAGCGGGTGCTTCCGCGCGCCTGGCGGCTGACGAGGTTGATGACTCCGCCCGATCCTTCGGGGCTCATGTCGGCGGATGGGTTGGTGACCAGCTCGACCCGCTCGATCCGACCCGCCGGCATGGACAGGATCGCGTCGCCGCGGTTTTCGCCGCGCAGCAACGCGGAGGGCCGCCCGTCGATAAGGATCGTCACGCCGGGATCGCCGCGCAGGCTGACATTGCCTTGGACGTCGACTTCCACCCCCGGAACGGCCCTGAGCGCGTCGGCCAGCGTGCCGGTTTGGACCTGCAAGTCGTTGGCGACGCTGAAGCTCACCCGGTCCGGAGTGGCGATCACGTCGGACCGGGCTCCCGTCACCACCGTGACGTCGCCGGGCGGAGTGGCGGAGGCGGGCGGGGCCGCCGGGGCCGCTGCCGGGCCGTTGCCGGTCTGCGGCGCCGGCGGCTGCTGCGCGTGGAGCGCGCCGGGGGCGAGCAGGCAGGCGGCCAGAGCGAGCATCGATCCGCCTGGGCGGTACACTTCATGCCTCATTAGGGCGTTCCTTCAAGGATTTGGGATTGGCTCGCGAGATGCAAAGTCGAAGGCTCCTGTTCTGCCGGTCTCTCCGCATGCGAGCGTCCTTCAATATAGGGCAGCCATCTTCATCCAAGATGCAAAAGAGGCAGCCTTCCCGCATTTCATTGGCCAGTATTGGCTTCCGTCTGCAGCCTCAGAGCGTTGCGCGAAATCGAGGCTCGGTCCGTCCCGATGCCTCCCCATCAGGCGGCGGAGATGCTAACGGCGCGCCCGATCCACCGGGGAACGGAATGCGCGTCGACCTGTTCGATTTCGAGCTGCCGCCCGAGCGGATCGCGCTGCGGCCGGCGTGCCCGCGCGACAGCGCCCGCTTGCTCCGCGTCGGCCCCGGCGCCGCCCTCGCGGACCACGCCGTCTCGGACCTCCCCCGCCTGCTCCGCCGGGGCGACCTGCTCATCTTCAACGACACGCGGGTGATCCCGGCGCAGCTCGAGGGCCGCCGCGGCGAGGCCCGGATCGGCGCCACCCTCCACAAGCGCGAGGGGCCGCGCGCCTGGCGCGCCTTCCTGCGCAATGCCCGCCGCGTCCGCGAGGGCGACCGGATCGACTTCGGCCACGGCGTCGCCGCGCTCGCTTCCGAAAAGGCGAAGGACGGCGCGATGCTGCTCGCCTTCGAGGGCGACGAGCCGGTCGAGCTGCTGCTCGAACGGGCCGGCCGGATGCCGCTGCCGCCCTACATTGCCGGCCGCCGCCCCGCCGACGCGCGCGACGCCGAGGATTATCAGACCATGTTCGCGCGGGAAGAGGGCGCCGTCGCCGCGCCGACCGCCGCCCTCCATTTCACCCCGCGCCTGATGGCCGCCCTCGCCGCCGCCGGCATCGGCCACGAGACGCTCACCCTCCATGTCGGCGCCGGCACCTTCCTGCCCGTCAAGGCGGAGGACACCGAAGCGCATGTGATGCACGCCGAATGGGGCCGGATCGACGCGGCGGCGGCCGCGCGCATCGAGGCCGCCCGGGCCGCCGGCGGCCGCATCGTCGCCGTCGGCACCACCTCGCTGCGCCTCCTCGAAACCGCCGCCGCCGCCGACGGCAGGGTCCACCCGTTCGAAGGCGACACCGCCATCTTCATCACGCCGGGCTATGATTTCCGCGCCGTCGACGGCCTCGTCACCAACTTCCATCTCCCCCGCTCGACCCTGTTCATGCTGGTCGCGGCCTTGATGGGCCTGGACAGGATGCAGTCCGCCTACGCCCACGCCGTCGCGCAGGGCTACCGCTTCTATTCCTACGGCGATTCCAGCCTGCTGCTTCCTTGAGGGGACAGTTACGTAACTGTCCCCTTACTGTCCCTGCGGATTGCCCGTGTCGCGGCGCGCACCTAAAACGGGCGGCGGAGGACCCATGGCCAAGCCGATCCAGCTCGCTCTGACGACCGACGAGGCCGAGATCATCGTCGATGCGCTCGATACCGACCTCGAAGGCTATCTCGACGCCGCCGCCGACGCGCGGGCCAACGGCAACCGCGCCGACGTCGCCACCTTCACCGAAGCCGCCGCCCGCATCCGCACCGTCCGCGCCAGGCTCGAAAAGCTGGTGGGACAGTAAGGGGACAGTTACCTAACTGTCCCCTTTCAAGCTTCACGGCCGCGCCGCCGAACCTCCTTCCGCCATGACTCTTTCTATCCAGCTCCGGAAAAAGGAGACTCGCGAATAGAATTCCGTGACGCCGTATTGGCCGTTTCTAAGGCCTCCGCCTTCTTGTCCTGACGACACTCCGGCGACGCAAAGCCGGCCTCGGTGCCGCAGAAAAGCCGGCCCGCCGCTGTCCCCCGGTCCCGATATGCCCTCGAGCGGGGTCACCCCGGATTCGGTCGGGCCTCTGAACCGCCACCCCAATTGCATCCCGGATTTCTCAAGGGATCCGATACGGATCGTAGCGCCGCGAAGCTTCCCATCGAGTCTCCTCGATCCGGTCACGCCATCTCCGGTGCCGCCGGTTCCGACGACGACGGCCGTTCGACCGACCTCGTCGCGGGCCGGGTAAAGACAGGCGGGTCTTGCCCCCGGCACCGGCTCGCTCAACCTGATCAGCGCAATATCCTGGGGGGATTCGACCCCGCTCCAGTCCGGATGCAGGTAGACGGCTTCGATCGGGTACCAGATGCCGTTTATCGAGACGTTCGCCGGCCTCGATCCATCCGACGGGCGCGTCTGGGGCAGCGCGGCGGCGACATGGGCGGCGGTCAAAATCCATTCCGGTGCCACCAATGTGCCGTTCCCATTACCGAGCATGGGGCTGCCGTTGCTGCCGGGCACGATCCCTTCGACGATGGTGTGACGATAGGTTTCGCCAAGTTCGCGGTACTTGAAGTCCGATACGTCGTGGCGCTTGATTATCGCCGAAGCGGAGATCGACGTGACGAGAAGGCACAGACTGGCCAAGGCGGCTGCCGGCGAAGGCCGATGAAGGGCTCGCATCGGCCGGCGGAACGCCGCCGCGCACACGAAACGTCGGACGATGAGGACAATGGACATGGGGCACCTCTTCCTGGCCCCCTGCTCGCTGCTTTCACCGTGGCACTTGGTGTCGCGAGCTGAGGCATAGCTATGGCGAGGTGCCTCCCGCCAAATCTGGAAACAGGCTAGCGAGCGTCGCAAGATTTGCAAGCGGGGACAGTGAGGGGACGGTTACATGACCTTTCCCTTTTGCCCACGGCGCTTCCAGCCCGCTCTTCCCGCAGGGCCCGCAGGCAGCACCCGGCGGCTTAGGCCGATGGAACGCAGCCGATGTCCTTGAGCGCGGAGAGGAAGTCGGCACTGTGCCGGATCCCGTCAAAGTCTGGATCCCGAAGCAGATGCTCGCATCCGGGGAAGTCGGGGCTTTGCTCCTTGCTCCGCCTCAGCCAGGTCGAGGCCGCGGCCGAATCTCCTCGGATCGCGCGCGCGCATGCGAGATTGTAGGAGCCGGAGCCGGGCAGCAACTCTTCCGCCTGTTCGAGCTTCTCTTCGGCTTGCTTCAACAGCGGCTCGACCGCCTCGCCGCGGTGCATTTGCGCCAGACCCAAGAGCGCACTCCCCCAGCTGTTGAGCGCCTCGTGCTTGCGCGGATTGATCGCGAGCGCGGCGGCGTACTTCCCCACCGCTTGCTCGAGCAGCGCGACCGCCGCCGCTTCCTGCTTCATCTTCGCCTGATGAAAGAGAGCAACCCCCCAGTTATAAAGCGCATCGTGCATGTCGGGCTTGATCGCTAGCGCAGCGGCGTATTTTTGCGCCGCCTGCTCGAACAGCGCGTCGGCTGCCCCGCCCTCCGCCATCTTCGCCCGATCGGTAAGGGCATTCCCCCAATTACTGAGCGCATCGTACTTGTCCGGCTTGATTGCGAGCGCCGCGGCAAATTTCTCCTCGGCCTGCGCCAACAGCGCCTCGGCCCCCTCGCCTCGTTTCATCTTCGCGCCATAGAGGAGAGCCCCCCCCCAGTTGTATAGCGCATCGTACATGTCCGGCTTGATCGCGAGCGCGGCGGCGTACTTTTCCGCCGCCTGTTCGAGTAGCGCGACGGCCGCCGCTCCCTGCTTCATCTTCGCCTGTTCGAAGAGTGCAACTCCCCAGTTAAAGAGCGCATCGTGCGTGTCGGGCTTGATTGCGAGCGCAGCGGCGTATTTTTGCGCCGCCTGCTCGAACAGCGCGTCGGCTGCCTCGCCCCCCATCATCTTCGCTCGGTCGGTAAGGGCATTCCCCCAATTGCTGAGCGCCTCGTACCTGATCGGCTTGGTTGCGAGCGCCGCGTCAAATTTCTCCTCGGCCTGCGCTAACAGCGCCTCGGCCGCTTTGCCCTGTTTCATCTTCGCCTGATCGAGGAGAGCGATTCCCCAATTGTTGAGCGCCTCGTACTTGTGCGGCTTGATTGCCAGCGCGGCCGCGTACTTTTCCGCCGCCTGCTCGAACAATGCGTCGGCCGCCTCGCCGCTCGCGTCGAGCGCCTGCTTCGCGCAGGCCCAGCCTATCTCGATCGCGGCCCAAGCCACCTGATCTCGTGCGTCCTCGTCAAGATCTTCCATTCTGTGACCGAATCGGTCCAGAACCGCTCCATAGTCTGCGGCGGCCATGAGGGTGGCGATCTCGCGAGCCGCGCCGGTCGACTCCGTCGCCGCATCGCCCGCCCGGTCGAGCTGCCGTCTCGCCCGCGCGAGAAGCTCATCCTGGGCGCTCGAGCCGTCCTCGGCAAAAGGGCCGATCGTGCCAAGCACGCCGAGCATGTGCTTGAAAGGGCTGACCATGAAGATCGGCGGATCGAGCTTCATCGCATTCGCCAGCTCGGTGAAGAATTGATCGCTCGGCTGATTGCGGACGATCTTGCAGTTGGGAAGCGTCAGCAGGTGTTCGCACACGTTCGGAGCCGGGTCGTTTCCGTCAAAGGCGACCCAGAACAGGCCGTGATTGAAGGGCGCCAGCTGCGCGATCTCCTCGATGAGCGGGTCGTTGGCGCCGCTATAACCCGCGATCACCACGGGCTTTCCCTTCATTGTAGCGTCGAGCACAGGCCGGATACGCTTGGCCTGGACGAGCAGCTTCTCTGCGGTGTTGAGGAGCACGAATCCGGTGTGCTGGCCATGGAGATGAAAGATTGCGCTTCCCTCGACGAACGAACGGTCGAAGTCGATATGGTCGGCCCGGTCGTCGCGGAGTCCGGCGAGGTCGTATATGGCCGGAAAGCGATGGAACAGTGCGCAGGCGCGCGACACGAGCGGATCGAAATTCGGAGTGAGGATCGTGTCGGCGACCTCGTCCCGCTCGAGCCTGGCGATGCCGATATGCGCCCAGTTGATCTTGGAGTTCTTGATGTCGTCCCGCACCAGTTGCACCTGCGTCGCGGGAGGAAGCGCGGCCATGCATTGGGCGTAGCCCGGCTCGAGCGTCCCTGTTTCGGCGCAAGTGGCGTCGTAATTTTTCCGATAGTCGCGCTTGATCCTGGCGACGAAATCGCTCGCCAGTCCGATGCCGGCAGTCTTCGACACTCCGGCGCCGACGAGCAGGCAGGTCTTCTTGCCGGCTTTGCGCGAGCCGCTCAGCAGCTCGGCGACCTGGCCGACCGAGATATCCTTCACCGCCATGGACCGTCACCCCCTGGGCGAGACTAAATCCAATCGCGGTCCGGAGAAAGGCCGTTTAGCCGCCTCGGACGTCCCCTAAAGCCGCCCGTGCTGGTCCTCG
>DASVVP010000054.1:0-17219 GCA_036386495.1 Allosphingosinicella sp.
AAAAAGGGTCGACGCAATCGTCCACCAGGATCAGCCCGCCCGCGCCGACTGCGTCGCCGGTCCGCAGGATCGTGCCGAGATTGCCCGGGTCCCTCAGCGCCTGCGCCACGATCCACAGCGGCGCCGCGTTCCGGTCAATGCGGGCGAGCGACGTGTCGAAGGCGCGATAGACGCCCAGCACCGTCTGCGGATTGTCCTTGCCGGAGAGCTTGTGGAGGATGTCGGCGTTGGTCTCGATCGCCTCGCCGCCCGCCGCCTCGACCTCGCCGATCAGCGCGTCGAGCAGCCGGTGCCGCGTTCCCGCCCCGTAGAACAGGATTCGCGGCAGAAAGCCCGCCTCGCGCGCCTCGGTGAGGATGCGCAGCCCCTCGGCGATGAACAGCCCCTCGCCGCGCCGGTGCTTCTTGTCGCGCAGGCTCCTGACCTGCTTGACCAGCGGGTTGGAGAAAGCGGTGATCTGGCGGGGCACCTATTCCTCGCCGAAGCGGGCTTCGACCAGGTCGACCAAAGCCTGCATCGCTTCCTCGGCGCCTTCGCCCTCGGCGTGGATGGTGATCCGGTCGCCATAGGCCGCCCCCAGCATCATCAGGCCCATGATCGAGGTGCCGCAGACGCGGCTGCCGTCCTTTTCGACCTCGATCTCGACCTCGGGCGGAAGGCTCGCGGCCAGGGTTACGAACTTGGCGCTGGCGCGGGCATGGAGGCCGCGCTTGTTGGTCATCTCGACCGTCCGGCTGGGCATCAGGCGGCGGCTTCCCCGAGGATTTCGGAAGCGACGGAGATGTATTTGCGTCCGGCCTCGCGCGCCGCGGCGACGGCGGCCTTGACGTCCATCTTCTTGCGGGCGCCGTCGAGGCGGATCAGCATCGGCAGGTTGACGCCGGCAATGACCTCGATGTTCTCGGTCTTCATCAGCGAGATTGCGAGGTTGGAGGGGGTGCCGCCGAACAGGTCGGTGAGGATGATCACGCCCTTGCCCTGGTCGACCCGGGCGATCGCTTCGGCGATGTCGTCGCGCCGGCTCTCCATGTCGTCGTCCGGTCCTATGCAGATCGACTCGATCTGCTCCTGCCGCCCCACGACATGCTCCATCGCGACGATGAACTCGGCCGCGAGCCGGCCATGCGTCACCAACACCAAACCGATCATCTATTCACCCTGAAGCTCTCTGCCTGCCCCCGCGGCGCCCTCGATCAGGTCGCGCGGCGGCGAGGCGAGGTCGCGATGCTCGACCGTGGGCGAAAAGCCCTCGGCGCGCAATCGGGCCGCGACTCGTTCGGCGACGTGGACCGAGCGGTGTCGCCCTCCGGTACAACCGAACGCGACCGTAACATAGGATTTTCCTTCCGCGCCGTAGCGCGGGAGCAGGGTCAGGAGCAGGTCCTCGATCCTGGCGAGCGCGTCCTCGTAGGCGGGATCGGCGGCGATGTGGGCCGCCACGCGGGCGTCGGTGCCGGTGAGGTCGCGCAGCCCCGGCTGCCAGTGCGGGTTGCTGAGGAAGCGCATGTCGAAGACGAGGTCGGCATTGCGCGGCAGGCCGCGGGCGAAGCCGAACGACATCACGCTCAGCGTCGGCGCATGCGTGTCCGCGGCGAAGCGGGCGCGGATTTGCTGCTGGAGCTGGTTGGTGTCGGTGTCGGTGGTGTCGATCACATGCTCGGCCCAGCGCCGCAGCGGCTCCATCAGCTCGCGCTCGGCAGCGATGCCGTCGGTGGCGGGGCGATCCGGCGCCAGCGGGTGGCGGCGGCGGGTCTCGGAATAGCGGCGAATGAGCTCCGATCCGGCGCAATCGAGATAGAGGGTCTCGACCGGATATTCGAACTCGCTGGCAAGCCGCTTGATCTGGCGGACGATGCGGGCGGCGTCGAAGCCGCGGGTGCGGGTGTCGACCCCGATCGCCAGCGGCCGCGCTCCCGCGCCGCGCGGCGGCGGCGTCGCCAGCAGACTGTCGAGCAAGGCGAGCGGCAGATTGTCGACCACCTCCCAGCCGAGATCCTCGAGCGTGTTGAGCACGGTCGACTTGCCGGCGCCGGAGAGGCCGGTGACCAGCAGCAGGCGCTGGGGAGAAGCTTTGCGCATCAAGGCAATGGCAGTCCGAAAGTGGCGAGCGCCAGTTCTAGCTTGATCGGCGCCGAAGCCTCAAGCGCGGCAAGCGCGACGGTCGGCACATCGCGACCGAGGAACGTCGCGCGTCCGGCCTCCGGCAGCCGCTCGGGCGGGCGGTCGAGGTCGACGAGCAGACAGACCGGCGCCTCGGCGAGCGCTGCCACTTCCATCATGCCGACGCCGCGCACCTCGATCCGTCCCGCGATCGCCGGCGGCGCGGAGGCGTAGAGCCGACCGCCCTCGGCGCGCAGCAGGCTGTAATCGTCGCTGACCAGTTGCGCGCCCCGGTCGATCAGGCGCAAAGCGAGGTCCGACTTGCCGCGCCCCGATGCGCCGGCGATCAGCACCCCGCGGCCGCCGATCGCGACGCAGCCGGCATGGACCTCGCCGCTCATCCGCCCGCGGCCGGGAAGCGGACGACGAAGCGGGCGCCGCGACGGCCGTCGCGTCGGTCGGCGACGGCGATTTGGCCGTCGTGGCCGAGCGCGATCGCCCGCGCGATGGCGAGGCCGAGCCCCGAATGGCGGCCGAAGTCCTCGTCGGGCCGGTTCGAATGAAAGCGGTCGAAGATGGTCTCGCGCGCGTCGCCCGGGACGCCGCACCCTTCGTCCTCGATGCTGACCGTCACCTGGCCGCCCGAGCTCGCGGCGACGACCTCGACCAGCCCTCCTTCGGGCGAGAAGGAGATGGCATTGTCGACGATATTGTCGATCAGCCGGACCAGCCGCGCCTCGTCGCCCATCACCATGGCGGTTCCGGTCCGCGGCCGCGCGAAGGCGACTCCGACGCCGCGGTCGGCGCCGCGCTGCTCCCAGGCCGGCAGCAGCGCCTCTATCGTCCGGCCGAGGTCGACCGGCTCGAACAAGGCCCGCGACAGCTCCGCATCGAGACGCGAAGTCTCCGCGATGTCGACGATCAGCCGGTCGAGCCGGTGGACGTCGTGGCGCACCACCTCGAGCAGCTGGGTCCGCAGTGCCGGGTCCTCGACCCGGTCGAGGCTGTCGACGGCTGAGCGCAGCGAGGCGAGCGGGTTCTTGAGCTCGTGGGTGACGTCGGCGGCGAAGGCCTCGGTGGCGTCGATCCGGTCGCGCAGCGCCTGGGTCATGTCGTGCAGGGCGCGGGCGAGCCGGCCGATCTCGTCCCGCCGCGCAGGCAGCAGCGGCACGTTGACCTCGCGGTCGCGGCCGAGCCGCACCCGGTGCGCGGCATGGGCGAGATGCCGCAACGGGCGAGCGATGGTGCGGGCGAGGAAGAGCGAAAGCAGCACGGAGACGGTGATGGTGGTGAACAGGACGAGCCCGAGCGTGACCCGCTCATCGCGGACGACCCGGCGGATGTCGCGGGCGTTGACCGTGAGGAGCAGTACCTCGCCGCCGGCTCCGGCGACCGGCGCCGCCGCGGAGACGAACGGCGTTCCTTCCGGCGCGCGCCGCAGCCGGGTCGTCACGCCGCGCCGCGCCAGCGCCTCTTGCGCCTCCGGCCAGGCGGCGAGGGCATCCTGTGCCGGCTCGTCGAACGGCGGTGGCCGGCGCGCGCCGACGATGGCGTCGAACGCATTGTCGAGGGCGCGCGCGAGGTCGCGGTTCCAGGGCTCGCTGCGGGGGTCGCGAAGCTCATAGGTCGGCGCCGCGCTGTCCCAGCTGTCGAGTCGCTTGCGCCCGTCCGGCCCGTAGAGGCGTAGCCGCGTCCGCGAATCCTGGCTGAGGCGGACGAGCAGGGCCTGCCGCCGCTCCGGAGCCACCGCCCCGATGATGTCGGCGATCATCCTTGCCTCGCTCGTCACCTGCTCGATCCGGACCTGGGTCAGCCGGCTGCGAAAGCTGTCGAGATAGAAGAGGCTGCCGGCGAGGATGGCGAGCGCGAAGATGTTGATCGCCAGGATCCGATGGCGCAGAGCGATCCGCCCGGTCCAGCGCAGCGAGAGGGCCGGATCCTCGCTCTTCTCACTCCTCCGCAAAGCGGTACCCAATGCCGTAGAGGGTCTCGATCGCCGCGAAATCGTCGTCGGCGACGCGGAACTTGCGGCGCATCCTCTTGATGTGGCTGTCGATCGTGCGATCGTCGACGTAGATGTCGTCCTGATAGGCGACGTCCATCAGCTGGTTGCGCGATTTGACCACGCCGGGACGCTGGGCGAGCGCCTCGAGGATCATGAACTCGGTGACCGTCAGCGTCACGTCGCGCCCGGCCCAGGAAACCCTGTGCCGCGCCGGGTCGAGGGTCAGCCGGCCGCGCTCGACCAGCTGCGGCGGCGTCTCGTCCTCGCCTCCGGCGGGCGCGTCGCGCAGCTCGGTGCGCCGCAGCACTGCGCGGATGCGGGCGATGAGGAGGCGCTGGGAGAAGGGCTTGGCGATATAGTCGTCGGCGCCCATCGCGAGGCCGAGGGCCTCGTCGAGCTCGTCGTCCTTGGAGGTCAGGAAGATGACGGGAATCGCGCTTTTCTCGCGCAGCCGGCGGAGCAGCTCCATGCCGTCCATGCGCGGCATCTTGATGTCGAGCACGGCGAGGTCCGGCGGGTTCTCGACCAGCGCCTTCAGCGCCGCCTCGGGGTCCGAATAAACGCGCGTGACGAAGCCCTCGGACTGGAGCGCGACCGAGAGCGACGTCAGGATGTTGCGGTCGTCGTCGACGAGCGCGATCGTTGCCGACATTTGGGCGCCTTATACCCCGGGGCGGCTTTCTTACTCCAGGGCACCGGAGAGGCGCTACCCTTTGACGCAAGCGGGCGGCTGGACTATGCGCACGGCGATCCGAACGGCGGTCCTTTCCGCTGGATTTGTCAGATAAAACAGGGAGAAATCGACGTGGCCACTCGCTTGCCGGCGCACGGACTTGCCGAACAGGGCATCGTGACGCCCGCCGAGCTCCACTGGAATCTGGGCACGCCGCAGCTGGTCGAGCAGGCGCTCCGCCGCGGCGAGGGCATGCTCGCCAAGGACGGCCCCCTGGTCGTCAAGACCGGCCGCCACACCGGCCGCTCCGCCAACGACAAGTATATCGTCCGCGACGCCGAGACCGAGGCGACGATCTGGTGGGACAATAACAAGGCGATGTCGCCCGATCATTTCGACGCGCTCAGGGCCGATTTCCTCGCCGCCTTGGGCACCTATGACGAGCTGTTCGTCGCCGACCTCTACGGCGGCTCGCAGGCCGAGCACCGCGTGCGCGTGCGGGTGATCAACGAGTTCGCCTGGCACAACCTCTTCATCCGCACCTTGCTGGTGCGGCCGGAGGCGGCCGAGCTGCCCGGCTTCGCGCCCGAATTCACCATCATCGACCTGCCGAGCTTCCGCGCCGATCCGGCCCGCCACGGCACCCGCAGCGAGACCGTGGTCGCCGTCAACCTTTCCGAGCGCATGATCCTGATCGGCGGCACGGCCTATGCCGGCGAGATGAAGAAGTCGGTCTTCGGCATCCTCAACTATCTGCTGCCCGTCCAGGGCGTGATGCCGATGCATTGCTCGGCGAACATCGGCCCCAAAGGCGACACCGCAGTCTTCTTCGGCCTGTCCGGCACCGGCAAGACGACGCTCAGCGCCGACGCCAGCCGCACCCTGATCGGCGACGACGAGCATGGCTGGTCGGATACGGCCGTCTTCAATTTCGAGGGCGGATGTTACGCGAAGATGATCCGGCTTTCGGCGGAGGCCGAGCCGGAGATCTTCGCGACCACGAAGCGCTTCGGCACGGTGCTCGAGAATGTCGTCATCGATCCCGACACGCGCGCGCTCGACCTCGACGACAACAGCCTCGCGGAGAATACCCGCGGCGCCTATCCGATCGACTTCATCCCCAATTGCTCGGACGACAATATGGGCCCGGTGCCGCGCAATATTGTCATGCTGACCGCCGACGCGTTCGGCGTGCTGCCCCCGATCGCGCGACTCACGCCCGACCAGGCGATGTACCATTTCCTCAGCGGCTATACCGCCAAGGTCGCCGGCACCGAGATCGGCGTCACCGAGCCCGAAGCGACCTTCTCGACCTGCTTCGGCGCCCCGTTCATGCCGCGCCACCCGAGCGTCTACGGCAACCTTTTGAAGGAGCGGATCGCCCGCGGCGCCGTCTCCTGCTGGCTGGTCAACACCGGCTGGACCGGCGGCAAATACGGCACCGGCTCGCGCATGCCGATCAAGGCGACGCGCGCTTTGCTCAACGCCGCGCTCGACGGCTCGCTGAACGACGCCGAATTCCGCAAGGACCCCAATTTCGGCTTCGAGGTCCCGGTCGCCGTCCCCGGCGTCGACGCCGCGATCCTCGACCCGCGCGCGACCTGGGCCGACAAGGCCGATTACGACGCCACCGCGGCGAAGCTGGTCGACCTGTTCAACGCCAATTTCGCCAAATTCGCCGACCATGTCGACGCCGGCGTCCGCGCCTGCGCGCCGCGCGTCGGCGGAGCGTCCGAGCCGCAGCAACAACAAGCGGAGATCGCGACCGTAAGCGCCGCCTGACGCCCACATAAGCTCACTCGAGAAGGAGCGTGTCGGCCGCGGCCGGCGCGCTCCTTTTTCTTTGTGCCCGAGGACCATGACGATGACCCACTCGCCCCGCCTCTTCCCCTCCGACGCCGCGATCCGCCGCATCGGCGAGGGCCTGCTCGCGCGCACATTGCCGCGCGCCGACTGGACCCACGAAGCCCATCTCGCCGCCACCGTCTGGCTGCTCCTCGAGCGGCCCGACGTGCTGCCGGAGCGCGACCTCCCCGCGATCATCCGCGCCTACAATGAGAGCGTCGGCGGGGTGAACAGCGATACGGAGGGCTATCACGAGACGATTACGCAGGTGTCGATCCGCGGTGTGCGCCGCGCGCTGGCGCGGAGCGAGGAAAGGGGCCTGTGCGAGCGGGTCAACGCTCTGCTCCAGGCGGAGGAGGGGAGGCGGGACTGGCCTTTGCGCTTCTATTCGGTGGACCTGCTTTTCTCGAAGGCGGCGCGGCTGGGGTGGGTCGAGCCGGATCTGGGACCGCTGTCGGCTACGCCGTAACGCCGCCTTTGGGTGGAAAGCGGACGCTAGGTCGGACGATCGTCATCCGCGAAACGGCGGACGAACCCGATGCGCAGCGAGAGGCGGAGCGCCCCATATGCGCCCAGGCCCAGCGCACCCAGGATGACGATCCCGATAAAGGCGTTCAGCGTCTCTTCGGGGCGGTGCGCGCGCGCATACGCAATGGAGCCCTCGCATTCACTGGTTTTCGGATCGGGGCCATGTCCAGCTTCGTCCGCGCAGTCGAACGGCGCGGAGTGGACCTGCCATGCACGGCACGAAGCCAGGAGCAGGACCAGGACGGCATAGATCAACAGGCCTTTCGCCGCTCGGCGCGTCATTCTGAACTCCTCCGCCACGTTATGTTGGCGAAGTGCGCCAATGTCGGCAACGGGTCGGGAGCCGGCGCCGAGAGCCAGTGCGAGGTGCCGGCGGCGAGGCCTGATTGATTTTCACGCGGAGGCGCAGAGGCGCGGAGGAGCTGTGGTGACCTTTTCCTTCCGGTGAGGCCGCTATGGTTTCACCGGCGTGTGAGATGGCCGCCGCGCGAGAAGGGAGCCACCCCTCCGCGCCACCCTTCTTCCTCCGCGCCTCCGCGTGAACGATAATCCGATTGGGGACAGTCACTGTGACTGTCCCCTTTTCCGCGCAATTATCGCGGCGGGCTGCCCTGGGTGGAAAGCCGGCGTCGTCTCACGCTACCCAACGGCCTTGGGAGAATCACAGCATGGCGAAGCTCGTCTTCGGGATGAACCAGTCGCTGGACGGCTATGTCGACCATGACGCCTTTGCTCCCGGCCCCAGGCTCTTCCGGCACTTCATCGAGGAGGCCCTCGGGCAGGCGGGGAGCGTGTACGGCCGCCGCATGTATGAGGTCATGCGTTACTGGGACGGCGACCAACCCGACTGGGGTGCGGAGGAACGCGCCTTCGCGGCGGCGTGGCGGAATCAGCCGAAATGGGTCGTCTCGCGCTCCCTGGCCTCGGTCGGCCCCAACGCCACGTTGGTCGGGGACGATCTCGAGAGCGCGATCCGCGCGCTCAAGGCCGAGCGCGACGGGGAGATCGAAGTCGCCGGCCCCAACCTGGCGCAAAGCCTCACCGAGCTCGGCCTCATCGACGAATATCGTATCTACCTGCACCCCGTCGTGCTCGGTCGCGGCAAGCCCTATTTCGCCGGACCCCGCCCGCGGCTCCACCTCGCGGCGCATGATCGCATCGGCGAGGATGTGCTCAGGTTGACCTACGTCCCTGCTTGATCCCGCGAGGAGGTTTGATGGGGACAGTTACGGTACTTTCCCCTTTTCCGGCCGCCGCCATGTTGGCCGCGCCGGCCTGCCGGGCTAGCATGGCGGCGTGAGAGTCTTCCCGATCTGCGCGCTTGCTCTGCTCGCGGCCTGCGGCGAGCGCGCGCCGCAAGGCAGCTTTCGGGAGCGCGTCTGGAGCGGACCTCTCACCGGGGCCGAGGCGGAGAAGGTCCGGCGGGAAACACCTCTGGCAGGCCTGACCGAGGCGTGCGCGGGACGGTTGCGGGCCGGCGGTCTCCAAGCCCTGGACAGCGTCCCGCTTCACGAATGCTTCGACTCGACGCCGCGGCGGCGCTGGCGGGGCTTATGGCGCGACGATTTCGAGGGGTCGCGATTCTGCGCCGCGCCTGCCTCGGAATGTTCGGATGGCACGGGAGGCGAAAAAGTCTGGCTGAATGTGCCGCAGGGTTCGGATACCGGGCGGCAGCCCGGAATCGGGGGGCTCTACGCCGTGGACTTCATCGGCCGCCGCACGATTCATCCGGGCCTCTTCGGCCATTTCGGCATGTTCAGCCACGAAATGACGGTGGAGCGGATGATCTCCATTCGCGAGGTCGACCCGCCGGCCCCGCCTCTCACGCAGGCGGAAATCGAGGCGGAGCGGCTGCGCTGCGAAGCCGCACCCAATTGTCTCACGCCGCGGGAAATGAACGCGTTGGAGAAGGCGGCACAACCGAGATGATCGTCGGAAACGGGGGCACGTGAAACGTCCCCAAGCTCCCGCGATTATTCGGTCGAAGGAGCCGTCTTCCCGGTCAGGGCGGATGAGTCCCGGCGCGGCCGGGCTGCACGGATTCCGTGGTGGTCACGACGCTGCTTATCTCATCGCCTTCGCGTGCGACGATGATCGTCTCCTGGCCGTTGGCGTTGCGCAGGCGCAGGATTCGGCGGTTCTGGACGCTGCGCCATCCAACCACGACGATGACGGCGAAGACGCCGAGCCCGAAGAGGATAGCCAGGAAACTTGAGCTCGAGTCGGTCATCCGGAGCCTCCGCCGATCAAATCCAATGCCCGCTCATTGGCCCGGAAAGTTAAGAAAACGGCCGGCATTCCGACGTGATCGTGCGCAACCAAGGTCAGTCGCCAGCCGCCTCCAGCTCGACGGCCAGGGACATCTTGATGCGGCGTTTGACGAAGCTGGTCTCGTAGCGGCGGACGAGGGGCTGGCCGCCGATGCGGTCGCCGAGCTCGTTGAAATGGGCCATGTCGCGGGTGGAAGCGATGATCAGCATGTCGCTCGTGCCGGTGATCTCGACGCAGATCTGCACTTCGGGAGCCGCGGCGAGGGTCCGCTTCAGCTCGGCAAGCTCGGCCGGGCTGTGCCGGTCGAACTGAAGCTGGATGACGGCGGTGATGCGCGCTTCCTGCACCTTGGCGCCGAGCAGGGCGACCTCCCGCTCGATCGTGCCGTCCGCGCGCAACCGGTGCAGGCGGCGGGTGATCGCCGTCGGCGAGAGGGGGAGATCCTCCGCGAGTTGCTCGGCGGTGCGCCGACTGTCCTTCTGGACGAGGTTGAGGAGCCTGCGGTCGATTTCATCCATGCCGCAGATATGCGCGTGCAGCCGTTGATTTGCAAACACGAGGCCGAAAATCCGTGTTTTTTGCAGTTTAAGTGCATCGATGCTGCTTATTCTGAACCCCTGCCGCCCAGGCGGACAAGGGGAAGAAAGATGAAGCCTGCCAATTGCCTCCTCTCGACTGCAATCGCCCTGGCGCTCGCCGGATCGGGTCCCGCGGCGAGCGCACAGCCCCAGGCGGGGGACCCGACCATCCTCGTCACGGGGCAGGCGCCGCTGGACGGCGATGCGGCCCGACGGATGGCCGAGCGCATCGCGGTCCGCCGCGACGGCCAACTCGCCCGCTTCGAGGCGCCCGTCTGCCCCGAGGTCACCGGCTTTCCCGAACCTTATGCGGGGCGGGTCGCGGAGCGGATCCGCACGGTGGCGCGGGCAGCCGGGGCGCGGGTGGCAGGCCCAGGCTGCGCTCCCAACCTCCATCTCGTCATCGTCGACGACGGGCGCGGCTTCGCGCGGGAGCTGCACCGCGCCCAGCCCGGCGCCTTCGGCGGGATCGCGCGCGCCGAGCTGCGCCGCCTGACCCAGGAGGCGGGGCCGACGCGCAGCTGGACCAAGACCATGGTTCGCGACGCCAATGGCCGCGTCCCTGCCGTCGCCCCAAGCGAACGTTCCACGGAATCGGCGGCCTCGCCCGTGACCTCGCCGGGCTCGGCCATCGGCGGATCCGCGGTCCTCCGCATCGACCGGCCGTCGCTGGTCAACCCGCAGGTCGTCCAGTCGATCGAGCACAGCTTCGTCGTGCTGGAGACGCAGGCCATTTTCGGCATGGATCTGCTCCAGGTCGCCGATTACGCGGCGATGCGCGGCCTGGCGATCACCGCGCCGACGCTGCCGGCGGGGGAGCACAGCATCCTCACCCTGTTCGCCGGAGTACCGGAACGGGCGCCGAGACGGCTTACCGCCGTCGACCGCGGTTATCTGGCGGGGCTCTATGGCACGCCGGCCAACCTCGCTGCCGCCGCCCAGCGCGCAGCGATCGCGCGTTCGATCGAGCGGGCGGCCGCAGAGCAGATCCGCTAGCGCGCACGCCGGCTTCGGCTGTCCGCGAAGGGTGGTCCGCGATCGGGGACAGTCATTGTGACTGTCCCCTTTTTCGTTTCAGCAATGGGGAGAGTTCGCTGAGTTCCGGAGGTCGGCCGCCGCCTTGATGCGCCTCAGGAGCTCCTCGCCGGTGATGCGAGAGAGGCCGGTGCTGATCGCGATCGAGGAACCCTGAGCGAAGGGGATGATGAGGCGGTCGCCGACAGCGGCGGCCCGGACCCAGGCTTCGTCGACCCGCAAGTCCGTCAAGGCAGCCTTTCTCGTGTAACCGACGAACAGGTGGCGCCCGTCCGTCCAGACGAACTTCTTTCCGAGGAAGACGATCGTCACAGCCTGATAAAGCACCATGCCCACGAAAACGGTCACCGCGATCGTGGAGATCCATGGGTTCGGTTGCCAGGGCGTGGAACGCGACCAATTCTCGACCGAGAAGACATAGCTGAGCGGATAAGGGGACAAGAGCGCGTACAAGGCGGCGAGCACGATGAACGGCCCAAGCGTCCACGCCAGAGTCCTGGCCTTCGAATAAGCCGCAATCGTCGTCGCTGTGGCTTCGGGCCCGGCTTCCTGCATATCCCAGAATGACCTGGGCCGCGTACCTCCGCAATAAGCGTGATGGGGACAGTTACGTACCTGTCCCCAAATTGTCCCCTCAGGACACGCGCGTCCAGGTCTGCGAGCGGCAGACGAGGCCGGCGACGATGCAGCCGCTGACGACGGCGTTGCGGCCGCGCAGGCGCAGGGTGCCGGAGACCGTCCGCGCCCGATCGGGGACGAAGACGCGGCCGCCCCAGGTGCCGGTGCCCTGCGGCTGGAGCTGGCGGAAGAGCTGGGCGCCGATCAGGTTCGCGGTCCCCGCCTCGCGCGCCTTGGCCTGGGCGCGGGCGTTGGCCCAGACGACGGTACCGCACAGGGCCCGGCCGCAGGGCTGGATCCGGACATGGACGCTGTTCCTCGGATTGCGCCACACGCCGGCCGGCGCCTGGGTCTGCGCGTCGGCAGTGCCGGCGAAGCTGGAGACCGCGACAAGGGCGGCGGCCGCTGCTGCGAACAGTTTCTTCATCACTGATTCCCTTTCGCGATTCGTGTTGCGAGGCGCGGGTTATGCCTGTCGTTTCGGGTCGTCAACGAGTGAAACCACTGAAACCATTGCTGAAATGATTGAAACATTCGGCCGGCTGGCCGGTTCGGCAGGCGCCGATTTCGGGCTTCCTTTGGGGCGACCTTGCCGTCATCTAGAGCAAGCGGCAGCGGGGGTTCGGCAGGTCGATGACATCGGAAGTGTATCGCTTCGAGCGCTTCCGTCTCGACCCGGCCGACCGGCGGCTGAGCCGCGACGGCGTGCCGGTCGAGCTCAACGCCCGCTATCTCGACGCGCTCACGCTGCTGGTGCGCGAGGCGGGGGCCTTGGTCTCCAAGGACCGCTTCATGGACGAGGTCTGGCGCGGGGTGCCGGTGACCGACGAGGCGCTGACCCAGTGCATCCGGACGCTGCGGCGCCAGCTAGGCGACGAGGCGGCCCGGCCGCGCTTCATCGAGACCGTACCCAAGCACGGCTACCGCTTCGTCGCGCCGGTCGAAGGGGGGGAGGGCGCAGCAGGCCCGGCCGGTCCCGCGCCGCGCGCCGCCGGGCCGTCGCCGTGGCGGCGGCTGCTGCTGCTCGGCGGCGCCGGGACCGTCGGCGGCGCTGTGGCCGGGACCGTCGGCGGGCTGTTCTACGGCTTCGTCGGCGCCTCGCAGCCGGTGGAGGCGGGCGCCGGGGCGGTCTCGGTGCTGCTGGTGCTGCTCTGGCTGACGCTGGCGGCGGCGGTGACCGGCGCCGCCGGGGTCGCGTTCGGGATCGCCGCCGCAGTCGCCGCCGCGGGACGCTTCGGCGCCTGGACGGTCGTGGGCGGCGCCGTGGGCGGTCTCGCCATCGGCGCCTCGGCCAAGCTGCTCGGCCTCGACGCGTTCAACCTGCTGCTCGGCCGCGCGCCGGGCGACGTCACCGGCGGGCCCGAGGGCCTGCTGCTCGGCGCCGCGGTCGGGCTCGGCGCCTGGCTCGGCGCGCGGCCGGGCTGGTCGCCGCGCCGCGCCGCCGCCGCCGCGGGCGCGATCGCCGCCGCCGCCGGAGCCCTGATCCCGCTCCCCGGGGGACGGCTGATGGGCGGCAGCCTCGATCTGCTCGCCCGCTCCTTTCCCGGCTCGCGCCTCCGCCTCGACCCGCTCGGCGCCTTGTTCGGCGAGAACGGCTTCGGACCGGTGAGCCAGATCGTCACCGGAGCACTCGAGGGCGCGCTGTTCGGCGCCTGCGTCGTCGGCGCGATGCTGCTCGCGCGACGGAGCCTGGGAGGGGACAGTCACTTGTGACTGTCCCCATACTCAGCGCAGCACGACCCGTATGGTGTCGCACAAATTGACGCGCTGCCAGCTTTGATGGCGCCCGTCCTCGAAGGTGGCGCGCACGTCCCAGAGGCACAGTTCGACGTCGCGCGTGTAGGACGCCGCCGCCCGCTCGCCGGTCGGCACGTCGCTCTGGACGAGGATGTCGTCGCTCCAGGCGGCGCTCTCGCCGCTCGGCGTGATCGCGAGGGCGACGACGGTCCGGCCGGTGCGGTTGACGACGATGAAATCGAGATTGGCGGCGCCTTCCGCGAGCTCGCGCCCGTGCGACGGCTGCGCCTCGGCCGCGCCCGTCAGGGCCAGAGCCGCCGCCATCCCCGCGAACATGGTCTTATGCATCGATCCTACTCTCCCTCGGCCCCGCCTTATACCGGATCGAACGGCCCTTGCCATTCGCTCCCGATGGTGCTTTACTGAGGTAACACAGTGGATGGGGCGGAATCATGACCGAAGCGATCGCGACCACGCCGGCCGAGCCCGACGGCGCCCCTCGTATCGAGGTGCTCGATATCCTGCGCGGGCTCGCCATCCTCGGCATCCTGTTCATGAACATCAACGACATGGGCCAGTCGTTCGAGGCCTCGGGCAGCGACATCCGCCATCTCGGCTGGGGCCCGGCGGACCAGATCGTGTGGTGGATCCGCGAGATCTTCGCCAGCGGGACCGCGCGCGCCTTGCTCGAGATGCTGTTCGGCGCCGGCATGGTCATCCTCACCGAGCGCGCGGCGGCGTCGGCCGAGGGGCGCTGGACCGTGATGCGGCAATATTATGTGCGCAACATCGTCCTGTTCCTGTTCGGCATGACCCACATGCTGATCCTGCTCTGGCCCGGCGACATCCTCCACACCTACGGCCTCGCTGCCCTCATCGTCTTCCTGTTCCGGCGGCTAAGGCCGCGCTGGCTGATGACGATCGGCCTGTTCCTCGCCACCATGCAGCTCTTCGCCGGCGGCTATTTCGGCTATTATCAGGCGGTCCAGACGCAAACGGAGGTAGCCCGGATCGAGGCGCGCCAGCAGGCGGGCCAACCCCTGAGCGCCGGAGATCGGACGCTCCTCGCCAACACCGTCCGCGAACGCCGGGAGGACGCGGAGCGCGAGGCCAAGACTGCGCGCACGATCGCGACGGAGGACCGGGCGCGGGGCCCGAACGGGAATTTCTACAGCTGGGCGGCCGACCAGTGGCGTGTCACCTTCGAACGCGCGGAGGCGGAGATCTTCTTCGTCCTGGAGGCGGCGACGACGATGCTGATCGGCTGCGCCCTGTTCAAGCTGGGCATCCTCCAGGGACGGCGATCGCGGCGATTCTACCTCAACATGACCCTGATCGGCTATGCGATCGGCATCGCGGTCCGGGCCTGGGGCGCGTGGGAGCAGAGCCGGTTCGGCGACGGTCCGATGCTGATCCACGTCACCAGCGAATATGGGCGGCTGGCGATGACGGTCGGCCATGTCGGCCTGATCAATCTTTTGGTGATGAGCGCGGCGGGGGAAAGGGCGCTGCGCCCGCTGGTCGCCGCCGGGCGAACCGCGCTCACAATCTACATCGTCCAGACGATCATCTGCCTGTGGATCCTGTTTCCGCCCTTCGCGCTCGGCCTCTACGGCCAGTGGAGCTGGGCGCCTTTGATGCTTGCCGCCCTCGTCATCGATCTCGTGCTGCTGTGGGCCGCCAACGTCTATCTGCGCCACTACAGGATCGCGCCCGTGGAATGGGCGTGGCGCTCGCTGGTCGAATGGCGCGTGCTCCCGTTTCGCAAGCGCGCACCGGCGGCGGCGGGTCCGCTAGGCGCGGCCACGTGACCCGCCGCGGCTGATTTCCTGCAGCCTTCCCGGCCGCTGCACGCTAGGTGCCCGGCATGCTGGGACTTGCCGCATTTCTTGGTCTAGCAGCGGCCGGTGCGCCGATGACACCGCCGGGCCAGCCGCTCGCGCGCCAGCTCTACGGCGCGATCTGGGACGATCTCGAATTGAACGCGATGATCGGCAGCGGCAATCGGCTTGCCGCCTTATGGTATCAGGCCGGAGCCGACGGAAGCGCTCGCCCCCTTCTGCATATCCTCGATTTGAGGTGCAAGGGCCGCGGCACCCGCCGTCTCTGCCGCTTCACGCTTTTTCGCGCGGGTGGCGTTGCGACCTATCTCGGGGAGCCCGCGCCCGACAGGCTGGGCTGCACGGCGCGGTTCCGCCGGTCCCGCACGACCTGGGGTATCGAGCACATCCCCGCTGTCGGGGGCGGCCACAGCCAAACCGCGATGCGCTGCGCGCCCGAAGCGGCCCCGACCGCGGGCGCGCCAGGCTGAGCGTCGTTCTGCCGCGGCTCGCCGTCTTCTTGCGCGCCGCTGCATCCAGACGCGGCGCGGATCGTTGAGCAGGCGAACCTATTCACCAGGGAGAGACGACATGGCCGACCTCAGCGGGATCAGGCAGCATATGGAAGTGATCGGCGCCGACGGCGCCAGGATCGGCACAGTCGACTCGGTCGACGGCGACCGCATCAAGCTCACCAAAGCCGACAGCGGCTCGCACAGCGGCCACCATCATTATCTCTCCGGCGGCCTCGTCGCCGGCATCGAGGGCGACACCGTCCGCCTCTCCGCCAACGCCGACGCCGCGATCCTCCTCGAAGAAGAAAAAGGCGGCGAGGCCCTGGCCGACCGCCGCATCTTCAACTGGCGCAATGCCGGCATCGGCGCCGCCGCGGTCGGCCTGGTCGCCGCCGGCGCCACCTGGTTCAGCCGCCGCGGCGGCCGCGGCGAGAGCTGAAGGGGGGAAGGGGACAGTCACAGTGACTGTCCCCGATCGCCTCAGAGCCTGGGCTCGGGCCCTCAAGCGCGACGCGGCGGCGCTGTGGATCGCGGCCCGCGACCCGCGCGTCCCCTGGCATGCCAAGGCGCTGGCGGGCGCGGTCGCCGCTTATGCGCTGAGCCCGATCGACCTGATCCCCGACTTCATCCCGCTGCTCGGTTATCTGGACGATTTGCTGATCGTCCCGGCCGGGATCTGGCTGGCGCTGCGGCTCATCCCGCCGCCGCTGATGGCGGAGCTTCGAGCGGAGGCGGACCGGCGTGCGAAGCCGACGAGCAAAGCGGCCGCGGCGGTGATCGTCGCCGCGTGGCTGGCCGTTGCGGGCGGCCTGGTCTGGCTTTGGCTGCGGTAGCGAGAGTGGATTGGGCCGACCTCAGCAGACTGCGAGGCGGCGTGCGAGATCCTCGAACCTCGCCTCGACCCCCCTCAGCTCGCGCGCCTCGCGCAGAGGAACGGGATCGGGCGCGACGCCTCATGCATCGGGAATGCTCCCCGTCGCCTTCGCCGTCGCCAGCGCCGCCCCTGCGATGATGGCCGGGGAGAGGAGCATGATGAGGCCCAGACCGATATTGGCGCCGCCGCCATCGCGGAGGAATGGGTCGAGGACGCAAAGGCCCCACAGCAGGATATGGACGGCAAGGCCGACGGCCCAGGGCGCTCTCGCGGTAACGCCGCTCCCGGCGAGGAGCAGGAACGGGACCGAGCCCATGACCGCCTGATAGGCGAGCACCGCCCATTCCTCCGACAGGTCCAGGCTCCCGCCCGTGAGCAAAAGGATGGCGGATACGCTCGCGACCGTCAGGGGTCCGATAGCGAGCGCAGCCAGGCAGCCGGCCGGGCCTTCCTCGCCTGCTCGTGCCTCGTCCATGCGCCGAAGCTAGGGAGTGAAACGGGGGCAGTCACTAGTGACTGTCCCCGGCTAGCTCCGCCGCCGCTCGGCGATGTGGCGGTCGATGTCGCGGGCGAGGATGGTGAGGGGTCTCGGGCCGCCGCCGACGACGAGGTCGTCGAAG
>DASVVP010000055.1:0-14240 GCA_036386495.1 Allosphingosinicella sp.
TTCACTTTCTCCGGCGAGGCGCTGGCCTTGATGCTGATCGCCTACGGCTTCATCGCCTCGGTGCTGCCGGTCTGGCTCCTGCTCGCGCCGCGCGACTATCTTTCGACCTTCCTCAAGATCGGCACCATCGTCGGGCTCGCCATCGGCATATTGATCGTGCGGCCCGAACTGCAAATGCCTGCGGTCACCCGCTTCGTCGACGGCACCGGCCCGGTCTTCGCCGGCAACCTCTTCCCCTTCCTGTTCATCACCATCGCCTGCGGCGCCGTCTCGGGGTTCCACGCCCTGGTCTCCTCGGGGACGACGCCCAAGATGATCGAGAGCGAGGCGCATCTGCCCTTGATCGGCTACGGCGCGATGCTGATGGAGAGCTTCGTCGCGGTGATGGCGATGGTCGCCGCGAGCGTGCTCGATCCGGGAGTCTATTTCGCGCTCAATGCGCCCGCCGCGGCGATCGGCACCAACGTCGCCGATGCCGCCGCGACAGTCTCGAGCTGGGGCTTCGCCGTCACGCCCGCCATGCTCGAGGAGACCGCCCGCCAGGTCGGCGAGACCAGCATCCTGTCGCGCACCGGCGGCGCCCCCACCCTCGCCGTCGGCATGGCGCAGATCCTCTCGGCGATGGTCGGCGGCGCTTCGATGACCGCCTTCTGGTACCATTTCGCGATCCTGTTCGAGGCTTTGTTCATCCTCACCACCGTCGACGCCGGCACCCGGGTCGCCCGCTTCATGATCCAGGACATGGCGGGCATGGTCTCGCCGCGGCTGAAGGACACGCGCAGCTGGGCCGGCAACCTGATTGCCACCGGGCTCGCTGTCGGCGGCTGGGGCTGGTTCCTCTACCAGGGCGTCACGGACCCGCTCGGCGGGATCAACACGCTCTGGCCCCTGTTCGGCATCGCCAACCAGATGCTCGCCGCGATCGCGCTCACTCTGTGCACCGTGGTCCTCTACAAGATGAAGCGCGAGCGCTTCGCCTGGGTGACGCTGGCGCCGCTCGCCTGGCTGCTCACCTGCACGCTCACCGCCGGCTGGCAAAAGATCTTCCACGCCGATCCGCGCATCGGCTTCCTCGCCCATGCCGGGCGTTATTCGGAAGCGCTCGGCCGCGGCGAGCTGCTCGCCCCCGCGACCGGCACCGGGCAGATGCGGCAGGTGATCTTCAACGACTACGTCAATGCCTCGCTCGCCGCCCTGTTCATCGCGGTCGTGCTGGCGATGATCTTCTACGGCCTCAGGACGATCGTCGCGGCCCGCCGCTCCGAAACGCCGACCGCAATGGAGACCGCCGATGCGCTTGCGTGACGTCATGAAGCCGCTGGCCCAGGCGGCGCGGCTGATGGTCGGCCTCCCCGATTACGAGGCCTATCTCGCCCATCGCCGCGCGAAGCACCCCGGCGAGCCGGCGATGAGCCGCGCCGAATTCCACCGCGAGCGCACCGAACGCCGCTACGCCCGCGGCGCCGCCGGCGGGTGCTGCTGATTCTGACAGGAGGAGAGCGTCAATGCCGCAGTTCGTGATCGAGAGGGACATGCCCGGTGTCGGCGGGCTCGGCGCCGAGGAGCTGAAAGGCGCGTCGCAGGGCTCGTGCAGCGTGCTTCGCGAGCTCGGGCCGGAGATCCAGTGGGTCCACAGCTACGTCACCGACGACAAGATCTACTGCGTCTACCGCGCCCCGAGCGAGGAGCTGATCCGCCGCCACGCGGAGACCGCCGGCTTTCCCGCCAACAGCATCGCCCAGGTCCGCGCCACGATCGATCCGACCACGGCGGAGTGAGCGGGCTCAGCCGTAGGCGCGGCTGAGGACGAAGGCGGTGAGCAGCACGGCGATGACCGCGAGCGGCGCGCCGACTTTCGGATAGTCGCGGAAGCGGTATCCGCCCGGCCGCATCACCAGCATGTTGTTCTGGTGGCCGATCGGAGTCAGGAAATCGCAGGACGAGCCGATCAGCACGGCAAGCAAAGCCGCGTCCGGGCTGATGCCGAGGCGCGCCGCCACCTCGACCCCAACCTGCGCCATGATCAGGGCGGTGGCGACATTGTTGAGGAAGATCGAGAGCAGCATGGTGACGCCGCAGATCGCCGCCAGAGTGACGAACAGGGGCGTTCCGGTCAGGGCCCATTGCATGAACTCGGCGATCCGGTCGCTGCCGCCCGATTCCTCGAACGCCCGGCCGACCGGGATCATCGCCGCGATCAGAACGATCACTGGCAGGTCGACCGCGCGATAGGCTTCGTCCGCCGGCAGCAGCCTCAGCAGGCAGATGGCGAGCGCGGCGGCGATGAAGGTCGCCGTCGTGGGAAGACCGAACAAAGTCGAGAGCAAAACGGCCGCGCTGTAGATGCCGACGACCAGGGCGGCCGCCTTGCCGGCGCGGACGGGCGCGTTCTGCCGGCCGATCTCGAGCAGCCGGGTGCGGCGGATCAGCCCAGCCAGCGCTTCGGGCGAGCCGCGCAGGAAGAGCTGGTCGCCGGCTTCGATGAGATTGTGGTCGAGGGGGGCCTTGAGCCGAGCCGCCCGCGGCCCCGCGGCGATGAACTCGACATCACCGCCGGTGCGCGCCGGGATCGCGCCGTAATCCTCGCCGATCAGCGACGAGCCGTGGACCACCGAGACGTGGGCGGTGACCGCGCCCGGCGGATCGCCGGCGGCGTTGGCGAAAAGGCGCGTGCGCTCGGCGACCTCCCAAGGCTTGTCGCGGCTCATCACCAGCAGGCGGTCGTCATGATAGAGCATGGCGTCGCCCGAGATCCGCGCGCGCTCGCCGCCGCGAAGCACGGCGAGCAGCACCGCACCGGCGCCGCGCAGGGTCCGGCGAATTGCCGGCAGCCGGACATGCCCCTGGGCCGCCGCGATGGGCAATGCGAGCTCGAACACCAGGGCGCGGCCGCCCTGCTCGTCCCCCCGGCCGCCGCGATGCGGCGCCAGTCGCCAGCCGATCACGATCAGGTAGAGCAAACCCGCGCCGGTGACCGCGGCGCCGACGGGGGTCATGTCGAACATTCCAAACGGCGTCCCTACCCGGTCCTCACGCACCGACGAGACGATGAGGTTTGCGGGTGTCCCGATGAGAGTCGTCATCCCGCCGAGGATGGTGGCGAAGGAGAGCGGCATCAGCACCGCGCCCGGCGCGAGCTTGTGCTCGCGCGCGACCGCGAGCGCGATTGGCATCGTGATGGCCAGCGCCGCGATGTTGTTCATCCAGGCCGAGAGCCCCGCCCCCATCAGCAGCACGCCGCCGATCCGCACCGACACGAAGCGGACCTTCGGGACGAACAGCCGCGTCATCGCCTGCGCGGCGCCGGTGAACTCGACCGCGCGGCCGACCACCAGCACCGCGGCGACGATCACCACCGCCTGGCTGCCGAAGCCGGCGAGCGCTTCGTCGAGGCTGAGCAGGCCACTCACCCAGGCGAGCAGCAGGATCAGCAATGCGACCGCGTCGGGCCGGATCCGGTCGCTGGCGAACAGGACGAGCGCCAGCACCATGATGCCGGTGCTGAGGAGTTCGTTGCCCATCCGACCCTGCTGATTCGAACGACGCTGGGCTCAGACCGCCGGGTAACGCAGCCTGCCGAGGAAGCGGCTGAGGCTCGGCAGCCGGTCGCGGCCGCCGCGCCAGCTCGCCTTGACCTTCTCGATCCGCATGACGTCGTCGATCCGGCGATTGAGGAAGGCGCGGGTGTCGGCGAGGTCGTCACTATTGTCGTCGATGAAGACCAAAGAGGTCGACCCGTAGACTCCGGTCAGCAATGCACGCTTGGTGTAATAATTATAATCGGTGGCGGCATCCCCGGCGACGCGCCACATCCGGTCGGCCGCGCGCCAGGCGAGCTTCGCCGCCGCCGGCACGTTCTGCGGCTGCGCCAATATCGCGAAAGCGCGGCGCAGCGCCTCGCGGTGCGGCAGCATGTGCTCGAACCGGAACAGGACGAGCGCGCGGATGCGCTCGCGTATCTTCATCGCCGCGATCCGCTCGGGCGGAAAGGCGTCCAGCATCGCGAGGTCGATCGAATCGAACCAGGCGTCGATCATCTCGACCGCGCCGCCCGGAAATGCGATGCGCGCCCGGACAGGCGGAATGCCGAGCTCGCGCGCCGCCATCGCCAGCGCCTCCTCGGTCCAGCCGTCGAACGCCGCGTGCGGCGGGATCAGCGGCGCGAGCGCGATCCGGAGTTCGTCGAGCGTCATGTCGCCGGGTTCGACCATGACCGCGCTAATGATCCTTGCTGGTCCGCTGTGCAAGGGCGGCTCCCCTCCCCTTGATGGGGAGGGGATGGGGGCGGGGTGGAGTCAATGAAGTGCGGTGATTCTCCGAGAACTCCACCCCCACCCAACCCTCCCCCATCAAGGGGGAGGGCTCCTGGCCGGCAGGCGGATCAGCACCATCGCCGCGCAGATCAGCAGCGCGCCGAATCCGTCCTGGGCGGTGAAGGATTCGCCGTAGGCCAGCCATCCGATCAGGGCGGCGGCGATCGGCTGGGTGAGCAGGCCGAGGCCGACCACGATCGGGCTCAGATAGCCCATGGCGTAGACGAGCAGCCCCTGGCCGATCAGCTGGCTGCCCAGCGACAGCAGGATCACCGGCGTCCAGTCTGTCGGCATCACCTGCTCGCCGACCCCGTAAGCGATCAGCAACAGCGGCAGCGCCCCGGCCGCGGTCGCGATCGCCAGTACCGGAAAGGGCGGCAGCACGCGCCGCGCCTTGTCGACCGCGATCAGATAGAAAGTGTAGAAGAGCCCGGCGAGGATCGCGAGCAGGTCGCCGCTGAAGTTGCGCGCCGACATCTCGAAGCTGCTCCCGAGCAGCAGGCCGGCGCCGCCCGCGGCGAGCAGCAAGGCGAGCAGTTGCACCTTCCCCGGCAGCGCGCGGAGCAGGATGAAGCCGTAGATCGCGAACAGGAAGCTGGCGAAATTGCCGAACAGGGTGGCGTTGGCGAGCTTGGTGCGCAGGATCCCCTCGTGCCAGGAAGCGAGGTCGGCCGCGAAGAACAGGCCCCCGATCGCGATCAGGCCGACCATGGTCCACCCGGGTGCCGCGCGGCCGCGCGCCTGCCGCCAGCCGAGCCAGGCGAGGAAAGGCACCGCCAGCGCGAGCCGCCAGAAGCCCGAGGCGACCGGTCCGACGTCGGCGAGCCGCACCATCCACGGCCCCGCGGCGAGGAACAGGTTCGACGCGATCATGGCCGCGAAGGCGAAGCGGCCGCCGCCGGCGCCGGATCGTGATGCCGCCTGGTGCATTGGGATGCAGCGGCCGCTAGGCCGCGCCGCTCTCCCCCGTCAACCTCCCGCCGCCAGGAGCCTCTCTTGCCCTCATTGTTCGAGCCGATCGCCGTCGGCGCAATCCTCTGCCCCAATCGCGTATTCATGGCGCCGCTCACCCGCGGCCGCGCCACCCGCGATCATGTGCCGACGGAGATCATGGCGACCTACTATTCGCAGCGCTCGGCCGCGGGCCTGATCATCAGCGAGGCGACCGGCATCTCGCAGCAGGGCCTCGGCTGGCCCTATGCGCCCGGCATCTGGACGGTCGAGCAGATGGAGGCGTGGAAGCCGGTCACCGAGGCGGTGCACGATGCGGGCGGGCGCATTTTCTGCCAGCTTTGGCATATGGGCCGCGTCGTCCATCCGAGCTTCCTCGGCGGCGACGCGCCGGTCTCCGCCTCGGCGACGACTGCGCCCTACAAGGCGCACACCTACGAAGGCCGCCAGCCTTATGCCGAGGCGCGGCCGCTCCGTTCGGACGAGATCCCGGCGCTGCTGGCGGACTACAGCCGCGCCGCCGGGCTGGCGATCGCGGCCGGCTTCGACGGAGTCCAGCTCCACGCCGCCAACGGCTATCTGATCGACCAATTCCTCCGCGATTCGACCAATTTGCGCGACGACGACTATGGCGGTCCGGTCGGGAACCGCATCCGCCTCCTCCGCGAGGCGACGCAGGCCATCGCCGACACGATCGGGGCGGAGCGCACCGCCGTCCGCCTCTCGCCCAACAGTGAGACCCAGGGCTGCGAGGACGCAGATCCCGAGGCCCTGTTCATCGCCGCCGCGGCCGCACTGCAGGAGATCGGCATCGCCTTCCTCGAGCTGCGCGAACCGGGCCCGGAGGGCACCTTCGGGAGCTCCGACGTCCCGCCGGTCTCGCCCGCCATCCGCAAGGCGTTCGCAGGACCGCTGGTGCTGAACTCGGACTATGTGCTCGACAATGCCGAGGCCGCGCTCGCGGAGGAACGCTGCGACGCGATCAGCTTCGGCCGCACCTTCCTCGCCAACCCGGACCTGCCGCACCGGCTCGCCAACAAGCTCCCGCTCAACCCAGACGACCGCGCGACCTGGTACAGCCAGGGCGAGGAGGGCTACATCGACTATCCGGAGGCCTGAGCTCCTCCCTGCCGCCGCAGGCGGAGGGGAGGGGGACCACACGAAGTGTGGTGGAGGGGTAACTGATGGGGAGGAACTAGGCGCCGAATCTTTCCCTCAGCCGCATCGTCGCCAGCGCCGCCTTGGCCGCCTCGCCGCCTTTGTCTTTCTCGTCGGGCCGGGCGCGGGCGAGGGCCTGGGCTTCGTTCTCCACGGTGAGGATGCCGTTGCCGATGGCGAGACCGTCCAGCGTCAGCGCCATGATCCCGCGCGCGCTCTCCCCGGCGACGATCTCGAAATGATAAGTCTCGCCGCGGATCACCACGCCCAGCGCGACGTAACCGTCATAGCGTCCGGTCTCGGCGGCCAGCGCGATCGCTCCGGGAACTTCGAGCGCGCCGGGGACGGTCGCGGTCTCGTGCTCATGTCCTCCGGCCTCGATCGCGGCGCGCGCGCCCTGGAGGAGGAGGTCGTTGATATGCTCGTAGAAGCGCGCCTCCACGACCAGCAGCCGCGCCATGTTCAGCGCTCCGCGTCGGGTATCGGACGCTCGCCGACGATGGCGAGGCCGTAGCCGCCGAGTGCGACCGGCGTGTGGTGGCTGTTGGTGAGCAGCACCATGTCCCGCACCCCGAGCGCCATCAGGATTTGCGCCCCCACCCCATAGTCCCTGATCTGCTCCATCCCCCGCGGTTCCGCCTCGCCGGCGCGGACCTTGAGCGCCTCGGTGAGCGCGTCGGGGACCGGCCGGTTGATGACCACGATCACGCCAGAGCCTTCGTCGGAAATCGCTTTCATCGCGCCTTCGAGCAGGGCGCCGCGCGGTCCGGCCTCGGCGAACACGTCGGAGAAGAGCGAGAGCGCATGCATCCTGACCAGAGTCGGCCGCGACGGATCGACGCGGCCCTTCACGAGGGCGATCTGCTCCGCGCCCGACGCCTTGTTGACGAAGGTGCGCGCGGTCCAGCTGCCGCCCCAGCGGCTCTCGAACTGCGCCTCCGCGGTCTGCTCCACCAGCCGGTCCTTCTCCAGCCGATAGGCGATGAGGTCGCGGATGGTGCCGATCTTGAGGCCGTGGAGCTGGGCGAATTCGACGAGGTCGTCGAACCGCGCCATCTCGCCATCCTCCTTCATGATCTCGCAGATGACGCCGGAAGGGTTGAGGCCGGCAAGGCGGGCGACGTCGACCGCGGCTTCGGTATGACCGGCGCGGACCAGCACGCCGCCTTCGCGTGCGACCAGGGGAAAGACGTGGCCGGGGCTGACGAGATGCTCGGGCCCCTTGGAGGCGTCGATCGCGACCGCGACGGTGCGCGCCCGGTCGGCCGCGGAGATGCCGGTGGTGACGCCCTCCTTCGCCTCGATCGAGATGGTGAACGCCGTCTCGTGGCGGGTGCCGTTCTGGCGGGACATCAAAGGCAGGCCGAGCTGGCCGACCCGCTCGCCGGTCAGCGCGAGGCAGACCAGGCCGCGGCCGTGGCGCGCCATGAAGTTGATCGCGTCGGGAGTCGCCATCTGGGCGGGAACGACCAGGTCGCCCTCATTTTCGCGGCCCTCGTCGTCGACGAGGATGAACATGCGGCCGTTGCGCGCCTCGTCGATGATCCGCTCGGGCCCGACCAGCACGTCGCGGCTGCCGCTGGCGAGGAATTTCTCGAGTTTGAGGAGGGTGTCTGCAGTTGGGTTCCAGTCCGCGTCGCCGAGTTTCCTCAGCGAATTGGGGTGCAGGCCCGCGGCCCGGGCGAGGCCGGAGCGCGACATGTCGCCCTCATGGACCAACTCCGAGATTCGCTCGATCAGGACGGTGCTCATGGAGCCCGGGTATCACACTGCAATGTGATACGGAAGCGATAGAATCACACGCTGCTGGCGCGAAGCTCCATCATCCGGCCGAGATAGCGGGCAAGGATGTCGATCTCGATATGCACCTTTCGCGTCGGCTCGACCTGGTCGAATGTGGTCTGCGCGGCAGTGTGGGGGATGAGGTTGATCGAGAAGATCGTGCCGCCGTCCGTGGTCGTTTCCACCTCGTTGACCGTAAGCGACGCGCCGTCCAGCGCGATCGAGCCCTTGGCGGCGATATAGCGCGCGAGCGCGGCGCCGGCGGCGATGCGGAGGCGGGTCGAGCCGCCGACCGGCTCGACGCCGACCACCTCGCCGATCCCGTCGACATGGCCGGTGACGATATGGCCGCCGAGCTCGTCGCCGACCTTGAGCGCCCGCTCGAGGTTGAGCCGCCCGCCCTCGGTCCAGATTCCGGGCGCGGTGCGGCTCACCGTCTCCGCCGACAGGTCGACCGCAAACCAGTCGTCACCCTTGTCCACCACCGTCAGGCAGACTCCCGAGCAGGCGATCGAGGCGCCCAGAGCGACGCTCGCCATGTCGTAGCCGCACACGATCCGGAGCCGCAGATCGCCTTTTTGCTCGGCCGCGGCGATCCGCCCGACGTCGGTGACGATTCCCGTGAACATCAGCGCGTCCGCTCGTAGACTTCGAGGCTGTCGCTGCCAAGCATGCGGCGGTCGTGGATTCGCCAGCGGCCGTGCGCATCGATCAGCGACTCGAGGGCGATGTCGCCAAGTGCGGCCTTTCCGGAGCCGATCAGGATCGGCGCGCGGTAGAGCAGCAGACGATCGACGAGGTCGGCACGGAGGAAGGCGGACGCGGTTTCGGCGCCGCCCTCGACCAGCAGGTCGTTGACGTCCCCAAGCGCGAACACGGCGCCGGGCGAAGCGAGGGCGGCCCATCCCTCCGGCGCCTCGCCGCGCGTCAGCATCGCCCGCGCCGGCGAGCGCTCCTCGAGCCCCTCGATCCGCACGTCGAGCCGCGGCGCGTCGGCTTCGAACGTGCCGCGTCCGACCAGGATCAGGTCGGTGCGGGCGCGTTCGAGATGGCCGTGGGCGCGCGCCTCCTCGCCGGTGATCCAGCGGCTTTCCCCCGAGTCGAGGGCTATCCGGCCGTCGAGCGACATTGCCAGCTTGAGGGTGACGAAGGGGCGGCCGCGGCGGATACGGCTCAGGAAACCGGCAAGCGACCGCTCGGCTTCTTCGGCACCGACTCCCGTCTCGACCGCGATGCCGGCGTTGCGCAGACGCTCCAGACCCTGCCCGTCGGTGCGCGGATCGGGGTCGCGAACGGCGGCGACCACCCGCTCCGGCCGCGCCGCGACGATCAGGTCGGCGCAGGCCGGGCCCCGTGCGCTGTCATGGGCGCAGGGCTCGAGCGTCACATAGACGGTCGCGCCCCGCGCGGCGTCGCCGGCCGCGGCGAGCGCGACCGCCTCGGCATGCGGGCGGCCGCCGGGCCGGGTCCAGCCGCGTCCGACGACACGGCCGCCCTTGACGATCAGGCAGCCGACATTCGGGTTGGGCGCGGTGCGCCCGCGGCCGCGTTCGCCCAGCGCGGCCGCCGCCCCCATCCAGCGCGCGTCTACGGGTCGATCCCCAGCCGGTTGCCGAGCCGCTGCCATTCCTGCCGGCGCTCGGCCTCGGCGCGCTCGCGCTCGCGCTGGCGGATCTGCTGCGCAGCCTTGATTTCCTCGTCGGTGCGCGCTTCCGACCAGCTTTCGACGAAGATGACCTGCTCGCCGGGCAGGATGTTGGTGCGGGCGTCGAGCACGAACAGGACGAGGATGGTCGCGGGCATCGCCACCGCGAAGAATGCGGCTATCCACTGGTGCCTGGTGCGCTGCGCGGTGAAGGCGCGCAGGTCCCGCATCAGGGCGCGCGGCGAGGCTGGGCGGGGGAGCGGCATCGCGCCTAGATAATGCGGGCCGCTCCCCGGCGCCAGCCCGAGGCTCAGCCGTCCCGGAGCTGGAAGCGCACGGTGAGCGTCTTGGTCGCCTCGACCGGCCTGCCGTCCACGGTGGCCGGCCGGAACCGCCAGCGCGCGCGGGCATGGCGGGCGGTCGCCTCATAGAAGGCGTCGCTGGTCGCGCTGACCTTTTCGGCGCGGACCACCCGACCGTCCGGACCGACGACGATCCGGATCACGACCGTTCCCTCGCGCCGATCGCGCTGCTCCGAGGTCGGGTAGGGCGGCTGGAGCCCTCCCGAGAGCAGCACCGCCTCGCGCCGCACCGGCGGCGCCGGCGGCGGGGAGGGCGTGACCGGCGGAGTCTCGGGAATGCCGCGCACGTCCTCGTTGCTCGCCCGCGAGTCGAGGTCGGGCGTCGGCGCGGGCGGAGCCGGGGGAGTCAGGAAAGGCGAAGGCGCCGGACGCGGCACCGGCGGAACGGTCCAGCGCGTCACCTGCTCGCGGGTCTGCACGGGCTGCGGCTCGGGCGGCGGCGGCGGCCGGAGGCGGACCGTCGTCACTTCGGTCCGGGTGAAGCCCGGCGGCGCGGGCACATAGCCCTTCGCCATCAGCAGCGCGGTGAGCGCGGTCCCGTGCAGCAGCACGACGATCGCGGCGGCACCCGGCCTGATTCGTCTGGGTTCGAGAAAAGCGGCTTCGGCCATGGTCCTTCTCCTTCGTCCGGTTTCCGGTCTGCGCCGGATGTACCACGTTATATCATCACAGCATGATATAATATATCCTAAATCTGCAACAGCCTTTTTTGTTCCGGATGTCGGTTAGGCGGTCAGGAGGTGCCCGCTGCGGAGCGCAGGCGCGCGACCGCTTCGTCGCGGCCGATCAGCGGCAGCAGGGCCGCCATTTCAGGGCCGCTGTCGCGGCCGGTGAGTGCGCGGCGCAGGGGGTGGAACAGGGCCTTTCCGGCCCGGCCGGTCGTGGCCTTCAGGCGGGCCGTCAGCGCGGCCCAGGGCGCTTCGCTCCAGTCGAGCCTGGCTGCGACGTCCGCGGCAGCGGCCAGAAAGCCGCGGTCTTCCTCGGCCGCCGCCTGCTCAACATGTCCGTGGAGAATCTCCCACCAGTCCGCCGCCTCGTCGACCCGCACGAGATTGGGACGAATCGCATCCCAATCGGCCGCGTTCATCCCCGACGGGAGGCGGTCGGCGACCGCTTCGTGGGAGAGGTTGTGGACGATGCGGGCGTTGAGCGTCTTCAGCTCCTCCATGTCGAAACGGGCGGGGGCGCGGCCGAAGGTGGCGAAGTCGAAGCTCTCGACCAGCGGCTGTAGCGAGGTCGCCGGCTCGACCGGCAGGCTGGTGCCGATGCGGGCGAGCTTGGCGGCGAGCGCGATCGGCTCGATACCCGACTCCTTCATCGCCTCCACGCCGAGCGAGCCGAGCCGCTTCGAGAGCTTGCCCTCGGAGCCGACCAGCAGAGCCTCATGGGCGAAGGACGGCGGAGCGGCGCCGAGCGCCTCGAACATCTGGATCTGGAGCGCGGTGTTGGTGACGTGATCCTCGCCGCGCAGCACATGGGTCACGCCCAGCTCGACGTCGTCGACCGTGCTCGGCAGCATGTACAGCCACGATCCGTCCTCGCGGCGGATCACCGGATCGGA
The DNA here is from genome assembly GCA_036386495.1 of Allosphingosinicella sp. GTDB lineage: Bacteria > Pseudomonadota > Alphaproteobacteria > Sphingomonadales > Sphingomonadaceae > Allosphingosinicella. The sequence goes on from DASVVP010000055.1 coordinate 11,773, forward strand.
GAGCAGCCTCGGCTCGAAATGCTGCCGGCCGCGGACAAGGTCGTCCCATTCGATCGCGGCCCCGTGGTCGAGCCGGAAGCGCCAGTGCGGCCGCCGCCCTTCCGCCTCAAGGCGGGCGCGATCCTCCGCCGTCAGCGCGAGGGCGGCGCGGTCGTAGACCGGCGGCAGCCCGCGGCCGAGCTGGACCTTGCGCTTCAGCTCGAGTTCCCGCGCCGTCTCAAAAGCCGGATAGGCCCGTCCGGCCCCGGCCAGACGCTCCAGCGCGGCGTCGTACCGGTCGAACCGCGCCGACTGGCGATGCTCCTCGTCCGGCTCGAGTCCGAGCCAGGCTAGATCGGCGCGGATCGCCTCGACGAGCTCCTCGCGGGACCGCTCGCGGTCGGTGTCGTCGAGGCGGAGGAGAAAGCGTCCGCCGCATCGCCGCGCGAACAGCCAATTGTGCAGCGCCGTGCGGATGTTGCCGACGTGGAGCCGGCCCGTCGGCGACGGCGCGAAGCGGGTGACGACGCTCATCGCCGGCCGTGTAGGGACAATTCCTCCCTATCGCCAGATGGGGAGGGGGCCTCCACCATGCTGCGCATGGTCCTCCTCCCCATGTGTCCGCATGGGGAGGAACACCGCTGCTCTTGCCAAGGATTGCCCTTGCCGCCACTGGAGTCGCGCCGCCTCCGGGAGACGCCGCCTCATGAAGCTAATGTCGGGCAATTCGAACCTGCCGCTGGTGAGCGCGATCGCGGCCTATCTCGAAATGCCGGTGACCGAGGTCAGCGTCCGCCGCTTCGCCGACGAGGAGGTCTTCGTCGAGATCCAGGAGAATGTCCGCGGCGAGGACGTGTTCGTGGTCCAGTCCACATCCTATCCGGCCAACGACAATCTGATGGAGCTGCTGATCTGCATAGATGCGCTGCGCCGCGCTTCGGCCAAGAGGATCACTGCCGTCATCCCCTATTTCGGCTATGCCCGGCAGGACCGGAAGCCCGGCCCCCGCACGCCGATCTCGGCCAAGCTCGTCGCCAATCTGATCACCGTCGCCGGCGCCAACCGCGTCCTCTCCGTCGATCTCCACGCGGGCCAGATCCAGGGCTTCTTCGACATCCCGACCGACAATCTCTGGGCGGCGCCGGTCATGTCGGCCGACATCAGGAGCCGGTTCTCCAACCGCGCGATCACCGTCGTCTCGCCCGACGTCGGCGGCGTGGTCCGCGCCCGCTCGCTCGCCAAGCGGCTCGACAACGCGCCGCTCGCCATCGTCGACAAGCGCCGCGAGCGGCCCGGCGAATCCGAGGTCATGAACATCATCGGCGAGGTCGAGGGCCGCTTCTGCGTGCTGATCGACGACATCGTCGATTCGGCCGGCACCCTCTGCAACGCGGCAGCCGCGCTCAAGGCGGACGGGGCGGAGGAGGTCGTCGCTTATTGCACCCACGGCGTCCTTTCCGGCGCCGCGGTGGCGCGGGTGGAGCGTTCCGAGCTGACGGAGCTCGTCATCACCGATTCCATCGCCCCGACCGAGGAGACCGTCGCCGCCTCACGCATCCGCCTCCTCACCATCGCCCCCCTCATCGGCGAAGCGATCAAGCGCATCGCCGACGAGACTTCCGTCTCGAGCCTGTTCGACTGATGCCGAGCGTCGTCATCACCGGCGCGGGCCGCGGCATCGGCCTGGAATTCGCCCGCCAATATGCCGCGGAAGGCTGGGACGTGACCGCGACGGTGCGCCAGCCGTCGGCCGAGCTTCACGCTCTCGGAGTTCGGATAATGACGCTCGACGTCGCGGATTTCGAAGCCGTCGCTTCCTTCCCCGACCAGATCGACCGGCGGCTCGACCTCTTCATCGCCAATGCCGGCGTTTCGGCCCCCCAGCGCATCGGCGACGCGAAGGCCGCGGAGGAATGGCAGCGCGTCCACGCGGTCAATGCCGTCGCGCCCGTGCTGCTCGCCGAACGCCTCGCCACGAAGATGGCGCCCGAGGGCAAGATGGCGGCGATCACCAGCCGCATGGGCAGCATCGCCGACAGCTCCGGCGGCTACATCGCCTATCGCGCTTCCAAGGCCGCGCTCAACGCCGCGTGGTACGCGTTGTCGCGGGAGCTGGCAGTGCCGATGGTGCTGTTTCATCCCGGCTGGGTGCAGACCGACATGGGCGGCCCCAACGCCCAGATCGGCCCGCGCGAGAGCGTCGCCGGGATGCGCGGCGTGATCGAGCGCCTGACTGGCGCGCAATCCGGAAGCTTCGTCGATTATCGGGGCCAGCCCATCCCCTGGTGATCCTTGCCTTACTGCGCCGGTCCCTCTATAGGCGCCGCTTCTTTCCAGCTTTGGAAGAAATGAACCGCCCGGCTCACAAGGGCTGCCGTGGCTGTTCTCAAACGTCCGCCCCTCGTGGTGGCCAAGGAGACGAAAATGCCCAAACTGAAGACCAAGAGCGGCGTCAAGAAGCGCTTCAAGCTCACCGCGACCGGCAAGAT
>DASVVP010000056.1:0-15795 GCA_036386495.1 Allosphingosinicella sp.
GCCGGCCCCTTTCACCACATAAGGAGAGCGGTGCAGATAGGGATTGCGCCGGGTGAAGGCCAAGAGCAGCCCCATGCCGAGCGCGAGGGCGATCATCGACGAGCCGCCATAGGAGATGAACGGCAAGGTCATGCCCTTGGACGGCGCGATCTGGACGTTGACCGCCATGTTGATCAGCGCCTGCAGCCCGAACTGCGTGACGAGGCCCGCCGCGGCGAGGATGACGGCTTCGTCGTCCTCGCCGCCGCGGGGCTGGTCACCCAGTTCGGCCTGCAGGCGCTGATCAACATGGCGGTCAACGTCCAGATCGCGCCGTCCAAGGGCATGACCCTGCCCTTCATCTCCTACGGGGGATCCTCGATGATGGCGCTCGCGCTCGGCATGGGGCTGCTCTTGGCCTTCACCCGGCGCAATCCCTATCTGCACCGCTCTCCTTATGTGGTGAAAGGGGCCGGCCGATGATCGGGCGCCATTACGTCCTCGCCGCCGGCGGCACCGGCGGGCACATGATCCCCGCCCACGCCCTCGCCGAGGAGCTGATGCGCCGCGGCCACCGCGTCGCCCTCGTCACCGACGACCGCGGCGCCCGCATCCCGGGCCTGTTCGACGGAGTCCAGGTCCATGTCCTGCCCGCCGGCCGCCTCGCCGGAGGGCCGGTCGGCTGGCTGCGCGCCACCCGCAACATCTTCACCGGCCGGGCGATGGCGCTGCGCCTCTACGAGACCTTCCGCCCCTCGGCCGTGATCGGTTTCGGCGGCTATCCCGCGCTCCCGGCCCTGCTCGCCGCCCGCGCCGACAAGGTGCCGACCCTGATCCACGAGCAGAATGCCGTGCTCGGCCGGGTCAACCGGCTGATGGCGGGCAAGGTCGACGCCGTCGCGACTGCCTACGACAATGTCCAGCGCCTCCCCGCCAAGGCGCGCGACAAGACCCACCTGGTCGGCAATCCGGTGCGCGACGAGGTGCTGGCGCTGCGCGAGCTCCCCTTCCCGGCGCTCGACGACGAAGGCGTGTTTCGCCTGCTCGTCACCGGCGGCAGCCAGGGCGCGACGATCCTCAGCGACGTCGTCCCCGAAGGCCTCGCCCTCCTCCCCGAGCATTTCCGGCGCCGCCTGCAGGTGACGCAGCAATGCCGCGCCGAGGATATCGAGCGGGTCCGCGCCCGTTATGCCGAGCTCGGCATCCCGGCCGACCTCGCCACCTACATGGCCGACATGCCCGAGCGCCTGAGCTGGGCGCATCTCGTCATCGCCCGCGCCGGCGCCTCGACCATCGCCGAGCTGACCGCCGCCGGCCGTCCCGCCATCCTGGTGCCGCTGCCCTCGGCCACCGACGATCATCAGACCTTCAACGCCCGCGAGATGGCGAAGGCCGGCGGCGCTCGGGCGATCGCCCAGGCGCGCTTCACGCCGATCGAGCTCGCCAAGCAGCTGCAGAAGCTGGCGCTCGATCCCGCCGCTCTGGCCAATGCCGCCGCCCGCGCGCGCGCCGTCGGCCGCCCCAACGCCGCCGCCGACCTCGCCGACCTGGTCGAGCGCACCGGCCGCGACCGCGGCTTCGACCCCGCCTTCCTGCGCGAGAACGTCCTCACCCCCGTCGCCGGCGGGGCCTATGCATGAGGGGGGTGGGGACCGACATCGGCACGATCCACTTCGTCGGCATCGGCGGCATCGGCATGTCCGGCATCGCCGAGGTGATGCATATTCTTGGCTACAAGGTTCAAGGTTCTGACGTCGCCGAGGGCTATGTCGTCGAGGGGCTTCGCAAGGCCGGGATCCCGATCGCGATCGGCCACGATCCCGACAATCTCGGCGACGCCGCCGTGGTCGTCATCTCGAGCGCCATCCGCAAGGACAATCCCGAGCTGGTCTGCGCCTATGAGCGGCGCATCCCGGTCGTCCGCCGCGCGGAGATGCTCGCCGAGCTGATGCGCCTCAAATCGACCGTCGCCGTCGCGGGCACGCACGGCAAGACGACGACGACCTCGATGATCGCCGCCCTCATGGACGCTGGCGGGATCGACCCGACCGTGATCAACGGCGGCATCATCAACGCCTACGGCTCCAACGCCCGTTTGGGCTCGTCCGAGTGGATGGTGGTCGAGGCCGACGAAAGCGACGGCTCCTTCCTGCGCCTCGACGGCACCATCGCCGTCGTCACCAATATCGATCCCGAGCATCTCGACCATTACGGCTCGTTCGAGAAGGCGAAGGATGCCTATGTCGAGTTCGTCGAGAATGTGCCCTTCTACGGCGCCGCGCTCCTGTGCGTCGACCATCCCGAGGTGCAGACGATCATCCCGCGCCTGCGCGACCGGCGCGTCGTTACCTACGGCTTCGCCGCGCTGGCAGACGTGCGCGGCGCCAACGTGCGCCCGGTGCCGGGCGGCAACCGTTTCGACGTGTCGCTGCGCGACCGCAGCGGCAATGTCTCCACCATCGCCGACGTCGAGCTGCCCATGCCGGGACGCCACAATGTCCAGAACGCCCTTGCCGCGATCGGCGTCGCCGCCGAGCTCGGCATCCCGCACGAGACGATCGCGCGCGGCTTCGCGAAGTTCGACGGCGTCAAGCGCCGCTTCACCCGCGTCGGCGAGATCCAGGGTGCGACCATCATCGACGATTACGGCCACCACCCGACCGAGATCCGCGCCGTCCTCTCCGCTGCCCGCGAAGGCGCGGAAGGGCGGGTCATCGCCGTCGTCCAGCCCCACCGCTTCACCCGCCTGCGCGACCTGATGGAGGAGTTCCAGGGGGCGTTCAACGACGCCGACATCGTCTACGTCACTCCGGTCTATCCGGCCGGCGAGGAGCCGATCGAAGGCGTCGACGCGGATGCGCTGGTCGAAGGTCTGAAAGAGCGAGGCCACCGCGCCGTCAAGGCCGTCGCCGATTTCGACGACCTCTGCCAGAGCCTGCGCGACATCGCCGCCCGCGGCGACATGGTGATCTGCCTCGGCGCCGGCGACATCACCAAATGGGCCGCCGGCCTGGCCGACGGCATCCGCTGCGCGAGGCTGAACAAGTGAGCGCGTTCTCGAACAAGCCCCACCCCAACCCCTCCCCTGAAGGGGAGGGGCTTCAGTGGGGCGCGCCAATAAGCCCCTCCCCTTCAGGGGAGGGGTTGGGGGTGGGGGATGTCCCCCCTCTCGCCGGCACGATCGAACCCGGCGGCTCGCTCGCCGACTTCATCTGGTTCCGCACCGGCGGCCCGGCGCAGTGGCTGGTGCGCCCGAAGGACGTCGCCGATCTCTCCGCCTTCCTGCGCGAGCTCGACCCGGCCGTGCCCGTCCTCCCGGTGGGCGTCGGCTCCAACCTGATCGTGCGCGACGGCGGCGTTCCCGGCGTCGTGGTGCGCCTGCCCAAGGCGATGGCGCACGTCGATGTCGAGCCGGGAAACCGGGTCCGCGCCGGCGGCGGGGCGATGGGGATCAGTGTCGCCTCGAAGGTGCGCGACGCCCACATCGCCGGGCTCGAATTCCTGCGCGGCATCCCCGGCACGGCGGGCGGCGCCGTCAGGATGAACGCCGGCGCCTATGGCCGGGAGGTCGCCGACATATTGGTCGAGGCCACGCTCGTCCTGCGCGACGGCTCGGTCGAGACCTGGCCGAAGGCGCGCTTCGGCTACACCTACCGGCACAGCGAAGTGCCCGAAGGGGCGGTGGTGGTCGAAGCCCTGTTCGAGGGCGTGCCCGGCGAGCGCGCGGCGATCGGCGCCGAGATGGACCGGATCGCGGCCGAGCGCGAAGCTTCGCAGCCGCTGCGCAGCCGCACCGGCGGCTCCACCTTCAAGAATCCGCCCGGCACCAAGGCCTGGAAGCTGATCGACGCCGCCGGCTGCCGCGGCCTCACCGTCGGCGATGCACAAGTCTCTGAAAAGCATTGCAACTTCCTGCTGAATTTGGGCAATGCTCGCGCCGCCGACATCGAGGCGTTGGGCGAGCAGGTCCGCCGCCGCGTGCTCGCGCATTCGGGCGTGATGCTGGAATGGGAAATCCAGCGTGTGGGGGTTGGTGAATGAGTGCGCGAGTGAATTCCTCCCCGGAACGGGGAGGGGGACCGCACGAAGTGTGGTGGAGGGGGCCCACGCCTCCAGGCTCGCTGCGCTCGCCCCCCTCCACCAGCCTTCGGCTGGTCCCCCTCCCCGTGCCGGGGAGGAGTATTCATGCGTAACCCCCTCCACGTCGCCGTCCTGATGGGCGGCTGGTCGGCGGAGCGCGAGGTGTCGCTCGTCACCGGCGCGGGGGTGGCCGATGCGCTCGAGAGCCGGGGCCATCGCGTGACCCGCATCGACATGGGCCGCGACGTCGCCGCCCGGCTGCTCGAGGCGAAACCGGACGTCGTCTTCAACGCGCTCCACGGCACGCCCGGAGAGGACGGCACGGTGCAGGGCCTGATGGACCTGATGGGCCTCAGATACACCCATAGCGGCCTCGAGACGTCGGTGATCGCGATCGACAAGGAGCTGACCAAGATGGTCCTCGTCCCGCACGGCATCCGCATGCCCGAAGGGACCATCGTCGAGAGCCCGAGCCTGCACGAAGCCGATCCGATGCCGCGCCCCTATGTGCTCAAGCCGGTCAACGAGGGCAGCTCGGTCGGCGTCGCCATCGTCACCCGCGAAGGCAATTACGGCAATCCGATCGGCCGCGACGTAAGCGGGCCCTGGCAGGACTTTGCGCGCCTGCTCGCCGAGCCCTTCATCCGCGGCCGCGAGCTCACCGTCGCCGTGCTCGGCGACGAGGCGCTGGCGGTCACCGAGCTGAAGCCGACCACCGGCTTCTACGATTACGATGCCAAATATACGGACGGCCTTACCGTCCATGTCTGCCCCGCCGAGATCCCGGAGGAGATTGCCGCGGAGGCGATGGCGATGGCGCTGAGGGCGCACCAGTTGCTCGGCTGCCGCGGCTGCTCGCGCGCCGACTTCCGCTGGGACGACGAACAGGGCCCCGAGGGTCTCTACCTGCTGGAGGTCAACACCCAGCCCGGCATGACGCCGCTCAGCCTGGTGCCCGAGCAGGCGCGCTTTCGCGGCATCGAATATGCCGAGCTGGTCGAGCGGATCGTGGAGGCCGTCCTATGACCACGGCGAGGATCGCGAGGGGTGGGGCGGGGCAGCGCGGGCGCCCGGCCAAGACGCGGAGCGCGCCGCGGGCGGCCCCCCGGCGCCAGAAGCGCGCCGGCCTGCTCGAGCAGGCGGGGATCGCGCCGGAGACGGTGCGCCGCGCTTCGAAATGGATCGTGCTCGGCCTGCTCGCGGCGGTGGCGATCGCCGCGATTGCCGCTCTCCGGCTGCCGCAACGGGCCGGCGCCGCCGCCGGCGAGGCGGTCGGCCGGGCCGGCTTCGCCGTCCGCCGCTACGAGATACGCGGCGTCGACCATATGGACCGCCAGCGCATCGACGCGGTCGTCGCCGCCGAGCTGCGGCGGGCGATGCCGCTGGTCGACCTCGGCGCGATCCGCGAACGCCTGCTCGTCTTCGGCTGGGTCGCCGACGCCCGGGTCTCGCGCCGCCTTCCGGATACTTTGGTGATCGACATCGTCGAGCGCACGCCCGCCGCGATCTGGCAGCACGACCGGAGGCTGATGCTGATCGACGCGCACGGCGTCGTGCTCGAGCATGTCCGGCTCGAGGCGATGCCGGACCTGCCTTTGCTGATCGGCCCCGCCGCCAACCATCAGACCGCCTATCTGGAGCGCCTGCTCGGCCGCGCGGCCCATCTCCGGCCGCAGCTCGCCGGCGCGACCTGGGTGGGCGGCCGGCGCTGGGACCTCCGCTTCCAGACCGGCGAGGTGCTCGCGCTCCCCGAAGGCGGGGCGGCGGCCGAGCGGGCGATCGCCGACTTCGCCCGGCGCGACCAGCAGGCGCAGATGCTCGGCCGCGGCTTCGCCCGCTTCGACATGCGCATTCCGGGGCGGATGATCGTCCGCGTCTCGCGCGAGCCGGGCAGCGTCGTCCCCGCCATCGCGCCCGAGGCGCCGCCGCCCTCGCCCGGCAATCCCGCCGATCTCGCCAACACGATCTGAGGAGCCGACATTGCCGCAGACCCCGGTCCGCAAGCTCGTCACCGCCCTCGACGTCGGCTCGTCGAAGGTCTGTGCGCTGATCGCGGAGCCGGGCGAGGACGGCAGCCTGCGCATCCTCGGCAGCGGCCAGCGGCAGAGCCAGGGGGTGCGCCGCGGCTTCATCGCCGACATGGAGAAGAGCGAGGTCGCGATCCGCGAGGCGGTCGAGCAGGCCGAGCGCATCGCCGGCACCAATGTCGATCAGGCCTATGTGGGCTTCTCGGCCGGGGGTCTGGTCAGCGACCTTGCTTCGGTCGAGCGCGAGATCGGCGGGCGCCGGATCGAGAAGCAGGACATGGACGCCCTGCTCGCCTCCGCCCGCGACGCGATCGATCCCGGCGGCCGGATGGTCCTCCACGCCCTTCCAGCCCTCTACACGCTGGACGGGCTGCAGGGCGTCAAGAAGCCGCTCGGCCTGCACGCGGACCGGCTCGCGGTCGACATCCACGTCGTCGCCGCCGAGCCGCCGCCGGTCCGCAACCTCGATCTGTGCGTCCGATCGGCCCATCTGGGCGTTGAAGCCATCGTCGCCTCTCCCGTCGCCGCGGGAAAGGCCTGTCTGAGTGACGAGGAGCGCGAGTTGGGCGTTGCTTTGGTCGAGTTGGGCGCAGGCGTCACCAACGTCTCCGTTTTCGCGGGCGGAATGCTGGTCGGCCTGAAGTCGCTTCCGATGGGCGGGATCGACATCACCGACGACATCGCCGCCGCCTTCGGCACCCGCCGCGGCGAGGCCGAGCGGATGAAATGCTTCTACGGCTCGGCGATCACGAGCCCACGCGACAATCACGACATGATCGAGCTGAAGCCGATCGCCGGCGGCGAGGAGGGTACGGAGGCCGCGCGGATCACCCGCGCCCAGCTCGTCGCGATCATTCGCCAGCGCCTCGAACACCTCACCGGCGAGATCGCCAAGGCGCTGAAGGAGCTTGGCTTTTCCGGGCCGTTCGGGCGCCAGGTGGTGCTGACCGGCGGCGGCTCCGAGCTGAAGGGCATCGCCGATTACGCCCAGGGCGTGCTCGGCCGCGCGGTCCGGATCGGCCGCCCGAACCTGCCCGGACTCCCCGAGGCGCATAGCGGCCCCGCTTTCACCACGCTCGCCGGCCTGGCGCTGTTCGCGGCCTCGGACGAGCTCGATCTCGGCGGCGCCGCACTGCCCGCGCCGGCCCCCGTTCGCGGCGGCCCGAGCGGGGCCGGCGGCAACATCGTCCAGCGTCTGATTGCGGCTTTCCGAAGTGGTTATTAGGAAAAATTACCGGTGCGTTAACTTTTTGCTCGCACCGCCGAATCGCATAGTGCAAAGAAAGGCTTAGGAGCGCGTCGTGATGTGCTCGAGCGACAGGGGAGATTGACATGAGCATCGATTTCATCCGGCCGGAAGTAGACGAATTGCGGCCCCGGATCAGCGTCATCGGCGTCGGCGGCGCCGGCGGCAACGCGATCGCCAACATGATCAACTCCGACGTCCAGGGCGTCGACTTCATCGTCGCCAATACGGACGCGCAGGCGCTCAACCACAGCGAGGCGGACACCCGCATCCAGCTCGGTCCCAAGATCACCCAGGGCCTCGGCGCCGGCTCGCGTCCCGAGATCGGCAAGGCCGCCGCCGAAGAAGCGCTGAACGAGATCGAGCGGGCGCTGGACGGCGCCCATATGTGCTTCATCGCCGCCGGCATGGGCGGCGGCACCGGCACCGGCGCCGCCCCGGTCATCGCCAAGGCGGCGCGCGACAAGGGCATCCTCACCGTCGGCGTCGTCACCAAGCCGTTCAGCTTCGAAGGCCAGCGCCGGATGCGCTCCGCGGAGAGCGGCATCACCGAGCTGCAGCAGCATGTCGACACATTGATCGTCATCCCGAACCAGAATCTGTTCCGCATCGCCAATCCGAACACGACCTTCAAGGAAGCGTTCATGATGGCCGACGAGGTCCTCCAGCAGGGCGTGCGCGGCATCACCGACCTGATGGTCATGCCCGGCCTCATCAACCTCGATTTCGCCGACGTCCGGTCGGTCATGGGCGAGATGGGCAAGGCGATGATGGGCACCGGCGAGGCCGCCGGCGACAATCGCGCGATCGAGGCGGCCGAGCAGGCGATCGCCAATCCCTTGCTCGACGGCGTTTCGATGAAGGGCGCCCGCGGCGTCATCATCTCGATCACCGGCGGCGAGGACATGCGCCTGATGGAGGTCGACGAGGCCGCCAGCCACATCAAGGAGCTGGTCGATCCGGACGCCAACATCATCTGGGGCTCGGCCTTCAACAACGATCTCGACGGCAAGATCCGCGTGTCGGTCGTCGCCACCGGCATCGATGCCGAGGCGGTGACGGTGCCGGCCGCGCCGGCCAAGGTGTTCGCCTTCCCGGCGGCCCGAACCGAGACGGCCAAGCCGAGCCTGCCGCCGCTCACGCTGACCGCGCCCGATGCCGCCGAGGACGAAGCCGAGGCGCCGGCCGCCGAGGCCGCGGAGCTCCCCGAAACGCAGGAGACGGCGAGCGCCGAGGATCTCTCCGAGCTTCCGCTCGAGGCCTCGGACGAGGCCGGCGAGGACGAGCTGCTGCTCGGCGACATGGACATGGTCGCCGAGGACGAGCAGGCGCCGCCGGCCGGGACGCGCACCTGGCTGAGCCGCGACGAGGAGCCCGAGCCCGCGCCGGCGGCGAAGCCGGCCCGCGAGGGCGGCACCCTGTTCGAGCGCATGTCGAACATCGCCCGCGGCGCCGCCAAGGCCCAGGTCGACGAGGATGCGCCGGAATCGACGCCGCGCCTGCGCACCGCCCGCGACCCGCTCGACATTCCCCGCTTCCTCAACCGCCAGAACAACCAGTAAGCCCAAGCCGTCGTCCCGGCGGAGGCCGGGACCTCAGGACGAGAAGTCGCAGGCGTCAATGGACCGCGCCCTGCACAGACGCTTGTGCATACTCTCCCTGAGATCCCGGCCTTCGCCGGGATGACGGTTTCTGCACTTGTGCCTGCCGGTGTCCCCGTCCCGCCGTTCACCGCCCCCGCCCACCGTTCCGGCGCATCCTCAGGCACTTACCATTGCCGGTTCACCTGCCGCGCGGTCTAATCCGGCCATGACTTCATGGTTGCGGGGGGTCCGCCGAAGCCTCGTGCTGCTGGCGGCCGGGACGGCATATGCGGCAGACGGAGGCACGGCGGCGGCGCAGAGCCGGGCGCCGGGCGCGGTCGTGCAGTCCCTCCCCGGCAGCGACGAAGGCGCGGAGCTGCGCCGCCATCTCGCCGACCTCGCCGCCAATCCGCGCAACCTTTCGTCGCTGATCGCCGCCGGGCGGGCCGCCGTCCGGGTCGGCGACGGCGAGGCCGCCCTGGGGTTCTTCGCCCGCGCCGAGGAGGTCGCGCCCAGCGACGCGCGGGTCAAAGCCGGCATGGCTTCGTCCTATGTCCTGCTGGGGCAGCCCCAGGCCGCCCTGCGGTTCTTCGCCGAAGCCGCGCGGCTGGGCGCGCCGGAAGCCGAGATCGCGCGCGACCGCGGCCTTGCCCACGACCTCAGCGGCAATCCCCGCCGCGCCCAGCAGGACTATCTCCTCGTCCTCCAGCGCGGCGACGATGCCGAGACGCGGCGCCGGCTCGCTCTGTCGCTGGCGGTGAGCGGCCATCGCGACGCTGCCCTGCGCGCGCTCGATCCCTTGCTCCGCCGGCAGGACCGGGCCGCTTATCGCAGCCGTGCCTTCGTCCTTGCCTTGACCGGCGACGCCAACGCAGCGGTGCAGGCGGTAGACGGCGCGATGCCGGGGCAGGGCGCGGCGATGGCGCCCTTCCTGACCCGGCTCGCCGGGCTGGCCCCGGCGCAGAAGGCGCTGGCGGTCCATTTCGGCCACTTCCCCGCCGACGGGCGGCCGATGCAGACCGCCGCCGTCGACACCAGCCCGTGGCCGGCCGCCGTCGCCTTCACCGGCGCCGCCGCCCCGACGCGCTTTGCCGCCGCCGCGCAGCCGGCGCCGCGCGGGGTGAGCACGCGCCGCCGCACCGCGCTCGCCGACCCGGTCAACCGCCGCGACGAGGCGCGCGCGCGCTCCGAAGAGCGCCGCCAGCCGGTCCGCACCGCCGCTTCCGCTCCCCCGCGCCCATCCGCGCGGCGGCCGGCGGTGACCTCGGTGGCGGACATACCGGGCGCCGGGCCGATCAGGTCCGACGAACCTGCCGCCCGGGCGCAGCCCGGTTTCGGAGCGGTGCCCGCCGCAGCGCAGCAGCAGCCGGTGCGGATCGCCTCGGGCCCACCGCTCGAAATTCCGCCGGCGATGCGCCAGGATTCGCCACCGCCGGCTGCGCAGGAGCCCGCGGTTCGCCGCGAGCCGGCGCCGACGCCCGTCCGCCGGGAGCCGACGCCGACAGTCGTTCGCCAGGATCCGCCGCCGGCGGCGCGCGAGGAGCCCGCGGTTCCCGCTTTCTCGGATGTCGCCGCCCTGGTCCAGTCGCTGCCGACCGAGGAGGAGCCGCGTCCGGCAGCGCCCGCCCCGGCCCGGACGACGCCGACGCGCCCGGCCGCAGCCCCGGTACGCACCGCCACGCCCACCCGCACCACCCGCACCGCCGCCCGAACGCCGGCGCGCCCTACGCCGCCGCCGCATCCCAGTCGCCACTGGGTCCAGGTCGCCAATGGCGACCGCTCGGCCTTCGCCTTCCAGTTCGGCCGGCTGCGCCAGTCGGCGCCCGCGCTGCTGCGCACCCGCCCGGCCTATTGGGCGCGCAACGGCGGCTCGGCGCGGCTGCTCGTCGGCCCGTTCGCCACCGCCACGGAGGCGCGCGCCTTCGTCAACCAGCTGTCGCGCCAGGACGTCTCCGCTTTTCCATGGACGAGCGAGGCTGGCGAGGAGGTCGCGAGACTGCCCGCACGGTGAGAGGGCTCGCCACTTATGCTTCCGGATCGGCGGCGAGCCGCGGCCGGCTCCACGCCGAGCGCAGCGACGCCGTCCGCGGCCCGCGCGACGCCTTCCAGCGCGACCGCGACCGGATCATCCATTCGGTTCCGTTCCGCCGCCTCCGCCACAAGACCCAGGTCTTCGTCGCCCCCGACGGCGACCATTTCCGGGTGCGCCTCACCCACAGCCTCGAAGTCGCCCAGATCGGCCGCGCCATCGCCCGCGCCCTGGGCCTGAACGAGGATCTCACCGAGGCGCTCTGCCTCGCCCACGATATCGGCCACCCGCCCTTCGGCCATGCCGGAGAGGATGCGCTGCAGCGCGCCATGACCGATTGTGGCGGCTTCGATCACAACGCCCAGACCGTCCGGCTGCTGACCAGGCTGGAGACCCCCTATCCCGCCTTCGCCGGACTCAATCTCAGCTGGGAGACGCTGGAAGGCCTCGCCAAGCATAACGGTCCGGTCGCGCCGCCATTGCCCTGGGCGCTCGCCGAGGCGGATTCCGAATATCCGCTCGATCTCGCCAGCTGGCCGAGCCTCGAGGCGCAGGTCGCCGCGATCGCCGACGACATCGCCTACGACAATCACGATATCGACGACGGCCTCCGCGCCGGCCTCTTCACGCTGGAAGAGCTGCTCGAAGTGCCGCTCGTCGCGCGGGGCTGGGCGGCGGTCGCGGCGCGCTATCCGGGCGTGGAGGCGCCGCGCCTCGTCCCGGAGCTGGTCCGCGACCAGATCGGCCTGATGGTCAACGACGTGCTCGCGGAGAGCCGCGCCCGCGTCGCCGCCGCCGGGGTCGAGACCGCGGCCGACGTCCGCGCCGCCGGCCGCGGCCTCGCCGGCTTCTCGGCAGCGCTCGTCCGGGAGGAGCAGGCGCTCCGGCGCTTCCTCCACGCCCGCATGTACAATGCGCCGGCGGTGGCCGCGGTGCGGAGGGAGGCGCAGAAGGTGGTGGCCGCGCTCGCCGCCGCCTTCCGCGCCGATCCCTCGCTGCTGCCGCCGGAATGGCGGCCGGACGGGCTCGACCCGCTCGCCGCGCGCCGCCGCATCGGCGACTTCATCGCCGGCATGACCGACCGCTACGCGATCCGCATGCACGAGACGCTGATCGGCAAGGTCGCGCTTCCGGAAGGATTCTGAGCTTACTGCACGTTGTTGACGGCGTTGCCGGCCGCGTTACTGGCTGGGGCAGGGGCGGGAGTTCCCGCGTTCCCGTTCGCCGCAGTCGTGTTGGGCGCGCTTCCGGGCGCGGTGCAGTCGACGGTCCCGTCCGCCTGCCGGCCCGCGCCGTCCACGACGAGGACCGTGGCCCCGACCGGGCAGGTCGCTCCCACGGCGAAGCTCAGCGCGCGCTCGGTGGACTGGACGACCCTCCCGTTGCCGTCCGCCGGCGTGTAGAAGCCGATGAACGGCGCCGCGCCGCCCGTCACCGCGGCGGTCACCCGACCGGCCGAATAGGTGACTTCAACCGCGGGCGGGCGGCGGCTCTCCTCATCCTCCTCCGCGCCGAAATAGAAGCCGATGATCGTTCCGAACGTCCCCGCGAAAACGAGGAAGATTTCGCGCGCGAGCCGGAACCGCTCCGTGAACTGGGGCACGGCCACCGGCGCGAACAGTGGCCTGACGATGAGAATCCCCCCGAAGCCGAGCATGGCGACAATCAGGGTCAGGACGAGCAGAGGTCGGATACTGGTTTCGGATGTGAAGTTGTCGGCGCCGGGCTCATCGAAATAGAAGAAGACGAAAGCGAATGACGCAAAGGCGAGCACGGTGACCACGAAAAAGGCCGCTTTGCTCATAAACGGCTGATTGGGGTCCGTCCCCGGGCTTCCGCCACTGCCGCCCGTCGTGCCGCCCGCCGTTCCGCCAGGGCCGGTCGGCGCGGCGGCCAGGGCCTCGGAACGGATCGCCTCGAGCTTCTCGCGATGCGGCGCCTTCTCCTCTTCCGTCCCCGCGCTGTGGAGCGCGGCCAGAGCCGCATCGAGCCTGCCGCGCAAGCCTGCCTTTACCCCCGGGTCCGAAACCCGCTCGATCGCCTGCTCGGTCTCGCGCTCGAGAATGGCATCGTCCATGTCGCTCTCCGCCGGGTGCAATGTGAACCGTCGTCGGGAATCGCCCAATCGGACCGGGGCGTCGGTGCGTTTGCGCACATTCGCACCTGCTCTGGGGCCCTTGGCGGCAAGCCAAGGTCGCGAAGTTTTTAGTCCATTTTGAAGGTATTCTTGCGGAATTTAATCGGAAATGGATGAAATAGCCGCCCGGGGAGGGGCGGCGGATGCAGGAGTGGGTGGGGGCGGTCGATTTCCTGCTGCGCGAGACGGCCCTGTTCGCCGCGATCGGCTTTCTCATCCTCGGGCTCAGCGACCTTGCGCTCGACCTGATGTGGCTCGGCCGCGCCGCGGCGCTTGCGTGCCGCCCGGGGCGGCGGGTCACGGCGCTCGATCTCGACCCCGGAGCGCTGCCCGGGCCGATCGCGGTCTTCGTGCCGGCCTGGGACGAGGCGCGGGTGATCGCGCGCATGCTGACCCACGCGCTTGCCGCCTACGAGGGCGCGGACGTGCGCATCTATGTCGGCTGCTACCCCAACGATCCGGACACGATCGCGGCCGTGCGGTCGGTCGCCGGTCCGCAGCTGCGCCTGGTCATTGGATCCGCGCCGGGCCCCACCACCAAGGCCGACTGCCTCAACCGGATCTGGGAAGCGATGCAAAGCGACGAGGCGACCGGGGGACGCTGCTTCGCGGCCGTCCTGCTGCATGACGCCGAGGACGTCGTCCACTCGGCCGAGCTGCGCATCTTCCCGGCCCTGCTCGCGCGCTACGATCTCGTCCAGCTCCCGGTCCTGCCGCTGCTCGACCCGCAGTCGCGATGGATCGCGGGCAATTATGCCGACGAGTTCGCCGAGGCCCATGCCAAGGGGCTGGTCGTGCGCCAGGCGATCGGTGCCGCTTTGCCGTCGGCGGGCGTCGGCTGCGCAATCTCACGCCAGGCGCTCGACCGCCTCGCCGAGCGGCACGGGACTCCGTTCGACGGCGACAGCCTCACCGAGGATTACGAGCTCGGCCTGCGTCTGTGCCAGGCCGGCGGGCGCGCCGCCTTCGTGCGGATCGCGGCAGCGCCCGGCCGGCCGGTGGTCGCGACCCGCGAATATTTCCCGGCGACACTGGCCGCGGCGGTCGCGCAGAAGGCGCGCTGGATACGCGGCATCGCCTTGTGCGGCTGGGAGCGGCTGGGCTGGAGCGGCGGCATCGCCGAACGCTGGATGCGGATGCGGGACCGTCAGTCGCTGCTCGCCGCCTTGCTGCTCCTTGCCGCCTATCTCGCCTTGCTGCTGTGGACGCTGCGCACCGCCGCTTCATTCAGCGCGGGCCTGCCGCCGGTGGCGATCCCGGAGCCGCTGCGGATCCTGCTCATGGTCAATGGCGGCCTGCTCGCCTGGCGGCTGGCCATGCGCTTCGCCTTCGCGGCCCACGCCTATGGCTGGCGCGAGGGGCTGCGCGCGCTGCCGCGCACCGTCGTCGGTAATGTCATCGCCATGCTCGCCGCGCGCGAGGCGCTGAAGCGCTATGCCGCCGACCGCGGCGCGTCCTCCTGGGACAAGACCGACCACGCCTTCCCGCAGCAAGTGCCGGCCGAATGAGGCGCCAGCCGCCGCCGCTGCGCTTCCTCGCCGCGGTTGCCGGTCTCTGGGTCTGCGGCCGCGCGCTGATGCTCGCGCCCGATCTCTGGGTCGAGGCCGGCACCGCCAGGCCCATCTCGACTGTGAGTCCGCCGGTGCCGGCGCTCCCGGCGGTTCAGCCCCTCGATCATCTCGAGGCACCGGCGGCCCGCTACGTCCCGGGGGTGGCCGCGCTGCCGCCGTCCGCTGCCTCGCCCGGACCGAAGACCTCGCCTGCGCAGTCCGGCGCACCGATTGGCGTGGTCCTCGCCGCCCTGCCGATGCCGCCAGCCACCCGCCAGGCGCCTCTTCGGGGCTTGCCGCGCCTGCCGCAGGCGCCTTCGCTCACGGCGGCGGCGGCTCCCAATCGCTGGTCGGGCTCGGCCTGGCTGCTGCTGCGCGACGACGGAGCCGTCGGGCTCGCCCCGGGCGGAACGCTGGGCGGCAGCCAGAGCGGCGTTCGTTTCTCCTACCGCCTGAACGGCGACCCCTCACGGCCGCTCGCTTTGGCGGCGCGCCTGTATATGCCCGTGACCCGGCGCGAGGGGGCCGAAGCCGCTCTCGGCCTGGACTGGCGCCCGCTGCGCAGCCTTCCGATCCACCTGCTCGCCGAGCGGCGCCAGGCACTCGGGCGCGACGGCCGCTCCGCCTTCGCCCTGAGCCTCCATGGCGGCATCGCCGGCCGGCCGCTCCCCGGCGGCTTCCGCCTCGACGCCTACGGACAGGCGGGCGTGGTCGGCGCCCGCTCGCGCGACCTGTTCGCCGACGGCGCCGCCAGGCTCTCCTTGCCGGTCTCGAATCGCGTCAGCCTCGGCGCGGGGCTGTGGGGCGGGGCCCAGCCGGGCGCCGCGCGCCTCGACGCCGGCCCCCACGCCTCGATCCGCCTGCCGCTGGCAGGGGAGAGCCTGCGCCTGTCAGTCGAATATCGCTTCCGCATCGCGGGCGACGCCAGCCCCGGCTCCGGCCCCGTCCTCACCCTCGGCAGCGATTTTTGAAAGCAGGCCTCTCTTCCTGACACTGCCCCCGAGCACTGCGCGTCTCCGCGCGCCGCTGGCATCCGGCCGTCTGCGAGCTACCGCGGAGCCTCTCTTACAGGGCCCGATAATACTGAATTCGGCCCGCCATTCGTATTGGCGGCAATCATAGCTTGAAGCTCTCTTCTTTGAGCCGCGAGGTCGCGGGCGATGT
>DASVVP010000057.1:0-12042 GCA_036386495.1 Allosphingosinicella sp.
ACTCGGCCTCGAGGTCGGCGAGACGACGGCGGAGCAGCGGCACCTCATCCGCCGGCTGGTTCAGAGCCTCGCTGGTCCAGAGCCCGGCATGGACGCCGATGCCGGTCACCTTCCCCTCCTCGCGCACCGGCAGGACGATGAGGTCGAGCGGCACCCGGCGGTGGATGGTCGACTTGCGGTCGGCCTTGGCGAGCAACGGCTCGGCGCCGCCCTCCTCGAAATAGCGCATCGCGCCGCCGCAGCCGCCCTCGTCGGTCGCCTCGCCGGGTAGCCGGAACAGGCCGAGCGCCTGGCTCGACGGCTCGCCGGGCCGCTCGACATGGTAGCCAAGCAGGGTCATCGCGCCGCCCGCGAACCAGCGCAGCAACTCGGCGCCTTCGGGATCGGAGATCGCATCGGCGTCCGCGCGCATCCGGGCCTGCATCGCCCGCCAGTCGGTGACGGCGGCGCGGACGTCGGCGAGTACGCGGTGAAGGTAGGCGACAAGCTCTCTGCGCTCGCGGGCGTCGACGCGGTCGACCTCGATATACATGATCGACTCGCGGCGGCGCCCGTCGTCGCAAAGCGGCTCGACCGCCTGCAGGCAGCCGCTCGCGTCGCGCTCGACGCAGACCACCGGATGAAGCAGGCGATGGATGACGACGCCGCGGCCCGCGATCGCGTTGGCGACCGAATCAACCAGGAAGGGCATGTCGTCGTTGGCGATGCAGATGCGCATGCGGCGGTGGCCGACCTGGCCGCCGGCGGATTCGAGCCGGACGAGGGCGATGCCGGGCGGGCGCCGGCCCGCGCAGGCGGCGATGAACTCGGCGGCCTTGCGGCACTCCTCGGCGTCGAAGCCGGCAAGCTCGCCGGGCAGGGCGCCGTTGCACAAGGCGTTGGAGAGCGCGTCGATCAGACCCGGGTCGGCCTGGCCGGCCTTGTTGCCGCCGTCGCTTCCCCCGGAGGCGACGGAGGATCCGGCAGCAATGTCGGCAGTCATAGAAGGCTCCTGGCGCTCGGACGGCGGGAGCGGCCGTCGGCTCTCGCGGCGCCCTATGCTCCCGGCACGCCCGGGAGGCAAGGCTGAGCGAACTCGCGCGACGGTGAGGAAAACAGGGACAGTATACATTTAGCTTCACCGCTGCCGCGCGCGCCAGCGCACCGCACCGCGCTAAATGTATACTGTCCCTGTTTTCTAAAAAGGTCAGCGCCCGCGGGCGCGCCGCTCGAGCGTCGAGAGCCGCCGTTCGATCGCGCGGGCTACGCCTTCGCGGTCCCTCCTGCTCGGACAGCTTACGAAGTCGGTGTCCCCGACATTCGCGTGCTGCTGGCCGAGCATGGCTTCGGCTTGCCCCGCCCCGAGTTCGCGATCGAGCCACGGCCGCAGCGCGGCGATGCGCGCGTCGAAGCGATCGCCGTCCCCCTGGTGGCAGTGGAAGCCGATCACGCGGGCGATCACCACTTCCTGATAGATGTCGCGGGTCGGAGCAGGGGGAACCGGCGAGGCGCAGCCGGAAAGGCCAAGCAGAAGGAGAGCGCTTCTGAGCATGGTCGCCAGCCTAGCCGCTTTGCGGCTGCGCGCCAGAGGCGGCGCCGGATCGCAGTCGCCGTCCAGGACGTCGGCCGGGCCGTAGCGCGCGGTGAAGCCGAGCGCGGCGGCGGCCCTGGCGGGGTTGTAGACGCGGTCGATGGTGCGCGGCAGCGGCCAGCCGAGCCGCTCGAAGCGGGCCGCGACCTCGGGCGCGCGGAGGCGCAGGACCGCGGGAGCGTCGGCGACCAGCGCCTCGCGATCCTCCGGGAGGAAGGGGCTCAGCGCGCTGATCACATAGGTCCCGCCGTCGGCCTCCAGCGCCAAAGCGTGGGCGCGGGCGACGTCGCGGCGGTCGATGCCGCGGTAGAGGCGATAGAGCGCCATCTCGGGGAGCGGCTCCGGGAAGCAGCGCGACATGCGCAGGATCGCGCCGGGAAGTCCGGCCGCGCGGACCAGCGTTTCGGCGGCGAGCTTGGTCTCGTCGTAAATGTCGCGCGGCTGCGGCTCGGTCGTCTCGTCGATCCAGGCGGCGCGGCCGCCTTTGGGCTCGAGCGCCCGGCCGTAGAGCGAGGTGGTGCTGGTGAAGACGAAGCGCGAGACGCCGGCGGCGAGCGCCGCGTCGAGCAGCCGCGCGGTGGCATCGACGTTGACGGCGCGGAATTCGGCATCGGAGGCACGACCGACATGCGGGGCGTGCAGCGCGGCGACGTGGACGATTGCGTCGAAGCCGGCGAGGCCGAGCGGGCCTGCGAGGTCGGCGATTTTCTGGACCTCCGCGCCCGGACGCAGGTCGAGGCCGATCACGTCATGCTCGCGCCGGAGCAGCGACGCGACGGCGCTGCCGATCAGGCCCGCCGCTCCGGTGACGAGGATACGCATTCGCTTTTATGAGCGCGGCACGCGCGGTGCCGCAACAGGCTCAGGCGGCCGCCTTGCGGACGGCGCGGTCGATCGTCGCCGGGTCTCCAACCGAGGCGAGGACGGCGATGCGGCCGTCGGCTTCGCGGCGGGCGACGAACAGGACGAATTCGCCGTCGCCCTCGACCGCGAGATCGAGGAAGCCGAGCGGTCCCGCGTCGCGCAGCCGCGCGCGCGCCTGCTCGATCGGGTCCACCTTCGGCTCGGGGCGCTTTGCCTGGCGCTCGGCGCGGACGATCGCCTTGAGGCCGCCCGGCTCGGCTTCGAGCGACGCGGCGAAGCTGCCCTGGGGCAGGCCCTCGCGCCGCGCCCAGGAGAGAGCGGCGGCGAACTCGGCGAGGCGGGTCTTGTCGTAATCGGCGCCGAAGACGAGCTTCACGACCGGCGTCATCGGCGCGCGCGCCTGGGCCTTCAGGCCCGCATCCTCGAGCAACTCCGCATAATCGGCCGGCTCCGCCTCGGCGGCGAGGGCGAAGTCATAGGCGTCGCCGAGCGCGCGGTAGAGGGCGCCGCGGCTGCGATGGTCGGCCGAGCGCGCCGCCTCGGCGCTGTGGCGGGCGTGCGAAAGACGGTCGCCGAGGCCGGCATCGGCGCCGAGCGCCTCCGGTTCGGCTTCGGCTTCGGCCTCGCTTGTCTCGGTCTCCGGCCAGAGGCTAAGCGTCGCGTCGTCCTCGACCGCGGTTTCGACGGAAGCGACTTCCTCGGGCATTTCGGCATTGGGGCCGTCGGCCCAGACCGGGCAGTCGGCGATGACCGGCGCGGCGGCCGCGGCGCGATCGACCGCGGCGGCGATCTCGGTCGCGGTCTCGCTGTCGGCGAGCTCCTTCCAGTTGATCACGCCGTAGATGAAGTCGATCGCCTCGCCGTCCGACGACAGCGGCATCAGGATCCCGCGATAGAGGGTATTGACGCCGCGGCGGTTCAGATATTCGGCCTCGAAGCCGATCGGCGCGCAATTGGCGATGATCTGGAGATAATGGTCGGTGAGCCGCGACAGCAGGGACCGCGCCGGCACCTCGCTGATCCGGCGGATATTGGAATCGAGCCCGCATTCGGCGCGCAGCGAGCGGCCGAGGAAGCAGACTTCCGGATCGTCGCTGTTGCCCGAGAAATCGAGCAGCACGCTGTGCGGGCCGAAATCCTCGATATTGGCGGGGTCGAGATCCTCGATCAGCGGATAGGGGCGGCCGTCGAGCAGCGACACCCAGTGATTGTAGGCGCGCACGTGCATGCGGCGCTCGTCGACGCCGATCTCGGGCGGCGCCTCGATCGCCGGCTCGTCGTCCTGGACGGCATAGGCCTCTTCCTCGAAGCCGCGGTAACTGTCCATGCTCGTGCCTTCAGCTGCCCCACTGCGAGCGGGCACAGTGGCGGCGCGCGGTTGAAATAAGGTTAAGAGGATCGAAATGGCTCGGCGCCGGCAGCGCGGCGCGCGCCTTGTCATCGGGCAGGGCCGCTGATAGGGCCCGCACCGACCCGGATAAGCCGCTTTAGCTCAGCTGGTAGAGCACATCATTCGTAATGATGGGGTCAACGGTTCGAGTCCGTTAAGCGGCACCATTTTTCTGGTCGGCCGAACACTGCCGATTTCAATCGGTCTGAGTCTTCTGGCGCGTCCTGAATAGGATCGCACCTGCACCGGATGCCGTCGCGGCAGCGGGAGTCAGCCCCGCATGGGTAGAACAGCCGAGCTGACCCGCTCAAGCGCTGCCAAGGCGTGGTCGAAGGACAGGATCTCCGGTGGCCCGGCGAAAGCGATGGCGGCGACGTAGCGCTCATACTCCTCCCGGTAGAGCGCGTCTCCTGCAAGCTGCTCACGGAGGGCAAGAAGACGCTCAGGAGGCGTAAGCCCTGCGAGCACGCCGCCGCCTCTGTCGAGGTCTGCCTCGAGAACGGCCAGGACCAGCGGGCCGAACTGTGCTGAGCCGCTGATCGCCTTCTCCAGGGCTGCCAGATCGTGGAGATGACGGATGATGGTCGGATCATCATTGTCAGCGCTCCTGTCTCGCGCGGCGACACGCCAGGCAAGCGCGCTCAGCTTGTCGGCCGCTGTCTCGATTGGGTCGACGCATTGCACCGCTGCGACCTCGTCTCCCGCTCTCGCCGCTTGAGCGACAAACGATCGCAAAGGTCGGTCGATGGCCGGCAGCTTCGGCCGTTTCGCCGAAATCTCGGCAAGGATGTGGGGGCGAAGCGAGGGGTGGCCGGACAGCATTGTCGGATACGCCATCTCGACCTGGATGAATCGATAGCTGTCACGGCTCCGGACATCATTCAGGGTGAAGCCCTGCTCCGTCCACGCGCTCGTCAGCCTTTCTCGAAAGGCTCTCAGCCTCCTGGACTGCTGAGTCCGCGACAGGCTCTCGACCGCGGGCGAAAGCACCAGCTTGAAGTCAATGTCCTCGGAGAAGCGGTTGATGAGGGCATGCCCCTTCAGGAGCGAAGTGCCGCCCGAGAAGACCGGCTCGATGTCTTCCGTGGCGCAGGCAACCAGCGTGCGGATGGCCTGAACAACAAACCAGTCTTTCTCGACGAAAGCCTCATCAACGGCAAGCGCGCCCGCTATTCGGCCAAGAAGTCGGCGGTCAGGAGCGTTCGAGAATGACATATTTGCCGTCATAGCCGATCCGCCGAGAAACTCGGTCCTTCAAGGCTATGGCCCGGCCTGTGGGAATCTGCGTCGAGCGCTTCTCATTGTAGGCGACTTCGAAGCCGGATGGGGACGCCGTCTTGCCGAGCCGCCGCAAGGCTTCTGTCGCCAGCCGCTTGATCCCGACGACAGGCGTGGGCTTTCCTGTGAAAGGCGAGGGAGCAGCCTTCGCATAGAGACCATAGCCGACCGATACGAGGCGTCCCTCTGCGACGAGCCCCTTGAGAGCGCGGCCAACCGCATCGTAACTGCCCAGGCCGTCGAAATCAGATCGCAGGAACACGTTTCGGGAAGATCGGCTCACCTTGCGGGCGATCGCGTCTCTGATCGAGCCTGCGGAAGTGCACGCCCCGCGGGCGACCCTGTAGCGCCCGCGGCCGACCCGAACGGCCTTGCGCTTCTTGACAAGATTGCTCAGCGCGCGATTGGTGGAGTCATAGCTTCTCCCGACGCCAAGCGCAGCCATCTCCACAGTCTCGCCCGACTGCAGACGATTGAGGAGCCGTGCTTCCAAGGTTTCAGCCACGTTGCGCAAACATCCGTCGTTTCCGACATCTCGATACGCGACTAACGAAGGTCGATCAAGTACGCTCCCGGGTGCAAGTCGCACGCCGGCTCGACCCCCCTTGGCGGTCTGCTTCCGGGGGAATCCAGCCAAAGCTCCGATCTGAGTGCCCGACCCCGTCGTCCGGGGAGCGCCGTTTCCGGACACCTTCGTCTGCGAACAGCGCCCCGCCGCCGCGAAGGTGTGGACGGGCGGCGGCGGGCGAGGCTATGTCCGTCAATGACTTGCAGCCGCGAGTCGGGCGCGAGGGCGATGACGGACGCTAAGGCCACCATCCATCCTGTCGAAGCGCGAGGGGCGCACTGATGGACGGCGCCTCGCGCGATGCCCTCCCCGACGGGTTCGACTGGGACCATCTGCGCAGCACCAGCGAAGCGGTCGCCGATCCCGGCGGCGAGTTCCGGCGCTCCTTCCGCGAGGCCGAGGAGCGGATGCCGGCGATCGAGCCGCTGCCGCCGGTGGAGCTGCTCGCCGAGGCGCGCCGGCTGTCGGCAGCGCGGCTGATCCGCGACCGCCTGTTCGGCCGCGACCTCTTCCCCAACCCCGGCTGGAACATCCTGCTCGAACTGTTCGTGGCGGCCGAGGAGGGGCGCAACGTCACCATCAAGGGCGCCTGCGTCGCCGCCGCGGTCCCGCAATCGACCGCCTTGCGCCACATCGCGCATTTGATCGAGGTCCGGCTCGCCGCCCGCGCCCAGCATCCCAGCGACGCCCGCAGCGCCTATCTGAAGCTCACCGACCGCGGGCGGGCCAAGATGGTCGGCTTCATCAGCCTGTCGGCAGTGCATCCGGATCCGCCGCGCGCATAGTGTCGAGCGCCATGGCGACATAGGCAGCGGCCTGGTGGAGGCCGAGCTCGTCGAGCCCGCGCAGGACCTCCTCGGCAGCGTGCGTGAGGTCCGCAAGGCGAGTCCAGCGCTCGCCGAATTCCGATGGTACGATCACTGGCGCCTCCCGCAACTCGCTACAGACAGGCCGCCATAGCCCTGCCGCTCCCCGCGCAGAAGCGGATCATGGTCCATTTTCCGCCCAAAGCGGAGGCGCCGCGCCGGAACAGAGGCTTGCGCTGGCCTCGGCCGCGGCTCCCGCCTAGAGACGCAGGCGCCATGCGTCACAGGAAGAAGCTGCTCGCGGCCGGGGTCGCCGCCATCTTCGCGGTCGCGCTGGGGCCGCCCGCGCTGCGGGCGTGGGAGGCGCGCCAGGCGGAGGCCGAGCGCGCCGAGTATATCGCGACCAAGGAGCGCGAGATCGCCTGCCTCGAACGGCTCGCCGCGGGGGGCCTCCGGAAAGGCGCGGACGTGCAGGGCGAGATCGAGCGCTGTCGCCGGGAGGCGGCCGCAGGCGCGGCTAGCGGGCCCTGATCCCGGTGCCGGGCCGGACCGCATTCGCGCCGAAATGGCGCTTCACCACCGGCGCCCGGGTCGCCGTCGTGACCGTGTCCAGCGTCCCCGGGTGAAGCGGGGTGACGAACTCGAACCCCGCCTTGCGGCCCTCGACCCAGACCACCTTGCTGTTGACCGGCTCGAGGCCGGGCAGCTTCAGCCAGAGATGGGCGCCGGTCTCGACCGGCATGTCGGATTCGGCGGCGAAGCCGGTCACCGAGAGGTTCAGCACTTCCACTTCGGCCATGCTCGCGCCGGGCTCGCGCAGGCTGGCGGCGAGATTGACGATGCGGCGCTCGGCGCGCCGGCCGTCGGGCGTCGGCAGGATGGCGAGATGCGCTTTTCTCAACGTGCGGCTCCGGGAACGGATCGGGAGATCGCGCTATGGACGCAAATCGATAAATGAGGGTTAAGGCGCCGAGGCGATGCGGGGGCGGAACGCGGCGGCGGCCCCGGCCGTTTGCTTGCCGACAACGAGGTTTGCGTCTGGGTGGTGCGTCGGTGAAGGCAGGAATGAAGGCCGCTGCGGCGGCGATGCTGGCTCTGGCCGGCTGCAACGGCACAAGCGGCGGCGGCAACGAGAGCGGCTCCGCGCCGGTCGCGGTCGCCGCGGCCGATCTCCAGGCGGCGGTCAGGGACCCGCGGGTCAGGCGCTTCTACGAGGCGCGCGAGTGGCGTCCGCTCTGGGGCGCGGAGCAGGAGCGGGCGCTGGTCGCCGCGATCGGCGACGCGCGCCGCCACGGGCTGGATTCGCGCCGTTACCTGCAGGGGCTCGAGGGTGCGGCGCCCGCAGCGCGCGAGGCGACGCTGACCCTCGCCGCGATCTCCTACGGCGAAGCGCTGGCGCGCGGGCAGAGCGATCCGGCGCGGGTCAACGAGATTTACGAGATCCCGCGGCCGGAGGCCGACGTCGCCGGCGGCCTCGCCGCCGCGGTCGAGCGGGGCAATGTCGGCGAATGGCTCGCCGGCCTCGCGCCGCAGGACGAGGAATATCGCGCTCTGTCCGAAGCCTATCTGCGCTGGAGCGAGGCGGCCGCGCGCGAGCAGGCGCCGGCGATCGCGAGCGGGGATTCGATCCATGTCGGCGAGAGCGACCCGCGCGTGCCCACGATCGTCGCGGCCCTGCGCACCCACGGCTATCTGCCGGCCGGGACGCCGCCGGCGCCGCCGGCAGCCGACGGCAAGGCCCAGGCGCCGCAGCGCCCGGCCGCCGCGCCCACCCGCTACACCGAGGAGGCCGCGGCGGCGGTGCGGCGGGTGCAGGAGGATTACGGGATCAATCCCGACGGCGTGATCGGCAGCGGCACGCTCGACATCCTCAACGCCACCGCCCGCGACCGCGCCCGCCAGCTCGCGGTCAACCTCGAGCGGCGGCGCTGGCTGCCGCGCAGCGCCCCGGGGACCCGGATCGACGTCAACACCGCCGCCGCCTTCCTCGATTACTGGCGCGACGGGCAAGTGGTCGACAGCCGCGTCGTCGTCGTCGGCCAGCCCGAATGGGAGACTCCGGCGCTGCAGTCGCCGATCGTCCGCCTCGTCGCCAACCCGCCCTGGACGGTGCCGAGCTCGATCGAGGAGGAGGAGCTTCTGCCCAAGGGCGAGGCCTATCTCGCCCGCAACAATTTCACCCGGCGCAACGGCCGGCTGGTGCAGGAGCCGGGGCCGGAATCGGCGCTCGGCCTGGTCAAGCTCGACATGGGCAACCGCCACGCAATCTATCTCCACGACACGCCGAGCAAGGCGGGCTTCGCGCGCGCCGAGCGGCATCTCAGCCACGGCTGCGTCCGCGTCCGCGACGCGGTCGGCTTCGCGACGATGATCGCCGACCACGACGGCAAGCGCGCCCAGTTCGAGCGCGCGCTCGCCCGGCGCAACGACGAGGGCGAGCCGCAGGAGGGCTCGGTCCAGCTCGAGCGGCCGATCCCGGTCCGCCTGCTCTACCACAGCGTCTATCGCGACCGCAGCGGCCGGCTGCTGTTCCGCCCCGATGCCTATGGCTGGGACGAGGGCGTCGCCCAAGCGCTCGGCCTGCCGCCGCGGCAGCGCCCGCCGACGCGGCGGATCCAAGGCGACATCGGGCCCTGACCGAGGAAAGCCCCTCCCCTCGATGGGGAGGGGTTTGGGGTGGGGTGGAGTCTTCGGAAAGTCACCGCACTTCATTGACTCCACCCCCACCCCAGCCCTCCCCCCTCCAGGGGGAGGGAGTAGGTCAGTGGCAGGCTTTGAGGTTGCGGCGCAGGAGCCAGTAATTGACCGGCCAGGCGGCGAGGAAGCCGGCGGGCACCGCGAAGACGAGGCCGCGCCAGAACATCCAGCTCAGCACCGACGGCGCGGCCATGCCGCCCATCTCATAGTCGACCCAGTTCATCACCAGCTCCATGACGCCGATCGAAATCACCTCGCCGATCCAGATGATGCGCAGGGCCGCGAGCATGCCGATCCGCTCGCGCTGCATCACCGGGACGAGGCCGAGAGTCATGCCGCTCAAGTAAGCCAGGGCGGTCGCCAGCGCGATGGTCGCGAAGGTGGAGAGGCCGAGGGTGACGCCGATGGCGAGGCCGGCGACCTCGCCGATCACGCAGCCGGTGAGACAGTGCAGGGTCGCGTGCAGCGACGTGGCGAGGGCTCCGCCCTGGCCGCCATGATGACGGTGGGCGGAATGAGCGTGGTGCGAATGGTCACTCATGGGTCACTCCTGATCGGCCCGCGAAATATACCCTATGGGGGTACTTGTCAATTACCCCGGGAGGGTATAGAGCCCGAATCATGGAAAAGAATGACAAGCCGAAGCTGCTGAACCGGCTCAGCCGGATCGAGGGCCAGGTCCGCGGCGTCGCCCGGATGGTCTCCGAGGACCGCTACTGCATCGACGTGCTGACCCAGATCCAGGCGGTGCGCGCCGCGCTCGGCCGGGTCGAGACCGAGCTGCTGCGCGACCATCTCGGCCACTGCATCGAGACCGCGATCACCGGCGGCGATCCGGACGAGCAGCGCCGCAAGGCGGGCGAGCTGATCGAGCTTCTCGAGCGGAGCAGCCGATGAAGATCGTCCTGCTCTCGGCAGCCGCGCTGGCGGCGCTGGCCGCACCGTCCGCCGCAGCCGCGCAGCATGGCGGCCATGCCGGGCACGAGCCTGCTCCCGCAGCGCCGGCGGAAGAGCCGCATGAACCCACGGCCGCCGATGACAGCCAGATCCTGCTTGCGCACCCGATCGTTCAGCGCGGCGCGCTGGGTCCCTATCCGATGCACCGGGAGGCGTCGGGGACGTCGTGGCAGCCGGAGAGCGCTCGCCATTCGGGCATCCATGGCAGGGCCGGCAATTGGAACCTGATGGGCCACGCCCTCCTCAACGCCGTCTACGCCCGGCAGCAGGGGCCGCGCGGCGACGAGGCGGGCTTCGTCTCGGGCATGGCGATGGGCAGCGCGCGGCGCGATTTTCGCAGCGGCCATGTGCTGCAGCTGCGCGCCATGCTGAGCCCGGACCCGGCGATGGGCGCGCGCGGCTTTCCGCAGCACCTCTCGGCCGGCGAGAGCGCGGACGGCGTCACGACCCTGGTCGACCGCCAGCATCCGCACGATTTCTTCATGGAGCTGTCGGCGAGCTACAGCGTCCGGCTCGGCGACCGGGCGAGCGCCTTCGTCTATGGCGGCCTCCCCGGCGCGCCGGCCTTCGGGCCGCCGGCCTTCATGCACCGCTTCTCGGCGATGGATTCGCCCGAAGCGCCGATCAGCCATCACTGGCTCGATTCGACCCATATCGCCTTCGGCGTGGTCACTGCCGGACTCACCCTGGGCGACGTCCGGATCGAGGCCTCGCGCTTCAACGGCCGCGAGCCGGACCAGCACCGCTGGGACATCGAGACGGGTCCGCTCGATTCCACCGCCGTCCGCTTCTCGGCGAATCCGGCGCGCAACCTCTCGCTGCAGGCGAGCTGGGCGCATCTCGTCTCACCCGAGCAGCTCGCACCCGCCGAGAACGAGACGCGCTGGTCGGCGAGCGCGATCTACACGCAGCGGGTCGGCGCGCGCGGCTGGTGGTCGACCACCTTCGCCTGGGGACGCCGCGCGCAGGATCATGGCGACCTCGACGCCTTCACCCTCGAATCCGCGGCCGGGCTTGGGCGCTGGACCCTGTTCGGGCGCGCCGAGCGGATCGAGACGAACGAGCTGCTCGGCGCCGGCGGGGGCCATCACGGCCCCGTGTTCGACGTCGGCAAGGTCTCGGCCGGCCTGATCCGGGACTTTTCCGTCGCCGAACATGTCCGCGTCGGAGTCGGCGGGCTCTACGCGCTGAACTTCGTTCCGGGGACGTTGGAGCCCTCCTATGGCGGCGATCCGGACGGCGCGATGCTGTTCCTGCGGATCCGGATCGAATGACCCGGCGGGGGACCCGCGGATTTGCGTTTTGGGCCGCATGCGCCTAGGGCAATTCCCGCTACTAGTCGCAAACGGACGGTCTTTGGCGCTTTGCGGCTCCTTTTTCCTTCTCG
Organism: Allosphingosinicella sp.; assembly: GCA_036386495.1. Classification (GTDB taxonomy): domain Bacteria; phylum Pseudomonadota; class Alphaproteobacteria; order Sphingomonadales; family Sphingomonadaceae; genus Allosphingosinicella. Next base: position 11,518 of record DASVVP010000057.1, read on the forward strand.
CCTCTCCTAGCACCGGTGAGCCGATCGGCGGCCCGCCACAGAAGGAAAAATGAAAATGATCGGTACCGTGAAATTCTTCAACGAGCAGAAGGGTTACGGCTTCATCTCGCCGGAAGGCGGCGGGCAGGACGCGTTCGTGCACATCAGCGCCGTCGAGCGCGCCGGAATGCGCACCCTCGATCGCGACCAGCGCGTCTCCTACGATCTCGAGACCGACAATCGCGGCAAGACCAGCGCGGTCAACATCCAGGCGGCGTGAGCCGATTTGGGGACAGTCACAGTGACTGTCCCCTAGGAAATGGGGACAGTCACTGTGACTGTCCCCTTGAAAGGAACGACATGTCAGCACAGTCCGACTTCTACCGCGCACGGGCGATCGACGCCCGCGCCGACGCCGAGGCGGCCCTGCTCGACAATGTCCGCGAGCGCTGCCTGCGCGCCGCCGCCGCCTGGGAGAGCATGGCCGACCGCGCCGCCCGCACCAGCAAGATGCGCGACAAGCAGGAAGCCGAAAAGGCCGAGCGC
>DASVVP010000058.1:0-18171 GCA_036386495.1 Allosphingosinicella sp.
GTCGTCTTCCGCGAGCCGATCGTCATCCAGAACGTGCCGCGGCTGATCCCGGGCTGGACCGACCCGATCGTCATCGGCCGCCACGCCTTTGCCGACCAGTATAAGGCGACCGACTTCCTCGTCCCCGGTCCGGGCAGGCTCACCATGAAGTGGACGGGCGCGAACGGCGAGGAGATCGAGCATGAGGTGTTCGACTACCCCTCGGCCGGCGTCGCCATGGGCATGTACAATCTCGACGATTCGATCCGCGATTTCGCGCGGGCCTGCTTCAACTTCGGCCTGGACCGGAAATGGCCGGTCTATCTCTCCACCAAGAATACCATCCTCAAGGCCTATGACGGCCGCTTCAAGGACATCTTCGAGGAGACTTTCGAGAGCGAATTCAAGGCTAAGTTCGACGAAGCCGGGACGGAGTATCAGCATCGGCTGATCGACGACCTGGTGGCCTCGGCGCTCAAATGGAGCGGCAAGTTCGTCTGGGCGTGCAAGAATTACGACGGCGACGTCCAGTCGGATATGGTCGCCCAAGGCTTCGGCTCGCTGGGTCTGATGACCTCGATCCTGATGACGCCGGACGGCAAGACGGTCGAGGCCGAGGCCGCCCACGGCACCGTCACCCGCCATTATCGCATGCACCAGCAGGGCAAGGCGACCTCGACCAACCCGATCGCCTCGATCTTCGCCTGGACCGGGGGCCTCAAATATCGCGGCAAGTTCGACGTTACGCCCGAGGTCACCCGCTTCGCCGAGACGCTCGAGCGGGTCTGCGTGGAGACGGTCGAGCAGGGCCATATGACCAAGGACCTCGCTTTGCTGATCGGCCCCGATCAGGGTTGGATGACCACCGAGCAATTCTTCGAGGCGATCCGCGCCAATCTCGAAAAGGCGATGGGGTAGAGTTCCTCCCCATGCGAATGCATCGGGAGGGGGACCATCCGAAGGGTGGTGGAGGGTAAATGGCGTGGGATCAGCGGATCCTCGCGGGTTCCTCGGAATCTACGCCAGCTACTCCTCCACCATGCTGCGCATGGTCCCCCCTCCCCATCAGCCTTGCTGATGGGGAGGAACTGCCTCTGGCGACCGGACGTGCTCCCGCCTCACGCCGAGACCGATGAAGCGGCCGGGGATGCGGCGCAGCAGGGGAAATCGGTCGAGCAGGCGGACGATGAGCGGCGCGCGCGTCACCGGGGCGGTCGACCCCAGCAGGCGGCCGATGATCCGGTCCTGCGCTGCTTTCTGGGCGCCCTGAATGATGCGGGTCGGGAGCAAGCGGCGTTGCTGGACACGGTGCAGCAGCGGGTCCGGCTCGCGGCCCTCGGCCATCGGCCCGGCAAGGATGTTGGCGGCAGCCACCGCGTCCTGAACGGCGAGGTTGATGCCGATGCCGCCGATCGGCGACATGGCGTGGGCGGCGTCCCCGATGGCGAGCAGGCCGGGCCGATGCCAGCAGGTCAGCCGGTCGAGCGCCACCGACAGAAGATGGAGATCGTCGACCGAAGCGAGCCCGCCGGTCTGCAGATCGAGATCGGGATAAGCGAGCGCGACCTCGCGCCGGACCGCGTCGATCCCCTCGGCACGGACGAGGTCCGCGGCGCCCTTGGGGATCACCATCGCCACCTGCCAATAGTCGCCGCGGTCGATCAGCACGACGATCCGGCCCGCGTCGGCGGAGCCGCGCAGGGCGTCGCCGCCGTCCTCCACCTTGGGCAGCCGAAACCAGAAGACGTCCATCGGTGCACCGAGCGTCTCCACCGCCAGCATGCCGAGCCGGCGGACCAGCGAGGAGCGGCCGTCCGCGGCGAGCACGAGCCGCGCCCGCCGCTCGCTGCCGTCGGCGAGGCGGACGCCGGCGATGCGGCCCCCCTCGTCGACGAAGTCCGCCACGGGCGCGGTCATCTCTAGCCTGAAGCCTGGATAGATCGCGGCCTCGTCGCGAAGGAAATCGAGGAACTCCCATTGCGGCATCATCGCGATGAACGGCGCCGCGACCGGCAGGTGCGAGAGGTCGCCGATCGTCCATTCGCGGCCCGCGAGCCGGAGCCGCGCGTGCGACAGCCGGTTGTGCGGCCGCGCGAGGAAGCGTTGGAGCAGCCCCAGCTCGTGCAGGATCTGCATCGTCGAGGGATGGACCGTGTCCCCGCGGAAATCGCGGAGGAAATCGCCATGCTTCTCGAGCACGGTGACCCGGACGCCGGCACGGGCGAAAAGCAGCCCGGCCATCATCCCCGCCGGGCCGCCGCCGACGATCACCAGGTCGCTCACCATGCCCTCCCCTTGGCGGATGACAAGCAGGTCCTTAGCGGCATAAAGGCCCTATGGCGGCACAATTCAGCACCACCGGCCTCAGCGACGCCCTGGTGATCCTCGGCGCGGCGGGGATCGTCATTCCCGCTTTCGCCCGCATCCGGATCAGCCCCGTCATCGGCTTCATCCTGATCGGCCTGCTGGTCGGCCCCTCCGGCCTGGGGGGCATGGCGGACGGCCACCCGTGGCTGAACTACGTCACCATCTCGAACCCGCATTCGATCGAGCCGTTCGCCGAGTTCGGCATCATCCTGTTGCTCTTCTCGATCGGCCTGGAGCTCAGCTTTCGCCGGCTGTGGGGGATGCGTCGGACGGTGTTCGGCGTGGGGGCGGCCGAGCTGATCCTGTCGGCGCTGCTGATCGGGCTCGGCCTCCATTTCCTCTCCGGCGCGAGCTGGGGCGGGTCGGTCGCGCTCGGCCTGGCGCTCGCTCTCTCATCGACCGCGATCGTGCTCCCGCTGGTCGGCACCACCGGCGCGGTCGGCCGCTCGGCGCTCGCCATGCTGCTGTTCGAGGACCTCGCCATCGTCCCGATCATCTTCCTGCTCGGCGCGCTGGCGCCGCACGCGACGGGAGGGCTCGGCGGGCTCGCCGAGACGCTGATGCTCGGCGCCGTGACGGTCGGCGTGATGCTGGTGCTCGGCCGCCTGCTTCTCCCCCCACTGTTCGCGCAGGCGGCGCGGACCAAGAGCCCGGAGCTGTTCCTGTCGGCGAGCCTGCTCGTCGTCATCGTCGCGAGTCTTGCCACCACTGCCGCCGGCCTGTCGCCGATCATGGGCGCGCTCATCGCCGGGGTGCTGATCGCGGAAACCGATTATCAGAACGAGGTCGAGGTGATCACCGCGCCCTTCCGCGGCCTGGGGCTGGGCGTTTTCCTGATCACCGTAGGCATGAGCGTCGACCTCGCCCGGATCGCTGCGGAATGGGTCACATTGCTCGGTGCCACGGTCGCGGTGCTGGTGGTCAAGGCGGTGGTCACTGCCGGCCTGCTCCGGCTCGAGGGCGCGCGCGGGGCGGTCGCGGCCGAGACCGGCGTGCTGATGGCCTCGCCGTCGGAGACCACCCTGATCGTGCTCGGCGCCGCCACCGCCGCGCAACTGATCGGCGCCGACACCGCCGCCTTCTGGCAGATCGTCACCGCGATCGGCCTCACCGTGACGCCGCTCCTCGCTCAGCTCGGGCGCCTCGCAGGCCGCCGCGTCGACATGCGCAGCGACGACGCGGTGCCGCCGATCGCGCCGGGCGAGGAAGCGACTGCGGTCGTCATCGGGTTCGGCCGGGTCGGGCGGCTCGTCGCCGAGATGCTGCAGGCCCACAAGCGCCGATACATTGCGGTCGATTCGAACATCGACACCGTCGCGGCCGCCCGCGCCGAAGGCTTTAAGATTCTGTTCGGCGACGTGTCGCGGCCCGAGTTGGTCGATCGTTTGAACCTCGGCCATGCATCGGCGCTGATCCTGACCATGGACAATCCGGTGCTGACGGTGCGGCTGGTCAAGAAAGTCCGCGCCTGGTGCCCGGACCTCACCATCGTCGCGCGCGCCCGCGATGCTGCCCACGCCGCCGAGCTCTACCGCGCGGGCGCCACCGACGCGGTGCCCGAGACGCTGGAAAGCTCGCTGCAGCTCTCCGAGGCGGTGCTGGTCGATCTCGGCATCGCGATGGGCCCCGTGATCGCCTCCATCCACGAGAAGCGCGCCGAGCTGCGCCGGGAGATCATGCAGCTCGGCGAGGCGGAAAAGGAGCCCCCGCTGCGGCGGAGAAGGCTGAGAGACGCGCTCAGACCGCGCTCCGCTCCTTCCCCCTAGAGGGGCGAGGGTTGAGGTGGGGGTGAAGTCTCCTCATGGGGAGCCTCTTCAGCAGACTCCACCCCACCCCAAACCCTCCCTCTCGAGGAGAGGGGCTTTCAGGCTGGCGTCACGAACGCGCCGCTGCTACGTTCCTCCTACGTTCCACAGGAGCCCGTATGCCTTCCCGCTCCGGCAGTGCCGATCTTCCGCTCCACGGCGGCCGCGTCCCGGCTTGGCTCGGCCAGCGTATGGCGAGGCTCGGGGCGGTGATGAGCGAGGCGATCGTGCTCCACTACGGCCGCGACGAGCTGCTGCGCCGGCTGTCACACCCCTTCTGGTTTCAGTCCTTCGGCGCGGTGATGGGGATGGACTGGCATTCGTCGGGAATCACCACCAGCGTGATCGGCGCTCTCAAGCGCGGGTTGAACCCGCTGGCGGGCGAGCTCGGCATCCATGTCTGCGGAGGCCGGGGCAAGCATTCGCGCGCGACTCCGGCAGAGCTCACCGCCGTCGGGGAGCGGGTGGGCGTGGACGGAGCCGCCCTCGCCCGCGCCAGCCGCCTCGTCGCCAAGGTCGACAGCGCGGCGGTCCAGGACGGCTTCGACCTCTATCTCCACGGCTTCATCGTCGCCGACGACGGTAAATGGGCGGTCGTCCAGCAGGGTATGAACGGCTCGAGCCGCACGGCACGCCGCTACCACTGGCTGTCTGAGGGGCTGGAGAGCTTCCTCGACGCGCCCCACACGGCGATCGAAGGGCGGCGGCAAGGCGAGATCGTCAACCTGACCGACGTCCGCGCCGCTCGCTCCCGCGACGCTCAGCTCGAGCTGCTGGCGGAGCTCGGCCCAGACCGGCTCGCGCGCGAAGCGGCCGCGCTTACCGCGGGGACAGTTACTGGTAACTGTCCCCAACTTCTCCTCCCGCATCTCGTGATGCCGGACCATCACGACGTCAGAGCGGACGACGTCATCATGCGCCGTCTCCACGGCACGCTGGCCGCCGCGGCCGAGGCCGGACCGAAGGATTTCCCGGAGCTGCTGCTCACCCAAGGCGTCGGCGCCCGCACCGTCCGTTCGCTGGCGATGGTCGCAGAGGTGATCCACGGCGCCCCCTGCCGCTTCGCCGACCCGGCGCGCTTCTCGCTCGCCCACGGCGGCAAGGACCGGCATCCCTTCCCGGTGCCGACGAAGGTCTATGACAAGACGATCGGCGTGCTCAAATCGGCGGTCGAGCAGGCAAAGCTCGGCCGGGACGAGAAACTGGGCGCGATCCGCCGCCTCGACGAGCAGGCCCGGCGGCTGGAGCGCCACGCGGCCGGCCCGTCGCTCGACGCGCATCTGGCGGAAGAGCGGAGCCCTTCGCATGAATATGGCGGAATGAGTGTATTCGGACCGGAGGTAGCGTCTCCCGGCGCTCGCGGACGGCCTGAAGCATCGGTGCCGGGCGATCACGCCACTTTGTCCTCACCGCCGAGGTCCCAGTCGACGATATAGTCTGACGGCACATGGTCGATTAGCCACACGCCGTTGCCCGAGCGGTAGAAGGCGTAGCCGTCGCCGTGCATCGCGCCGCTGTCGATCAGGAGCACCACAGCCCGTCCGTGCCGCGTCCCGACTGCAAGCGCCGTCTGACGGTCGCCGGAAAGATGGACGTGGTGCCGTCGGCCCGGCTTCAGGCCCTCCCCGCGGATCGACGGGATGTTCCGCTCGGCCGTGCCGTGGAACAGGAAGGCGGGCGGCTCCGCGGGCTCGAAGGTCAGGGAGACCGCCTTGGTGGAATGGCCCTGCTGCGCGCGGATGCGGCTCCCGTCGCCCGACAGGGCGAAGCGCTGCTTGTCGCTGGTGCGGACGACGTCCTCCACGGCGGCGCGGCTGAGACGCCCGCCGGCGGCGTTGGCGCGTCCGATGAGCAGATCCAGATCCGCCCACCCCTCGGCGTCGAGGGTGATGCCGATCGTCTCCGGCCGGTGGCGCAGGACGAGGCTGAGGAACTTGCTGAGCCGGATCCGGTCCGATGCAGCGGCGCGCCCTGCCGTCACGCCGCCGCGTGTTCCGCGGCCATTGCGTCGCGGACCGCTTGAAGCGCTTCCGCCGCCTTCGCGCCATCCGGCCCCCCGCCCTGCGCCATGTCCGGCCGCCCGCCTCCGCCCTGGCCGCCGAGCGCTTCGACGGCGTGTCGGACGAGGTCGACGGCGCTGAGGCGCGACGTCAGGTCGTCGGTGACGCCGACGGCGACGGTGGCGCGGCCGTCATTGACCGCGACCAGAGCGGCGACTCCGGATCCGGCGCGCTTCTTGGCGTCGTCGACGAGGCCGCGCAGCGCCTTGGGATCGAGCCCTTCGATCACCTGGCCGATGAAGGCGTGGCCGCCGACCTGCTCGGGCCCCTGCTCCTGCGCGCCGCCGCCCCCTCTGCCCAGAGCCAGCGCCTTCTTCGTATCGGCCAGCTCGCGCTCCAGCCGGCGGCGCTCCTCGACCAAAGCGGTAACGCGCGCGGGGACCTCATCGGGCGAGGCCTTGAGGGCAGCGGCAGCTTCGCGCAGGCGCTCGTCGCGGCCGGTGAGCCAGCGCCGCGCCGCCTCGCCGGTCAGCGCCTCGATCCGACGGACGCCCGCGGCGACGGCGCCCTCGGAGACGATTCTGAGCAATTGGATGTCGCCGAGCGCATTGACGTGGGTACCGCCGCACAACTCGACCGAATAAGGGGCGTCGGCGCCCGTCCCCATCGAGAGGACCCGGACCTCGTCGCCATATTTCTCGCCGAACAAAGCCATGGCGCCGGCGGCGATCGCCTCCTCGGGCGGCATCAGCCGCGTCGTCACCGGCTGGTTGTGCCGGATGTGGCGGTTCACCTCCTCCTCGACCGCGTTCAAATCCTCGCGGGTGAGCGGCTTGGGGTGCGCAAAATCGAAGCGGAAATAATCCGGCGCGACGAGGCTGCCCTTCTGCGTCACGTGCGAGCCGAGCCGGTGGCGAAGCGCGGCGTGGAGCAGGTGCGTCGCCGAATGGTTCGCGCGGACCCGGTCCCTGCGCTCGGCATCGACCGACAGATGGACGGCGTCGCCTACTGCCAGCGCCCCCGAGCGGATCGTCGCATGATGCACGTGGAGCCGGCCGAGTGGCTTGGACGTGTCCTCAACGTCGGCTTCCAAGCCTTTGTCGGAGCGGATCTTTCCGCTGTCGCCGACTTGTCCGCCGCTCTCCCCGTAGAAAGGCGTCTGGTTGGTCACGATCGAGACCGACTCGCCGGTCCCGACGCGATCGACCCGGTCACCGTCCTTGACCAGGGCGATCACGACCCCCTCGCCTTCATGCCCGGCATAGCCCGTAAACTCGGTCGAGCCATGCTCCTCTGCAATGTCGAACCAGATCTCCTCGGAGGCCTTGGCGCCCGACCCCTTCCAGGCGGCGCGGGCGGCGGCTTTCTGCCCCGCCATGGCGACGTCGAAGCCGGCGCGGTCGACGCTGAAGCCCTGCGCCCGCAGCGCGTCCTCGGTGAGGTCGTAGGGGAAGCCGAACGTGTCGTAGAGCTTGAAGGCGAGCTCGCCGGGCAGGGTGCCGCCCGGCTGCATCGAGGCGGTCGCCTCGTCGAGCAGGCGCAGGCCGTTGGCGAGGGTCTGGCGGAAGCGCGTCTCCTCCAGCTTCAGCGTCTCCTCGAGGAGAGGCTGGGCGCGGACCAGCTCCGGGTAAGCGGCGCCCATCTCGGCGATGAGCGACGGCACCAGCCGGTGCATCAAAGGCTCGCTCGCGCCGAGCAGATGGGCGTGGCGCATCGCCCGGCGCATGATCCGCCTGAGGACATAGCCCCTGCCCTCGTTGGCCGGCAGCACGCCGTCGGCGACCAGGAAGCCGGAGGCGCGAAGATGGTCGGCGATGACCCGATGGCTGGCCTTGCGCTCGCCCTCGGCGCGGGTGCGGGTCAGCTCCTCCGAGGCCGCGATCAGGGCCTTGAAGGTGTCGGTGTCGTAATTGTCATGGACGCCCTGCAGGACGGCGGCGATGCGCTCGAGGCCCATGCCGGTGTCGATCGACGGCCGCGGCAGGTCGCGGACGATCTCATTGTCCTCCTGCTCATATTGCATGAAGACGAGGTTCCAGATCTCGGTGAAGCGGTCGCCGTCCTCGTCGGGCGAGCCAGGCGGTCCGCCGGCGATATGCTCGCCATGATCGTAGAAGATCTCCGAGCAGGGGCCGCAGGGCCCGCTGTCGCCCATCGCCCAGAAATTGTCCTTGGTCGGGATACGGATGATGCGGCTCTCGGGCAGGCCGGAGATCCTGCGCCAGAGGTCGTAGGCTTCGTCGTCGGTATGGTAGACGGTCGCCGTCAGCCGGTCCGGCGAGATCCCCCATTCCTTCGTCAGCAGCGCCCAGGCGAGCGAGATCGCCTGCTCCTTGAAATAGTCGCCGAACGAGAAATTGCCGAGCATCTCGAAGAAGGTGTGGTGGCGCGCGGTGTAGCCGACATTGTCGAGATCGTTATGCTTGCCGCCGGCGCGGACGCATTTCTGCGACGAGGCCGCGGTCGAGAAGCTGCGCGTCTCGAGGCCGGTGAAGACGTTCTTGAACGGCACCATGCCGGCATTGACGAACATCAAAGTCGGGTCGTTCTGGGGCACGAGCGGCGCCGACGGCACGATCCGGTGCTGGACCGAGCCGAAATAGTCGAGGAACGAGCGCCGGATGTCGTTGGTCGAGGTCATCGCCCGGACTTAAGCCACGTGCTGCGCTGCGGCAAGCGCGCCTCGGCCCCGGGTTTACCGCCCGTCAACCATGATCGCGCTACCGCTACCGGCAATGGCGACGCAGACGGCACCGGATATCGTCCATCTCCCAGCGCTCGGCCAGCCGCGGCTGCCGGTCGAGGCGCCTTTGCTCGCCTTCGCTTTGCTGCTCTACTGGATCAACCCGGTCGGCTATGTCGGCGGCGGCGGCGACGACTGGCAATATCTGATCGCGAGCGAATGCTGGGCCGCGCACGGCGCCTGCCTGCCCCACGACCATTGGTGGGCGCGCTGGCCCCTGGTCGCGCCGATGGCCGCTTCGATCTGGGCGCTGGGCGAAAGCCGCGCCGCGCTGGCGCTGGTGCCTTTGCTCTACTCGGCGGCTGTGCTGCTCCTGCTGGCGCGGATCGTCGAGCGCCTCGCCGGGCGCGCCGCCGCGCTGGTCGCCGGCTGCGCGCTGCTGCTGACGCCGATCTTCGCGATCCAGCTCGCCCGGCCGAACATCGATCATCCCGAGCTCGCCTTCCTGTTCGTCGCCTTGCTCGGCTGGATCGAGGCGGTGCGAAGCGGCGAGAGGCGATGGGCGCTGCTGCTCGGCGCCGGGCTCGCCTTCGCGATGCTCGCGCGGGAGACGAGCGCGGTCTTCGTCGCCGGCGCAGGCATCGCCTTCCTCTGCGCACCGACGGCGCACAAACGGGTCCTGCTTTGGGCAGCGCCAGCCTTCGCCCTCCCGCTCGCCGCCGAGATGCTCGCTTACCTCGTCACGACCGGCGACCCCTTCTTCCGGCTGCGCCTCGCCTTCGGGCACACCCGCATCCCCTCGACCGAGCTCGCTTCCTGGGTCGACACGAACCGGAGCGCCTTTTTCAACCCGGACTTCATCGCCGGCTGGCGCGCCGCCAACGGCATCGAGGCGCACTGGACGATCAAGCCGATCGTCAACCTCATCACCCATGCCGAGAACGGGCTGACCCTGCTCGCAGCGCCGCTGCTGCTCACCGCCGCCCCGCGCAACACGTTCGAAGCTAACGGTAACCGCCGCGTGCTGCTAGCCCTGCTGGGCCTTACGGTGGGTGCGGGCCTGATATTCACCTACGCGCTCGGGCTCGATCCGAAGCCGCGCATGTTCCTTCCCCTCGCCGCCGCTTCGTCCGCCGTCGTCGGCGTCGCGACGGTCGCCCTGTGGCGGGAGGGACGGAGACTCCTGCCGGCGGCGATCGCCTTGTTCTTCATTCCGTCCGCTCTGCTCTGTTTCGCCGGGACCCCGGGGATCTCGCGCGCCGAGCAGCAGGCCGCCGGCTGGCTCGCGGAGACGGGTCCGCTCGTCACCACCAACGAGACGGCGCGGCGGCACCTCGCAATGGTCCCCGCGGCGCGGGCCCTGCCCGTCGACGATGAGTCGCGGCCGCTGCGGCTCGCCATCCTCTGGGAGGGCTGCACCGTCGACGGCGAGTCCGGCGCCAGCGTCATTCGCCGCGCCTCCCTGCAGGCTGGGGAATGGTCACCGGTCGCCTGGCTGCGCGCCCGCTCGATCGGCCTCCACCCGGAGGCGGGCCCGTGGCTGTGCCTGATGCGGCGGGCGGCTCCCGCGGCGCGCTGACGGGCGGCCGCCCCCGCAACTCTCCTCTTGCGCTCGCCCCCGAATCGGTGAACTCATTCTCGTTTCCCATGCGGCGCGGCGCCGCGTCTTCCTCGCGGGCCGCGAAAGCGGACGAAGGAGACGTTCATGCCCACAAGAGCTGCAGGCACCAGAACCATCGCGCTCGTGGGCCCCGGCGGGGCGGGTAAGACCAGCCTCGCCGAGGCCCTTCTTTTTGCGGCCGGAGCGATCGACCGGCAGGGCAGCGTCGCGGCCGGCACCACGATCGGCGATTCGACGCCAGAGGCGCGGGCGCGCGGCGGCTCAACCGAGCTCAATCTGATGCATCTCTCCTTCATGGGCGACCGCTACGCGCTCCTGGACGCGCCCGGCTCGGTCGGCTTCGCCGCCGACGGCGCGCTCGCCGTCGCCGCCGCCGACCTTGCGTTGGTCGTCGTCGATCCGGACGCCGACCGGGCCCTCCTCGCCGAGCCGACGCTGCGCCAGCTGGAGCGCCTCGGCGTCCCGCACATGATCTTCGTCAACAAGATCGACCAGGCGCGCGGCTCGATCCAGAACGTGCTGGAGGCGCTGCAGCCGATGAGCGCCTCGCCCCTGCTCGCCCGCCAGATCCCGATCCGCTCCGGCGAGAAGATCAGCGGCTTCGTCGACGTCGCGCTCGAGCGCGCTTTCCACTACCGGCCCGGCAAGGCCTCCGAGCAGACCGAGATCCCGGCCGACCTCGCCGACCGCGAGAAGGCCGCGCGCTTCCACCTGCTGGAGCAGCTCGCCGATCATGACGACACCCTGCTCGAGCAATTGCTGATGGACGAGACGCCCGATCCGCGCGTGGTCTACGAGGACCTCAGCCGGGAGACCCAGGAGAATCTGGTCGTGCCGGTCCTGTTCGGCTCGGCGCTGAACGGCTTCGGCGTCCGCCGCCTGCTGAAGGCCCTCCGCCACGACGCGCCGGGGCCGGACGTCGCGGCCAAGCGGCTCGGCGCGGAAACCGGCTGCGCCTTCGTGTTCAAAATCTCGAACGCCGGCTCGATGGGCCGGCTCGCTTATGCCCGGGTGTTCGGCGGCACGCTTAAGGAAGGCGCCGAGCTCAAGACCGGCGACGGCGAGTCGGTGCGCATCGGGACCCTGTTCACCGTCCAGGGCGACAAGACGGTCAAGGCCGGCCAGGCCCAGGCGGGTGACGTCGTCGCCATCGCCAAGGCCGAAGGGGTCGGCCCCGGCGACTGGCTGAGCACCGGCAAGGCCGCGGCGGCCCGGCCGGACGTCTCCCTTCCGGCGGCCAATTATGTCCTCGCCATCGCGACCAAGGACAGGAAGGACAACGTACGACTTTCGACCGCTTTGCACCGCCTGGTCGAGGAGGACCCGATGCTCGAATGGGAGCAGGACGAGGCCCTTCACGAGACCCGTCTCAGAGGGGTGAACGACGAGCATCTCAAGGTCACGCTCGAACGGCTGAAGCGCCGTTACGGCGTTGCCGTCGACTCGAAAATGCCGACGGTCGGCTACAAGGAGTCGATCAGGCGCACCGTCACCGAACGCGGCCGCCACAAGAAGCAGTCGGGCGGCCACGGCCAGTTCGGCGACGTCGTCATCGAGGTGCGGCCGCTGGGTCGCGGCGAGGGCTTCCGCTTCGAGGAGAAGATTTCGGGCGGCGTGGTGCCCAAGCAATGGTTCCCCGCCGTCGAGGCGGGCGTCAGGGACGCGATGCAGAAGGGGCCGCTGGGCTTCCCGGTCGTCGACGTCGCCGTCACCCTGGTCGACGGCAGCTACCACAGTGTCGACAGCTCCGAGATCGCCTTCCGTACCGCGGGCCGCATCGGCATGACGGAAGCGCTCGCCGCCGCCCAGCCGCATCTGCTCGAGCCGGTGATGAAGGTGAAGGTGACGGCGCCCTCCTCCGCCACCTCGCGCGCCACCTCCGCGATCGCGAGCCGGCGCGGACAGATGCTCGGCATGGGCCCGCGCGAAGGCTGGTCGCGCTGGGAGCAGATCGAGGCCTTGATCCCAGAGGCGGAGATGCAGGGCTTCGATGCGGAGCTGAGGTCGCTGAGCCAGGGCCTCGCCACCTACGAGGCCGAGTTCGACCATCTCGCCGAGCTCAACGGCTCGCTGGCCGACAAGGTCGTGCAAAAAGAGCTCGAGCCGGCCTGATCCGGATCGGACCCGTTCTGAACTGACGGCGGCGGCGGCGTCTGCTATCATTGCCCGATGGCGGACGTCTTCGTCTCCTATTCGCGCGCGAATCGCGACCGCGCCGGCGAACTTGCCGGGGCGATCGGCGAGAGCGGCTATTCGACCTGGTGGGACGCCCGGCTGGCCCCGAGCGCGGACTATGCACAGGTGATCGAGCGCGAGCTGGAGGCCGCCGGCGCGGTCGTCGTCGCCTGGTCGGCGACCGCGCGCGCCTCGCTTTGGGTCCGCGCGGAGGCCAATGAAGCGCTCGATGCCGGCAAGCTCGTCCAGCTGACGATAGACGGCGCCAAGCTCCCTCTGCCCTTCACCGCCCTCCACTTCCTCGACTTCCGGCGCTGGCGCGGCGAGCGCCGCGGCTCGCCCTGGACCGAGCTCGAGGGCGGCATCGGCACGCTGCTGGGCGGAGGAAGGATCGACGCCGAGCCGGGCGTGCGCGAGCCGGCGCTGCAGGGCCTCGCGCTTCCGGTGATCCTGGGCTGGGCCGCGCTGGGGCTGGCAATCGTCATGGCGTTCGCGATCGGGGCGGTCGCCACCGGGGCGCTCGCGCCCGGGCTGTTCGCCAGCCTCGCCGCGGCCGGGTTCGGCGCCGGGACGGTCCTGCTCGCGCTCATTGCGGTCCTCGCGATCCGCGTCCTTCGGGCCTCGCGCCGATGAACGGCCGCAACGAGCGCTTCGTCCGCGCCGCCAGGCGGCTGCTGCTGCTGCAGGTCGGAGCCGCCGCCCTGGCGGTCGGCATCGCCGGCTGGGCCGCGCTCGAGGTGGCCGGCATCGCCCGCGAGCGCGACGTGCTCGCCGCGCGCGTCGCGGAGCTGGAAGCGAGGCGTGCGGTAGCGGTGCCCTATCTCGAGCAGGAAGCCGCGCCCGCGCCGCCGCAGACGGCCATCGATCCGCAGCTCCAGGCGCCGCCGGCCGGGGAGCCGGCCACGGCCCCGCCCCGGCTCACGCCGGCGCCCCCGCCTCCGGGGCCGCCCCCTTCCCCGCCGCCCGCGCCGCCGCCAGCCCCGCCGCCGGCGCCTCCGCCTGCTCCGCCGCCCGCGCCGCCGCCGCCCTCACCGCCGCCGCCCGCGCGCGACTGCCAATTGGTCCAGCGGCAGCCGATCGTCTGCGTGCCGCCGTTTCGCCGTACTCCGGTGCCTGGCGTCTGCACCGACGGCAACAACCGGCCGATGCGCTGTCCGCGCGGAACCCCCCGGCCGCCGCGCGACCAGCCGCGGCAGCAGGAGCCGACGCAGCAGCCGACCGTCCGACAGCCGACGCGGGTGCCCACCGTGCAGCAGCCGACGACGCGGGAGCCGGTCAGGCAGCAGCCGACGACGCGCGCGCCCACCCGGCGGCAGCCGGCCGAGCCGGCGCCGGCCGTCCCGCGCTAGCGCTGCGCCGGCGGCGTGGCGGGCGGGAGCTGGCCGGCGGCGCGCGCCCGCTCGATCATTTGGAGGCGTTCCTCGATCATCGGCCGCCAGGAGGCGTCCTGCGGGGCCCCGGCCAGCACCGCCCGCCAGAGACGCTCGGCTTCGTCGAAGCGCCCGCTCTGGGCGAGAGCGAGGCCGTAGAAGAAGCGCGGCCCGGGATGGCTCGGCGCGATCTCCTCGGCGCGGCGAAAGGCGAGCTCGGCCGCGGGCGTCATCAGCCCGTCGGCGTGGAGGACGAGGGCGCTGCCGAGGCCGACCCAGAGATCCGGGTCGCGCGGATGGCGGTGCAGGCCGCTCCGGATCATGTCGACGCCGCCGCGCGTGTCGCCGCCTCGCTGGTAGCTTTCGGCCATGCCCAGCCAGCGGGCGGCGGTGTCGAATGTGCCCAGCATCGATTCGCGGGTCTCGGCGAAGGCGCTGTCGGGGACCCGCTGACGCTCGGGAGATGCCTTCGGGCTTCCGCTCAGACCGGGCTGCCCCTGCCAGGCGTAGCCGGCGAGGGCAAGCAGCAAAGCGGCGCCAAGGAACTGGAGCGAGGCGCCGTCCAGCCGTGCCAGCCGCCACAGAGCGGCGAGCACCAGCAAAGCGAGGAACAGGAAGATCGCCCAGCCCATCAGCGGCGCGCCTTTCGCTTGAAGCGGCCGCGCGCGAGCAGGAACCCACCGAGCAACAGGACGACGGGCGCGGCCCAGAGCGGCCAGGTAAGCGGCTCGACCGGCGGCTGGTAGCTCACCCAATTGCCGTAGCGCTCGATCAGCCAATGGCGGATCGCCTCGGGCCGCTCGCCGGCGCGGATGCGCTGGCGGACGAGCGCCCGCATGTCGCCCGCCATGTCCGCGTCCGAATCGGCGATCGACTGGCCCTGGCAGACGATGCAGCGCAAAGTCTCCATCAGCGCCCGCGCCTGCGCCTCCTGGCGCGAATCCGGGAGCTGGGTGTCGGCTAGCGCGGCCGGCGGAAGGCGCGACTGGGCGAGCGCCGGGGTGGCGGAGGCGAGAAAGACTGCGAAGAACAGGCAGCGGACCCTCCACCCGTTCGGTCCGAGTGTAGTCGAGGACCGGTGCCGAGCGAAGCCGAGGCCTTCCCGTTCTCGACTTCGCTCGAAAGGGCATCTCGACTTCACTCGATGCGAACGGGTCTCGGAGGTCCCGATCATTGTCGTGCCGCCTCCCACGCCGCGATCAGGGCCGGCACGTCGCTGTCGGCGATCGGGCCGATATGCTGGTAGCGGACGGTGCCGCGTCCATCGATCACGAAGGTCTCGGGGACCCCGGATGAGCCGAGCGCGATCTGGACCTGCGTGTTCGGGTCGCTGCCGATGCGCTCGAACGGGTCGCCGTAGCGGGCGAGGAAGGCAGCGACGTCCTCGCTGCGGTCGCGGATGGCGATCGCGTCGATCGGGACGCCGCGCCGCCTCAGGGCCATCAGCTGGGGCGCCTCGACGACGCAGGGCCCGCACCAGCTCGCGAAGACGTTGAGGAGACGCGGCTGCCCGGTGCGCAGGTCCGCGGCGCCGAGGCCCGGATGAGACGGCACCGCGGGCTGCAGCGCGAACTGCGGTAGCGGCCGGCCGACCAGGTGGGAGCGAATCGCCGTGTCCGAGGGCGCGCGCAGATAGGCGGTGACGAGGATCACGAACAGGACGAAGGCGGCGAGCGGCGCCCAGAGGATGATGCGCCTCACGCCCAGGCCTCCGCCGGCCCGCGCTCGACGCGCCGCGCCCGTCGCTCGCGCCAGAGGCGGCCCGCGAGCGCGAGCAGGCCGCCCAGCGCCACCAGGAAGCCCCCGAGCCAGATCAGGGTCACGAACGGCTTCCACCACAGGCGCAGCTGCCAGCGCCCCTGCGGATCGTTATCGCCGAGTACGGTGTAGAGCTGGCCGTTCCACATCGTCGCGATGTCGGCTTCGCTGGTCGGTTGCGGCGGCGAGCTGAACATCCGCGCCTGCGGTCGCATGGTGAAGGCGCCCCCTTCTCCCCGGCGGACCGTGAGCTGGGCCTCCACCGCCGTCCAGTTGGGCCCAGCGACCGGCGCCACCTGGTCGAAGCGGATGCTGTAGGGTCCGACCGCGGTCGACTGGCCCGGACGCAGGGCGATGAGCCGCTCCTGCGTGAACGCGCTTTCCGACGCCATCCCGGCCAGGCTGACGGCGATGCCGAGATGGGCGATCGCCATCCCCCAGATGTGGAGCGGCGTCCGGCGCAGATTGCGGCCCCACAAAGGCGCGAGGCTGGCCGCGGCGACGCCGACCGCGAGAACGAGGCCGAGAAGCGGCAGGACCCGGATCTGCGAAGTGAACGAAATGGACGCGAGCAGGGCGATCGAGGTCAACAGGACGGGGATGGCGAGCCGCCGCACCAGGGCCCCGGCGCGGTCGCTGCGCCACCTCAGCAGCGGTCCCGCCGCCATGACGATGACGAGGACGAGGACGATGGGGCCCGTGACCAGGTTGAAATAAGGCGGCCCGACCGAAATCTTCTCGCCGATCGCCTCGGTGACGAGCGGGTAGAGCGTGCCGATCAGCACCAGCCCGAGCACGACGCACAGGAAAAGATTGTTGGCGACGAGCGCGCCCTCGCGGCTGACCGGCTCGAAGGTCGAGCCTTCCTTCACCGTGTGGACGCGCAGGCCGAACAGGGTCAGCGCGCCGCCGATGTAAAGTGCGAGCAGGATCAGGATGAAGGCGCCCCGCTCGGGATCCACGGCGAAGGAGTGGACGCTGGTGAGGATGCCCGATCGGACCAGGAAGGTGCCGACCATCGACATCGAGAAGGCGACCACCGCGAGCATCACCGTCCAGGCGCGCAGCGCGCCGCGCGTCGCCAGCACCGTCACCGAATGCAGCAAGGCGGTCGCCGCCAGCCACGGCATCAGCGAGGCGTTCTCGACCGGGTCCCAGAACCACCAGCCGCCCCAGCCGAGCTCGTAATAGGCCCAATAGGAGCCCGCGGTGATGCCGAGCGTGAGGAAGATCCAGGCGCCGAGCACCCAGGGCCGCATCGCCCGCGCGAACAAAGGCCCGACGTCGCGCGTGACGAGGGCGCCGACCGCGAAGGAGAATGCGATCGAGATGCCGACATAGCCGAAATAGAGGGTCGGCGGGTGGAAGGCGAGGCCCGGGTCCTGCAGCAGCGGATTGAGGCCGTTGCCCTCGACCGGCACCGGGCTCAGCCGCTTGAACGGGTTCGAGGAGAAGAGCAAAAAGGCATAGAAGCCGAGCCCGATCGCCGCCTGCGCCGCCAGCGTCGCGATCAGCGTCCGCTCGGGAAGCCGCCGCTCGAGCCAGGCGACGGCGGCGCCCGCGACGGCGAGCACCGTTACCCAGAGCAGCATCGAGCCCTCGTGATTGCCCCAGGCGCCGGCGAACTTGTAGATGAACGGCTTCATCGAATGGCTGTTGGCCGCGACCAAAGCGACCGACAGATCGGTGCGGAGGAAGAGCAGGATCAAGGCGAGGAAGGCGAGCGCCGCAAGCGCCGCCTGTGCCACGGCGATGGGGCGGACAGCCCCGGCGAGCGGGTTCCTCCCCATCGCGAGATGGGGATGGGGACCACCCGAAGGGTGGTGGAGGGGTATTGTCTCGGCCTCGTCAGCTACCCCTCCACCATGCTGCGCATGGTCCCCCTCCCCACGAGCTTCACTCGCGGGGAGGAACTTGAGCGCCATGACTCCGAGCGCGAGCTGGAGCAGCGACAGAGCGGCCGCGAGCCACAGAGCGGCGAGGCCGGCCTCGGCGATCATTCGACGCTGTCCGACCTATGGACCGGCCGCCCGTTCCGCTCGGCGAGTTCGGGGGGCATGTAATTCTCGTCGTGGCGGGCGAGAATCTCGGTCGCCGCGAAGCTGCCGTCGGGACGGAAGCGCCCTTCCGCGATCACACCCGCATTCTCGCGGAACAGCTCCGGCGTGATGCCGCGATATTCGACGGGGACGACGGCATCGCTGCCGTCGCCGACCAGGAAGCGGATGGTGACGCCGTCCGCCTGGCGCTGGATCGAACCCGCCTTGACCATCCCGCCGACGCGCACCGAACGATCGAGCGGCAGGCCCTTGGCGCGGACGTCGGCGGGCGCGTAGAAATAGCTCGCCTGGTCCTTCAGCGCCGACATTGCGAGCAGCACCGCGCCGAGCATCGCCGCCGCCGCGATCAGCAG
>DASVVP010000059.1:0-5910 GCA_036386495.1 Allosphingosinicella sp.
CCCCAGCCGATCCACCACACCCATGTCGCCGCGGTCGGCGGCAGGCTCTATTTGATCGGCGGCGAGATCGAAGGGGCGAGCACCGGGCGGCCCGAAGTCTTTGTGAATCAAGTCTGGATGCACGATCCGGCGGTCGGCGGCTGGGTTCCGCGCGCGCCGATGCCGACTGCGCGGAGCGGCGGCGGCAAGGCCGTGATCGACGGCAGGATCTACGTCGCCGGCGGCCGCCCGCCCGGCGGCTCCGCCTTCGAGGTCTACGACCCGGCGACCGACCGGTGGGAAAGGCTTCCCGACCTGCCGACCCAGCGCAATCACCTGGCGATGGTGGCGATCGACGGCAAGATCTATGTCGCCGGCGGCCGCACCGGTCCGGGCGCGATGGCCGAGCGGGTCGATGTGATCGAAATCTACGACCCCGCGACCCGCCGCTGGAGCAGGGGCGCGCCGCTGCCGGCCCCCCGCGGCGGCATCACCGGCGCTGCCCATGCCGGCTGCATGTTCGTCTTCGGCGGCGAGGGCGAGCGCACGCACGTGCTCGGCCTGACGCCCAACACCTACGCCTACGATCCCCGCGCCGATCGCTGGACGACGCTGCCGGACCTCCCCATCGCGGTCCACGGCCTCAAGGGCAGCGCGGTGATCGGCGGCCGGATCTTCCTGCCCGGCGGCGGGATCACCCTGGGCGGGAATTCCGGCACCAACGCCATGCAAATATACCGGCCCACGATGCGCTGCGAATAAGGGCGCCGCCCGCCCGGCCACGCCGCCGGGCGATCGCCTTGACAGCGGCGGGGATTCAGCGGCTCTTCGCATCGTGTCCGCCCTGATCCTTCGCCTTGGCTTTGTCCTCGCCTGCCTCTGCATGGCGGCGCAGGCCCCGGCCCAGCTCTCGCCCGGCACCGGGCGGGCGGGCGAGCGCGCGATGCCGGCCGCCGAGGCCCGCGCCGCGCTCCGGGCCTGCGGCAATCCCTCGTTGGCAGCGACCGGCGATCTCCCCGGCGACGCGGTCGGCGTGCTCGCTTACGGCCTGCTCCACCCGGGCTGGGCCCCGGCGGAGTGCCGGCGGCGCGATCCGCAGGCGGCGCTGGCCCTGCTCGAGGCCTATGCCGGCGATCCGCTCCGGCGCGACGCGGGCAGTCTCGCGCTCTGGCGCCTGTTCGAGCTCTACGGCGAGGGGACGGTCGACGCGCGGGCGCGGGCGCGGCGCGACGACATCCGGCGGCTGCTCTGGCTGCGCGGCCAGCACGAGCCGGCGGCCGACGACCCGCTGCTGACCCGCGCCGAGCGCGAGCGCCTCCTGTCCGATCCCGAATCCCTCGCCTTCCTCCGCTCGTGGGTGGCGCGGCAACCGTCGGATCCCGATCCCCGGCGCAGGCTCGCGGCCGCTTTGCTGCTCGCCTGGTCGCCGGGCTACGATCCGGGCGAAGCCGCCTCAATCCTTCCGGACGAAGCCCCGCTGAACCTCCGGCTGCGGCTGCTGCAGGCGCTGCTGGCGGAGGAAGCGACGTTCGGCCTCGCTCTCGAGCAGCTGCCCCGCCTCCACATCCAGCCCGCCGCGCTCGCCGGCGAGGACGTGCTCATCATCGAAGCGATCGTGGCGCGGGCCGTGCGCCTCTTCGATCGCGGCGGCGAGCCGCACTGGACGGCCGGCGCGCGCGTCCTCGCGGCGCTCGCCGAGGCGGACCTGTGGCAGGCGCGGAGCGCGCTGCAATCGGCCCTCGACCGCGCCGGCTGCTGCACCGGGATCGCAGGCTTCCCGCCGGAAAACCGCGTGCGTTCGCTCTCCGTGTCCGGCGATGACTATCCGGCCGCTGCCGCCCGCGCACGGGTTGCCGGAACCGTCCGCCTGATGGCGATCTTCGGCCCGGACGGCAGGCTCCTTTGGGTCGATCCCGGTCCGGGCGAGCCCTCGGTGCTGCGCCGCACCGCGGTCGGCCTGTGGCGGCGGCGCGTGCTGCGGGACCTCGTGCTGGAGGGCCATCGCGGCCAATATGTGCGCATCCGCGGTCCGACCGTCGAATTCCGGCTGCCCCGCTGCGACGCCGGCGTCGCCCAGCCGCTGCCGCGGCCCGATCCCGACGTCATCACCATCGACGGGGACTGCCCCCGGTCGGTTTACTACTGACCGGCCGAAGCGGCGCTTCCCGCCGCGAGGGCGCGCTCGACCTCGCGCATGTGGCGCCGCGCCTTGCGGACCGGACGGAACAGGCGGTAGCCGTGGGTCATTGCGGAGAAGGAAGCGACCATCGCCAAGCGGGCGATGCGGCCTTGCGGCAGCCAGCGCGGCAGCGCGTAGCCGGCGCGGACCTCGGGCGGAAGGAGATGGGCCGCGGCGGCAAGGTGCAGCGCCCAGAAGGGCCGCATCGTCGGCGGCATCCTCGCGTCCGTCAGCATCCGCGAGAAGCGTCGCGCCGGCTCCCCCACGGCCAGCCCGGGCACGGAGACCAGATAGGCGCGCAGCTCCGCCCGGGTCGCGGGGACGATGGCGCGATCGAGGCCGACGAGCGCGGCGGCCGCCACCTGCTCGGCGACGAAGCGGTCCGCTTCCGGCTCGGGGAGCAGCGCCGCGAACGCCTCGTAGCCGCGCAGCGCATATTCGGTGTGGACGGCGTGCACCCAGAGCAGCAGCTCAGGCTCGTCGGCCCGGCGCGGCGCACCCGTGGCGGGGTCGTCGCCGCCGATTCCAGCATGGATGCGCCGGACGGCCGCCGCCGCGGCATCCGCGCCGCGGCGGCCGGCGAAGGTGATGGTGAAGACATAGTCCGCGGTGAGGTGCGCGCGCCGCCAGGCGTCGATGCGGAAGGCGCTGTGGCGGTCGACGATCGCCATCGCCACCGGGTGGAGCGCCTGGACCAGGACGGCTGCGATGCCCGATGCGCCGTAGCTCGCATGCGAGAAGATCCGCCAGCTCATGCTGCCCGGCCCGAAATAGCCCGGATCCTCTGGGCTCAAAGTGGCGACCGAGTGCGCGATCAACGCGTTGGTCGAGGCGAGCGCCCGGAGCACGCCGGGAAGGACGATCGCGTCGGCGGGATCGGCTTCGCTCCGCATCGCGCGCCGAATGCCACAATCCGGCTCCAGACGACAGCTCAGCCGAAGGGGACAGTTACCTAATTGTCCCCGGTCCCTCCGCCTCCGCGCCTCTGCGCGAACCACTCTGCCGACCTGCTTTCAAAATCACGGTTGGCAAAGCGCGGCGTGCGCGGCTATCAGGCGCCGCGAGCCGCCGCCGGGCATTGCGTCCGGCTTCCCGGCGGCGTTCCGCTTGTCCGGTTTTGATCGCTGAAGGACCTTATGGCGACGGTTGAACATACCGATGGAGCGGCCGCACCGGCCGGCGACGGCGGCCACGGCGAAGACGGGGTCCGCCGGCGCGACTTCATCAACATCGCGGCGGTGAGCTTCGCGGGAGTCGGCGCCGCGGCCCTCGTCTATCCCCTGGTCAACCAGATGAACCCGTCGGCCGACGTGCTCGCGCTGGCCTCGATCGACGTCGACGTGTCGGCGATCCAGCCCGGGCAGGCGATCAAGACGATCTGGCGCAAGCAGCCGATCTTCATCCGCCACCTGACGCCGCAGGAGCGGCAGGCCGCGAACAGCGTCGACATCTCCAGCCTGCGCGATCCGCAGTCGCTCGCCGAGCGCACCGCCGAGGGCAAGCCGCAATGGCTGATCACCCTCGGCGTCTGCACCCATTTGGGCTGCGTCCCGCTCGGCACGGCGGAGGGCGAGAATCGCGGCGAGTATGGCGGCTATTTCTGCCCGTGCCACGGCTCGCATTACGACACGGCGGGGCGCATCCGCCGCGGTCCGGCCCCGCTCAACCTGCAGGTGCCGGAATATGTGTTCATGACCGACACGACCGTCCGGATCGGCTGAGGTAGAAGAGATGGGCTTTCCCTGGGCGCAGCAATACGAACCCAAGTCCGGCTTCATGCGCTGGATCGACCAGCGCCTGCCGCTGCCGCGCCTGGTCCACGGCGCGGTCGGCGGCGGCTATCCGGTGCCGCGCAACTTGAACCACTTCTGGAATTTCGGCGTGCTCGCGGGCGTGGCGCTGGCGATTCAGATCGTCACCGGCATCGTGCTGGCGATGCATTACAACGCCAATGCCGACACCGCCTTCGCCTCGGTCGAGCACATCATGCGCAACGTGAACCAGGGCTGGTTCCTGCGCTACCTGCACGCCAACGGCGCCAGCTTCTTCTTCATCGTCACCTACATCCACATCTTCCGCGGCCTCTATTACGGCTCCTACAAGGCGCCGCGCGAGATGGTGTGGCTGCTCGGCCTGGTAATCTTCCTGCTGATGATGGCGACCGCCTTCATGGGCTATGTGCTCCCCTGGGGGCAGATGAGCTTCTGGGGCGCCAAGGTGATCACCGGCCTGTTCGGCGCCATCCCGCTCGTCGGCGAGGCGCTGCAGACGTGGCTGCTGGGCAGCTTCGCGCCCGACCAGTCGACCCTGACCCGCTTCTTCTCCCTGCATTACCTGCTGCCCTTCGTGATCGCGGGGGTGATCATCCTCCACATCTGGGCGCTGCACATTCCGGGCTCGAGCAACCCGACCGGCGTCGACGTCAAGGGGCCGCAGGACACGGTGCCCTTCCATCCTTATTACACCGCCAAGGACGGCTTCGCGCTCGCCATCTTCATGCTGGCGCTGGCGGCGGTGGTGTTCTTCGCGCCCAATTATCTCGGCCATGCCGACAATTACATTCCGGCCGACCCGCTGGCGACGCCGGCGCACATCGTGCCCGAATGGTATTTCTGGCCCTTCTACGCGATCCTGCGCGCCTTCACTGAGGATTTCATCCTGCCCGCCAAGCTGTGGGGCGTGATCGCGATGTTCGGGTCGATCGTGCTGCTCTTCTTCATGAGCTGGCTCGATCCGTCGCCGGTGCGCTCGGGCAATTACCGACCGACCTTCCGTCTGTTCTTCTGGATCCTGGTCGTCGACGTGCTGGTGCTCGGTTATTGCGGCGGCATGCCGGCCGAGCAGCCCTACGTCATGATCTCCCAGCTCGCGACCATCTATTATTTCGCTCACTTTCTCATCATTCTCCCCATCCTCTCGAAGGTGGAGCGGACGCTGCTGCTGCCCAATTCGATCTCCGAAAGCGTACTCCACGGCGAGGGGGCGGAAGCAGCGCCCTACGGCACGCCCGCCGCCCAGACGACGACCGCCTGAAGGGACTGACAAGCACATGGTTCGCATCTTCGGAATCCTGGCTGGCCTCGGCTTCGTCTTCGTCGCCTTCTGGTCGCTGCTCTGGGGCACGATCGAATATCTGGGCGCCGAGCATCACGAGAGCGCCGAGCACCGCTTCCACCTCGAGCCGGAAAACCATCCCCAGGCCAGCGACGGCCCCTTCGGCCGCTTCGACCAGCGCCAGCTGCAGCGCGGTTTCCAGGTCTACAGCCAGGTCTGCGCAGGCTGCCACAGCCTCAACTATGTCGCGTTCCGCAACCTGGCTGAGATCGGATACAACGAGGCCGAGATCCGCAAGATCGCGTCCGAGGTCCAGGTTCCCGACGTGAACCCGCAAACCGGGGAGCCGAACACCCGCCCGGGCCTTCCCGCCGATCGCTTCCCGAGCCCTTACCCTAACGCCACCGCGGCACGCGCCGCGAACAACAATTCCGTGCCGCCGGACCTGTCGCTGATCGTCAAGGCCCGGCACGGCGGCGCGGACTACATCACCTCGCTGCTGACCGGTTATCGCAACCCGGCGACCTACCGGAACGAACATGGCGAGGTGCTCCCGGCCGAGAACCGTCCGGGACCGAACCTGTATTTCAACCCCTATTTCCCGAACCTCAACCTCGCCATGCCGCCGCCCCTCAGGCCCAACCAGGTCCAGTATGCGGATGGCACCCCGGCGACTCCGAACCAGATGGCGCAGGACG
>DASVVP010000060.1:0-3059 GCA_036386495.1 Allosphingosinicella sp.
GCTTCCACGACTTCGAGATCGGCAAGCCGCAGCGACTCAGCCTGACCATCGAGGTCTGGGTCGAGGAGGCGCATTTCGCGGCGGACGACGATCCCGAATCCGCCTGGGATTACGATTTCCTGCGAAGCGAGGTCGCGGCTCTGGTGCGCGGCCGGCGCTTCAACCTGCAGGAGACGGTGGTGCGCGAGGTCTACGATCTGGTCGCGGCGCGGCGCGGCGTGGCGGCGCTGCGGGTGAGCTCGCGCAAGCCCGACATCTATCCCGATTGCGCCGGCGTCGGAGTCGAGCTCGCCTCCTTCTGAGGTGGGTCAGCGGGCGACGCGGTTCCGGGCGCAGGGCCCCAAGGAATCGAGGATCAGGCGATAATCGGCGCGGATCGCCGCCGCCTCCTCGCGCGAGGCCTGGGCCAGGCTCTGCGCCGGCAGCGATCGCGGCAGGCCGCAGGCGAGCCGGTACCAGAGCAAGGTCTGCGGGCGCGGCGCCGCGGCATTGTCGTCGACCATCTCGGCGAGCGAGACGGCCCACCGTGGCTGCTCGCCCGGGCGCCGCAGGACGCTGAGCGAGACCGGCCGGTCCGCTGCGGTCTGGAGGAAGATCTGGGTCTCGCTCTCGCCCGCGACGGCGCCCGGCACGTGGAAAGCGCGTCCGACGGCGACGATCTGCGGCGCGCCATCCCGCGCGCTCGCTTCGCGCAGGATGGCGCGAAGGCGCTCGGCCTCGACAGGGGTGTAGGATAGCTGCGCGTCGCGGGCGGCGAGGCGCAACTCGCCAGGCCGCCCGGCGACCGGCGCTGCGAGCAGGAGCAGCTCGGTCCGGCGCTGCAGCTTCGCGGCCCGCCCCCGCGAATCATCCGGGAGATCGACCAGCCAGCTGACCCGCGCGGGCAGCGATCCGGGGCTGCGAATCAGCGTGACGACGTCCGCCTCGACCAGGAAGCGGCGCCAGCCGGGGGCGACACCCGGCGCATCGCGCTCGCGAAGCGTCCGGGCGCGGACGACCCGGACATGGGCGGCGACCGGCGCGGCGAGGGCGAGGTCGGCGGCGTCCGCGAATGTGAGCGCCGGCGTGGCCGCCGCCGCGGAAGGCGCTTGCGAATCAACGGCGTAGCCGGACGACAGGGCGATGAGGGCGGCCGCCGCGATGCTCGTGATACTCATTATCAGTCCTTCCCTGCGCTCCTTCACGGCCTAGCCAAAACCGCCTTAACCGGCGATTGCCGCGGAAAACCGCCATTGTTTCGCACCCTCACCGAGGGATTGCGTCGCCTCCCGAGCCGCATTAGAGGACCAGCCTTCATCGACCCCGCAAGGAGCCGGTGAACCGAAGCTGGATCGCTGCGTTGTGCGTCTGCCGGTCTGTCTAAACAAATGGGAGTGTGGCTGATTAATGGCATATGCTGATCAAAAGATGAGCGCCGGCCGCATCTGGGCTATCGTCATCGTCGCCCTCCTGCACGCCATATTGGGCTACGCATTCGTCAGCGGTCTGGCGATGAGAGTCATCGAGAAGGCCAGGGAAGACCTCAAGACCTTCGACGTCGAGGAGCCGCCGCCCCCCGAGGAGGAGCCTCCGCCCCCGCCGCCCGACCAGCCGACCCAGCCGCCGCCGATCTCCGCGCCACCGGTGCTGAACCGGGTGCAGAATCCGAACCCGATGACGGCGCCTCCGCCGCCTCCGTTCACTCCGCCCAACTTCTCGCCGCCGGCCCCGCCGGCGCCGATCGCCCCGGTTTCGCCTCCGCCTCCGCCTCCGCCTCCGCCGCCGCCTCCGCCCCCGCGGCAGGCCGCGCGTCAGCCGGTCCAGCGCAGCGGGACGATCACGGACGAGGACTATCCGGCTTCGGCGATCCGCGCCGAGGCGCAGGGGACGACCACGATCCGGATGACGGTCGGGGCCGACGGCCGGGTGACGGGATGCACCGTCTCGCGTTCGAGCGGCAACGGAGCGCTGGACAGCACCGCGTGCAGCCTCGCCCAGCGCCGCTTCCGCTTCACCCCGGCGCAGGACACCGAAGGCAACAACATCGCCGGGACTGCGACGCGCAGCGTTCGGTGGACCCTGCCCGACCAATAAGATCGCGGCCCGCCGGGCCGAGCCATACCCATTGTCGATGAGAGGAACTTGAGATCATGACCCAACCAGCAGCCGGCGGCGAAGAAAACCCCTATGGCCTGTTCCGAGCGCTGTCCGAAGGCGGCGTCATCGCCTACGCGACCTTCGGCATCCTCGTTCTGATGTCGGCGGCGTCCTGGTACATCCTGTTCGTGAAGCTGTTCGAGCAGCAGAAGATCTTCAACCAGGGACGGCGTGCGCGCACCACTTTCTGGCAATCCGCGAATTTGCGCGAGGGCGCCCAGAAGCTCGAGAAGAACAGCGCCTATCGCCAGATCGTCGACGACGGCATCCGCGCGCTGGAGCAGCACGACAAGCTGACCGATCCGATCGATCAGCATGACTGGATGCTCAACTCGCTCGCCCGCAGCCAGGGCGCGATCGCGGCCCGCCTCTCGACCGGCCTCGCGCTGCTCGCGACGGTCGGCTCGACCGCTCCGTTCGTCGGGCTGTTCGGCACCGTGGTCGGCATCTATCGCGCGCTGATCCGGATCGGCGCCGCCGGTCAGGCCTCGATCGACGCGGTCGCCGGTCCGGTCGGCGAAGCGCTGATCATGACGGCGCTCGGCCTCGTCGTCGCGGTTCCGGCCGTGATGGCGTACAACTGGCTGATGCGGCGCAACAAGGCGCTCGTCGAGGAGCTCGGCAAGTTCTCCAACGACCTGCACGGCTACATGATGTCGGGCGGCCAGGTTCGCCCGGCCACCGCGACCGCGGCGGCCGGCGGCGGGACCGCTGCGGGCGGACGTGGCGGCACCGCCGGCACGACCACCGGCGGCGGCACTGCGGCTGCGACCGGCGCGAGCACGACCGGTTCGGTCGGCGGCGCTCCGGCCGGCGGCACCTCGGCGACTCGCCCGCCCGTGACCGGCGCAGGCGGCTCTAGCAACGTTAGCCCCGGCGGCACGACGTCCTCCGGCAGCGCCGGCGGGACCACCAGCTCCGGG
>DASVVP010000061.1:0-26860 GCA_036386495.1 Allosphingosinicella sp.
GCCGTCGCCATAATAGACCTTCATGCCGAAGCTGCCCGAGATCTCGATCTGGCTCGGCTTCGAATCGATCAGGGTGACGCCGATCTCCTTGGCCATCATGATCTGCGAGACGGTCTGGCCGAAGCGCCCGTAGCCGACCACGATCGCCCGCGACGGGGCGGATTCTCCCGGCCCGTCGAGCCCGTCGCCCTGGCGGCGCGACGCGCGCTGGTCGAGCTTGTCGTTGAGCATCATCAGGAAGGGCGTCGTCGCCATCGACAAAGTGACGATCGCTCCGAACAGGCTCGCCGCCTCCGCCTCGATCAGCACCGCGCGCTGGGCGGCGGCGAACAGGACGAACGCGAACTCCCCGCCCTGACTGAGCAACAGCCCGAGCTTCAGCGCGCGCCGCCTCTCGACCCCGAACATGCGGGCGAGGCCGAAGAGCACTGCCGCCTTCACCGCGATCAGGGCAATGGCCATGCCGATGACGAAGCCGGGGCTGCGGGTGATCGCGCCGAGATCGAGCATCATCCCGATCGAGACGAAGAACAGCCCGAGCAGAATCGAGCGGAACGGATCGATGTCCGCCTCGAGCTCGTGCCGGTAGGGCGAATCGGCGAGCATCACGCCGGCGACGAAGGCGCCGAGCGCGGCGGAAAGGTTGAGCGCCTCCATCACCGCGGCCGAGGCGAGGACGATGAACAGCCCGGCAACGACGAACAGCTCGCGCTCGGAAATCCGGCCGACCAGGCGGAACAAGGGGTTGATCAGGAAATGGCCGGCGAGGATGAGGAATCCGATCGCGCCCAATGTGTAGAGCGCGAGCTGCCAGCCCGGCGGCGCCGACGGATCGAGCGGTGCGCGCGACAAGGCGGCGATGATCGTGATCAAGGGCACGATCGAGAGGTCCTGGAAGAGCAGGATCGAGAAGGCGCGCTCTCCCGACGGAGTGTGGATGTCGCCCGAGGAGCGAAGGCTCGGCAGAACCTGCGCGGTCGACGAGAGAGCGAGCGGGAGCCCGATGGCGAGCGAGGCGGCGAGGCTGAAGCCGCCGACGGCATAGACCAGACCCGCGAGGACGATGCCGCTGGCGGCGACCTGGAGCAGGCCGAGCCCGAAAATGTCGTGCCTGAGCCGCAGCAGCCGGCTGGGATTGAGCTCGAGGCCGACCAGGAAGAGCAGCAGCACGATTCCGAAATCGGCGACGTGGAGCATCTCCTCGGGCGCCCCGATCAGCCCCAGCGCGTGCGGCCCGACGATCGCACCGGCGACGAGGTAGCCGAGCACCGCGCCGAGCCCCAGCCGGCGGAACAGCATCACGAACAGCATCGCGGCGCCGAGCATGATCACGCCGTCGCGAAGCAGCAGCGCGGCGGCGTGCGGAGTTTCGCCGTTCATCGCGCCGCCGCCTCTAGCGCCGCTTCGGCGGCGGCCTCGAAAGCGAGCAGGATCGAGGCGTGGCGGGCGGGATAGGCGCGGGCGTCGGCGAAGACGCCGAGGCCGGGCCAGTCGCCCGGGTCGTCGCGCTCGCCGCGCAGCCAGGCCGCGAAGGCGTCGCGCGCCTCCGCCACCTCGCCGGGGTAACGCCCGACAGCGTGACCGGCCATCAAGGCGGAGGAGGCCTGGCCGAGCGCGCAGGCCTTCACCTCCTGACCAACTGCCGCCACCCGCCCCTCCTTATCGAGGGTCAGGTCGACGACGACGCGGCTGCCGCAGACCGGCGAACGCCTCTCCGCGCTCGCCTGCGCATCGTCGAGGCGGCCAAGATGCGGGATCGAAGCGGCGAGGCGGAGGATGTCGCGATTGTACAAGGCAGTCGGCACCCGGCGCCTATAGAGGCGCCGCGCGCCGACCGCCACCGCGCCTATTGGAGGAAGCGGTCGACCGCTGCGGCGAAGGCTTCGGGCTGGTCCACCATGATGAAGTGGAAGCTTCCGTCGATGCGCTGCAGGGTTGCGCCGGGGGCATTTGCGTAGGCCGAGCGGAAGACGCCGTCGATCGCTTCGGCCGGAACTCCGTAGAGGGGGTCCCAGGCGTAGAGAACGGTCAGCGGCGCGCGGATCCGGCCGAGCTCGGGACGCAGATCGGTGGTGATCAGTTCGTGGATCGCCCGGGCGACGACGCCGCGGTCGGAGGCGCGCCCCCAGGCGGTCGGCGCGGCCCGTGCCGATTCGGTGCGGACGAGGCGGGCCATGCTCGCGTCCGCCGCTGCGGCCGCCTGCTCATCGGTCTGCGCGAGCAAAGCGGCGCGCATCGCATCGGCCTGCGGGCGGACCGATTCGACGGTCGCGGCAGGGTTGAAGAGCAGGCTGTAGAAAGGCAGCGAATCGACGGCCATGATGCGGCCGACCGCCTCTGGATGGCGCGCCGCCAGCATCAAAGCGGTCTCGCCGCCGAGGGAATGACCGATGACCGCGGGAGCCCGCAGGCGGTTTTCGGCAATGTAGGCGGCCAGCGCTTCGGCGAGCGGCGCGACGACCAGGCCCTCGGCATTGCCCGCGACCGGCGCGCCGGCGAAACCCGCAACCTGGACGAGATGGACGCGAAAGCGGGCCCTGAGGCGCTCCGCGGTCGCGTTCCAGACCGCGGTTGAGGAGGCCAGGCCGGGAATGAGGATGACGTCCGGGCCCGAGCCCTGGACGGTGACGGTGAAGCGCGGCGCCGCCGGCTCTGTAGCAAGGGCCTGGGACCCTGCGAAGAGCAGGAGGAACAAGGCGGCGAAAATCTTGAGGGGACGCATGGGAAGGTCCTTTCAGGGATGGAAAATGTCTTCGATGGTGAGGGCGAAGAGCGCGGCGATGGTGAAAGCGAGCGGAAGGCTGGGGTCGTAGCGGCCGTTCTCGATCGCGTTGACGGTCTGGCGGGAAACCTGGAGCGCCTCGGCGAGATCGCTTTGGCTCCAGCTGCGCCCGGCGCGCAGCTCCTTGAGGCGGTTGTTCACCGGTAGCGGCTCCGGGCGATGACGAGCCCGATCATCCAGCAGACGGCCATCACGGGCCAGACCAGGAAGGCGGAGAGGCGCGGCGCACCGGCTTCCTCGGCGAAGCCCCAGCCGAAGGTGATCAAAGCGGTGGCGAGGAAGGCCATGGCGATGGCGTCGAGCTGGATCCGGCGCTGGAGCTCGTCCATCCGCCAGATGCCGCGCATCACCGCCCAACCCGCCGCCGCGGCGCCGATCATCGGCGTCAAGGCAAGCGCGATCCGGGCGCCACCGGTGACGTGGAAGGCGTCGTCGATCAGGTTCGAAGCGATGATGAGCGCGGCGTAGAGCGCGAAAGCGGCGCCGAGCTCGAGATAGTAACGGCGGTTGTTCATGCGAAGTCTCCTGGAAAGGAGCCTTTACATTCAACGCGTCGATAGTGTCAAGGACCCTTTACAGCTGGCCGCACCGTTCCTCCCCATGCGGGACGCATGGGGAGGGGGACCATGCGGAGCATGGTGGAGGGGTAAATGTCCCGGGCCTCCGAGGATGCAGTGCAGGACCGCGGAGTCGGAGCCCTCTACCCCTCCACCACCCTGCGGGTGGTCCCCCTCCCCATCTGGCGATGGGGAGGAATTAGGCGCGACGCCAAATCGTGCCCCCAGGCCCGTCCTCGAGCAGCACGCCCTCCCCGGCGAGCTCTGCGCGGATGCGGTCGGCTGCGGCGAAGTCGCGGCGGGCCTTGGCCTCGGCGCGCGCGACGACGAGCGCGTCTATCCGCGCATCGCCCTCGCCCCGGAACCAGACGGATGCGCCGGCTTCGAGCAGGCCGAGCAGGCTCGCCGAGGCGCGAAGCACCGCCGGATCTTCGATCGCGGACAGGCGCGAGAGAGCGAGCGGCGTGTTGAGGTCGTCGGCCAGCGCGCCGAGCACGCCGCCATCCACCTCCCCGGCCTCCGCCTCGCCGGCGGCGCGGTAGAGCCGGTCGAGCGTCGCCTTGGCTTGGGCGACGAGCTGGGACGACCATTCCAGCGGCTGGCGGTAATGGGCCGAGAGCAAGGCGAAGCGGAGCGTCTCGCCCTTATGGCCCTGCTCGAGCAGCTCGCCGACGGTGACGACGTTGCCGAGGCTCTTCGACATCTTCTCGCCGCCGGCCATCGAGAGGAAGCCGTTATGGACCCAGAAACGGGCGAGCGGCGCGCCTTCATGGGCGCAGCGGCTCTGGGCGATCTCGTTCTCGTGGTGCGGGAAGACGAGGTCGAGCCCGCCGCAGTGGATGTCGATCGTCTCGCCGAGGTGGCGCTCGATCATCGCCGAGCATTCGATGTGCCAGCCCGGGCGGCCGCGGCCCCAGCGGCTGTCCCAGCCGATCATGTCGTCGGGCGAGGGCTTCCAGAGGACGAAGTCGGCCGGGTCCTTCTTGTAGCTCGCCACCTCGACGCGGGCGCCGGCGATCATCGCCTCGCGGTCGCGACGGCCGAGCGTGCCGTAATCGGGATCGGAGGGGACGTGGAAGAGGACGTGGCCGTCCGCCGCATAGGCGTTGCCGGTCTCGATCAGGCGGGCGATCATGGCCACCATGTCGGCGATATGTTCGGTGGCATGGGGCGTGATCGGCGGCTTCTCGACGCCGAGCGCGCCCGTATCCTCGTCATAATGGCGCTCGAACCGCTCGGTGATCGCGGACGGATCGACGCACTCCGCGCGCGCGGCGGCGATGATCTTGTCGTCGACGTCGGTGACGTTGCGGGCGAAGTCGAGCCGCGCGTCCGGATGGACGTGGCGCAGCAGCCGGGCGAGCACGTCGAACACGACCGCCGGGCGGGCGTTGCCGATATGGGCGCGGTTGTAGACCGTCGGGCCACAGAGATACATGGTCACCCGGCTCGGATCGGCGGGGGCGAAGGCGCGCTTCTCCCGCGCCATCGTGTCGTAGAGGCGGATCATCAGCGGGCGTTCTGGGCTTCGTTGCCGAGCGTGTCCGCGCCCTTGGCCGGGGCCGGGCCGCGGCGCCACTCGACGAAGTCGACGATCGCGCGGCCGCTGGCGTTGAGCAGGGGATAGGTGCGGCTGTCGGCGATCCAGGCCGGCCGCTGGGCGCTGCGCCCGCTCCACATGTCGATGAGCAGATTGGCGGCGAGATAGAGAAGGGTGGCGACGATCAGGCCCTTCAGCGCCCCGAAGCCTGCGCCGAGCACGCGGTCGATCGGCCCGACGATCGAGCGGCGGGTGGCGCCGCCGATCCGGCGCGAGACGAGCTTGCCGGCGATGAAGACGATGCCGAAGATGAGCGCGAAGGCAAGCACCGCCGCGCCGCCCCAGCTGCCCACCACGCCTTCGAGCGCGCCGGTGAGCGGCGTGTGGAGCAGCTTCAGGGCCGCGATGCCGACCACCCAGGCGGCGAGGGACAGCACCTCCTGAACGAAGCCGCGCATGGCGCCGAGCACGAGGCCGCCACCGACGAGGAGC
This sequence comes from Allosphingosinicella sp., assembly GCA_036386495.1. Classification (GTDB taxonomy): domain Bacteria; phylum Pseudomonadota; class Alphaproteobacteria; order Sphingomonadales; family Sphingomonadaceae; genus Allosphingosinicella. Next base: position 5,372 of record DASVVP010000061.1, read on the forward strand.
AGGGTAACGATGTCGAGCGCGGTCATGCTGGTGAGTTAGAGGAGGATGCGTGCGCTTGGGAAGGGGGTTAGCGGTCCTTCGATACGGGCCCTCGACAAGCTCGGTCCCTACTCAGGACGAACGGAAATAACCCCGTTCGTCCTGAGTAGCCGTTGAGCTTGTCGAAACGGCGTATCGAAGGACCTCTCACCTCCCCAGCAAATGATCGACCAGCTGACCCAGCGTACGGAAACCCGCCAGCGCCATCCCGCTCCGCTCGCCGCCGAGCGATGCCGGCACCAGCGCCTGCGTGAAGCCGAGCTTGCCGGCTTCCTTGAGGCGCAGCGCGCCGTGGGCGACGGGGCGGAGCTCGCCGGAGAGGGCGACTTCGCCGAAGGCGACGGTCTCGGCGGGGACCGGCCGCTCCGAAAGGGCCGAGACCAGGGCCGCGGCGACCGCCATGTCGGCGGCCGGGTCGCCTATCCGGTAGCCGCCTGCAACGTTCAGATAGACTTCGGCCGTCGAAAAGCTGAGCCCGCAGCGCGCTTCCAGCACGGCGAGGATCATCGCGAGGCGCCCCGAATCCCAGCCGACGACGGCGCGACGCGGCGTGGCGCCGCTGGCCAGCCGGACGGTCAGGGCCTGGATCTCGACCAGCACCGGGCGGGTGCCCTCCAGCGCCGGGAAGACCACCGCGCCGGCGACGGCCTCGCCGCGTTCCGTGAGGAAGAGGGCGGAAGGGTTGGCGACCTCGGCGAGTCCCTCCTCGCCCATCGCGAACACGCCGATCTCGTCGGTGCCGCCGAAGCGGTTCTTGGACGCGCGCAGGATGCGGTATTGGTGGCTGCGCTCGCCCTCGAAGCTCAGCACCGTATCGACCATATGCTCGAGCACGCGGGGGCCGGCGATCGCCCCGTCCTTGGTGACGTGGCCGACCAGGACCAGGGCAGAGCCGGTCTCCTTGGCATAGCGGATCAGCTCGTGGGCGGAGGCGCGGACCTGGCTGACCGTGCCCGGCGCGCCTTCGATCAGGTCCGAATGCATGGTCTGGATCGAATCGATGACGAGCATTGCCGGCGGCGGGCCGTCGCCGAGCGTCGTCAAGATGTCGCGGACCGAGGTCGCGGCGGCGAGGCGGAGCGGCGCCGAGCCGAGGCCGAGGCGGCGGGCGCGCAGGCGCACCTGGTCTGTCGCTTCCTCGCCGGAAATATAGGCGACGCCAAGACCTTGCGCAGCGATCTTCGCAGCCGCCTGGAGCAGCAGAGTCGACTTGCCGATGCCGGGATCGCCGCCGACCAGGGTCGCCGAGCCCGCGACGAGGCCGCCGCCGACGGCGCGGTCCAGCTCCGGGATCCCGGTCGACATGCGCGGCGGCAGGGCGACCTCGGCGTCGAGGCCGACCAGCTCGAAGGGCCGGCCGCCGCCGCGCAGGTTGTGCCGCGCGGCGAACGGCGTGACCACCGCGCCGGCATCCTCGACCAGCGTGTTCCAGCCCGCGCAATCGGGGCATTGTCCCTGCCAGCGGCTCTGCGCCGAGCCGCAGGCCTGGCAGACATAGCGTGTGCGGGGTTTCGCCATGGGGGGAAGGCTAGCGAATGAAAGGGGAACATGGAAGCCGTAGTTCCTCTCTGCCGGCGAAGCCGGTGGGGAGGGGGACCACCCGCAGGGTGGTGGAGGGGTAAACGGCGCAGGCCGAGCCAATGCCCTCCACCACCCTCCGGGAAAACAGGGACAGTATACATTTAGCCTCGCCTGGCACCCGCGCGCCAATTCCTCCGGCTAAATGTATACTGTTCCTGTTTTCGCGCCGGGACGGGGAGGAACTTCATCCCTCCCCTCGCATTCACCCTCCATCCAGCAGACGCGGAGAGTGAGCGTGTTCATCCAGATTCATGCCGACAACCAGGTCGAGAGCGACGCCGAGCGCAACCTTCGGCTCGAGGAGCAGATCCGCCAGCGCATGGCCCGGTTCGAGGACCGGATCACCGACGTCGAGGTCCATGTCTCCGACGTCAACGGCTCGAAAGGCGGCCATGGCGACCTTCGCTGCACGCTGGAGGCGCGGGTGAACGGCATCCCGCCGATCGCCGTCGCCGAGGAGGGAACGAGCGTCGACCGCGCCGTGATCGGCGCCGCCAAGAAGGCGGTGCGCGCGCTCGACCACCAGCTCGGCAAGCTCTCGGACCGACGTGGGTAGGGGCAGTTACTTCGCACCGCCGCAGCGGCTAGTAGGCGAGGCCATGGAGCGAAGTAACTGTCCCCAATGATCCGCGTCGCGAGCTACAATATGCGCAAGGCGATCGGCACCGACCGGCGGCGGCGGCCGGAGCGGACGCTCGACGTGCTGAACGAGCTCGATGCCGACGTGATCGCGCTGCAGGAGGCCGACCGCCGCTTCGGATCGCGGGCCAGCGCTTTGCCCTTCCACCTGATCGAGGAGCATAGCGACTACAAGCCGGTGCCGCTCGACGCGCGCGCCGGCAGCATCGGCTGGCACGGCAACGCGCTGCTGGTGAAAAAAGCCGTCGAGATCGTCGACCGGGAGTTGGTCCGCCTCCCCTCGCTGGAACCACGCGGCGCCGTGCTCGCCGACGTCAAGGTGAACGGCGGCGAACTGCGCGTGGTCGGCATGCATCTCGACCTTTCGGGCCTGTGGCGGCGCCAGCAGGCGCATGCGATCCTCGCCCATCTCGCGGCCCGCCACGGCGACCCGCCCACCGTCCTGATGGGCGATCTTAACGAATGGAGCGTCCGCGGCGGCTGTCTGCGCGATTTCGCGACCCGCCACGTCTTCGCCGACTGCGGACGGAGCTTCCACGCCCGCCGGCCGATCGCGCAGCTCGACAGGATCATGGTCTCGCCCGATCTGGAGGTGGTGGCGAGCGGGGCGCACCATTCGGCGACCGCGCGCAAGGCCTCCGATCACCTGCCGATCTGGGCGGAGCTGAAGCGGGCGTGAGGGGGGACAGTTACTTTCACCCGCGGCGGTAGCAAGCTGAACGCGACGGCGTGTGAAAGTAACTGTCCCTAAGGCCCCGTGCTTTCCACCGCATTCTCGCTAGGCTCGGCGGGCTCCTCCGGAGCAGGCACCGCGCCGGGCCGCCCGTCGATCTCCATCCAGTCGTGGAAGGGGAGGCCGTAGAGCATGTCCATCACTTCGAACTCGATCCCGCCCGGCTGGGTCGCCGAGCTGTTCCACAGCGCCACCACCCCGGTCTTGCGCTGCGGATCGAACAGGATCAGCGAACGGTAGCCGCGAACGCCGCCGCGGTGGCCGACGACGCGGTGGCCGGCATAATCGTAGATGCGCCAGCCGAGGCCGTAATGAGCGTTGCCGATCCGCTCGGCCTGGCGGCGTCGGCGGCGGTCCTCGGCCGGCGTCCGCGCGCGCGGCTCCTGGATCAGCGCCAGCGCCTCGGCAGGGAGCACATTGGGCGCCAGGCCCATCTGCGCGCGCGCCCAGAGCGCTAGGTCCTTGATCGAGCTGTTGACCCCGCCCGCGGCCGGCACCCGGTAATAGGCCTCGGCGACCTCGGCCGGACGGCCGCCGCGCCCGCCGACATGGGGCCGCGCCCAGCTTCGCGCGCCGACCAGCCCCGCCCGCGTCATGCTCGCAGAATCCATCCCGAGCGGGGCGAAGAGCCGCTCGCGCACGATTTCGCGATAGGGCCGCCCAGTCACCCGCTCGACCACCTCGGCGGCCGCATCGAAAGCGACGTTCTGGTAGGCGTGACACTGTCCGGGCGAACAGATGAGGTGGAGCATCGCCAGCGTCGCCCGCAGCCAGCGCGGATCGTAATCGTCCTCGAGCTTCGAATCCTGGGCGTGGGAGAAGAGGCCGAGGCGGTGGGTGAGGACGTCGGAGACCGTCGCCCGTGCTTCGGCCCCGCCGGGAAGGCGCAGCGAGCTCGACCAGCGATTGATTGGATCGAACAGCGAGAGCCGGCCCTCGTGGGCCAGGAGTCCGACCATGTCGCCGGCGACGCCTTTGGACAGGGACGCCCAGCGGAAGACGGTGTCGACGGTGACCGGCTCGTCATTGTTCGAGGCGGTGGTGCCATAGCCCTGGAGGAAGCGGATCTCGCCATTCTCGATGATGCCGACGGCGAGGCCGACCATGTTCGGCCGCTCGGCGAGGCGCCGCAGCCGCTCGTCGATCCTCCGATAGTCGATCACGCTCGGCGCCGCCGGGGAATCGCCGATCCGGGTCTCGTATCCGTTGCGCGGCCCGATCCGTTCGGGCGCCTCCGCCTGCGGCTCCACCGAACCGACGAAGTGGATGAAACCGGTCGCCCAGCCGAGACCGACGAGAGCGAAGAGCGCGAGGAAAATGAAGGCGATACGCCGGGCGGGCACGGGCGGACTGCTTCCCACGGACAAGAGGCGCTTAAGAGGGCCACGGCTTCTAGCGCGGCGATTTTCCGAAAGATAGGCGCGCTCGACAGGAGCGGCGCGCGCTGTCAGGCTGATCGCGATGCACGAGAAGGAGCTGCGCCTCGCCCTCATCTGCTACGGCGGCGTCAGCCTTGCCGTCTACATGCACGGCATCACCCGTGAGATCTGGCACCTCGCCCGGGCGAGCGAGGCGCATCATGCCGGCCGCGAGCCCGAACGGGCGACGGAGGCGGTCTATGCCGCGCTGCTGCAGCGAGCCGAGGCGGAAAGCGCCGTCTCGGTGCGAGTCCTCGTCGACATCCTGGCGGGCGCCAGCGCGGGAGGCATCAACGCCATTTTTCTCGCCGAGGCGATCGCTTCGGGGAGTTCGCTCGAGCCGTTGACCGATCTCTGGCTCGAGGGTGCCGACGTCGACCGGCTGATCGACCCGAATGTCAGCGGCCTCTCGCGCTTCGCGAAAGCGGCGGCGCTGCCCTTCGCCTGGGCTTTTTCCGACGCCCGCAAGGACAGGGGGACCGAGGACGCGGCGCAGCGCGGCGAGGTCCGCGCCAAGGTCGCCAGCTTCGTCAGGGCGCGCTGGTTCGCGCCGCCGTTCAGCGGGCCCGGCTTCACTGGCATATTGATCGACGCGATCGAGGCGATGAAGCGCGAGGGATCGGGGACGCCCCTGCTCCCGCCCGGCCATCCGCTCGACCTCGCCGTCACCGTAACCGACTTCCACGGCTTCCCGCAGACGCTGCGGCTGAACTCGCCGCGCGAGGTGCTGGAGACCGAGCATCGCCTCACCCTCGCCTTCCGCGCCGCGGGAGCGCCACTGGCGGGCACCGAAGACCTGGCCTTCGCCGCTCGGGCGACGGCCAGCTTCCCGGGCGCCTTCCCGCCTTTCACCGTCGCCGAGCTCGACTCGGTCCTCGCCGCGCGCGGCGCCGCCTGGCCCGGCCGCGCGGCCTTCCTCGCGCGCGCTTTCCCGCGGCACAGCGAGGAGGAGGCGGAGCGGACCGTGCTGATCGACGGCTCGATCCTCGCCAACGCGCCGTTCCGTCCGGCCATCGCCGCGCTCCAGAACCGGCCGGCGCGGCGCGAGGTCGACCGCCGCTTCGTCTATATCGATCCCAAGCCCGGCATCCGCACCGTGCGGCTTGGCGCGGCCGGGCGGGCGGAGACGCCCGGCTTCTTCGCCACGATTTTCGGCGCGCTCTCCGACATACCGCGCGAGCAGCCGATCCGCGACAATCTGGAGGCGATCGAGACGCGCTCGGCGCGGGTCCGGCGGATGAACCGGATCCTCGAGGCGATACGGCCGCAGGTCGAGTCGGCGATCGAGCGCGCTTTCGGCGGCGGCTTCTTCGTCCGCGCGCCAAGCGCGCCGCGGCTGAAAGCCTGGCGAGCCAAGGCGCACGCTCTCGCCATCCGCCAGGCGGGCTTCGCCTACGCGGCCTATGGCCAGCTCAAGCTCTCGCGCGTCGTCGAGGACTCGATCCTCCATTTGTGCCGCTGCGCGCGAACCGAGCCGGAAAGCGGCGTGCGCACCCGGATCTGGAAGGCCGTGCGGCAGGCAGGGATCGCCCGCGACGATGCCTTCACCGCTTCCGGCACCAGCGAAGCGGCGATCCGCTTCCTCGGCGCGTTCGACACCGGCTTCCGCATCCGCCGGCTGCGCTTCCTCACGCGCGCGCTCCAGAGACAGGGCTCGGAACGGCCGGAGCTTCGAGCCCTGCTCGACTCGCTGGTGGCCCGCTACCGGGCGGCCGCCGCGGCCGAGATCGAAGATCTTCCGATCGACGACGCCGAAGCGGCGCTGGCGCGGCTGTCGGCGACGCTGGGCCTGGAAGCGGTCGACGCCGAGGCTGACGCCCGGCTCGCCGAGGCGCTGACCGCGATCCCGCGGGCCGGGCGCAAGCCGCTGATCGTCGCCTATCTCGGCTTCCCTTTCTACGACATCGCCACCTTCCCTTTGCTCCAGGAGGACGGCCGCGACGAATATGACCCGATCAAGGTCGACCGGATCTCGCCCGACGACGCGACCGCAATCCGCGCCGGCGGCGCCGCGGCGACGCTCAAGGGCACCCAGTTCAGCAGCTTCGGCGCCTTCTTCAGCCGTGCCTGGCGCGAGAACGACTATCTGTGGGGCCGTCTGCACGGCGCCGAGCGGCTGATCGACATCCTGCTCTCGACCGTGCCCGGGCACCGGATCGACGCGGCGGCGGCAAAGCGCGACGCCTTCCGCGCCATCCTCGCCGAGGAGCGCGCGCGGCTGACAGCGATCGCGCCTTTGTTCGAAGCGCTCGAAGGCGAGATCGGCTGAGGCTGGACGCGCGGACCGATTTCGGGGAGGAAGGGCCCATGCAGTTCCTCAAGACCCTGTTCTGGGTGGTGCTCGCGATCGTCCTCGTGCTGTTCGCCAACGCGAACTGGACCCAGGTGACGATCAATTTGTGGGGCGGCCTGCAGATGGACGTGAAGCTGCCGGTGCTGGTGCTCGTCGCGTTCCTGATCGGCTTCGTCCCGACCATGCTCGTCTATCGGAGCCGCGTCTGGGGGCTGAAGCGCCGGCTCGAATCGTCGCACCCGGTCACCGTCGCCAATACGCCCGGCGGGGTCGCCCCGGCTCCTTCGCGCCGGGAGGAGGAGCGGATCGCCACGGATTCCAAAGTCTGGCCCGCATGAGCGGCAGCCCGATTTACGTTGCCATCGATACGCCCGACCTCGAACGGGCGAAGAGCCTGGCCGAGCGGGTGCGGCGCCATATCGGCGGAATCAAGCTCGGCCTCGAATTCTTCTGCGCCAACGGCCGCCAGGGCGTCCGCGAGATGGCGGAGCTCGGCCTTCCCATCTTCCTCGATCTCAAGCTGCACGACATTCCGAACACGGTCGGAAAAGCGATCCAGGCGCTGCGGCCGCTGGAGCCCGCGATCCTCACCGTCCACGCCGCCGGCGGCCGGGCGATGATGGAGGATGCCAAGGCAGCGGCGCCGGCGGGCACCAAGGTGGTCGGCGTCACGCTGCTGACCAGCCTCGACGGCGAGGACCTCCGCTCGGTCGGGCTCGACGGCGATCCGCATGGACAGGTGGAACGGTTGACCCCCCTCGCCCGCGAGGCCGGGCTCGACGGGGTGGTATGCTCCGGCAACGAGGTCGCGGCGGCGCACAAGCTGTGGCCCGACGGTTTCCTGGTGGTCCCGGGCGTACGGCCCGCCGACGGGCACAGCGGCGACCAGAAACGCGTGGTGACACCGCGGGCCGCGCTCGACGCCGGCGCCTCGGTGCTGGTGATCGGCCGGCCGATCACGCTGGCGGAAGACCCGGACGTGGCCGCGAGAGCGATCGAGGCGACGCTGTAGAATTCCTCCCCATCGCGCAGCGATGGGGAGGAACTGGACACCCCCTCCCCGCCGTCCTATCCGCGCCGCCCAAGGAGACTTCGCCATGAGCTGGCTGACGCGCGTCCGCAACTCGATCCCGTTCCTGCCGAAGCGTGAGACGCCGGAGAATCTCTGGCACAAATGCCGCGAATGCGACGCGATGGTCTTCACCAAGGAATGGGAGGAGAATCTCAACGTCTGCCCGCGCTGCGGCCATCACGGGCGGATCGGGCCGCGGGCGCGGTTCGAACAGCTGCTCGACCCGGGCTTCGTCATCCTAGCGCCGCCGCAGGTCCGCGAGGATCCGCTGAGATTCCGCGACTCCAAACGCTATGTCGACCGCCTCCGCACCGCCCGCCAGCAGACAGGCGAGAGCGATGCGCTGATGAATGCGCGCGGCATGATCGAGGGACAGAAAGCGGTGGTCGGGGTCCAGGACTTCGCCTTCATGGGCGGGTCGATGGGCCTCGGCGTGGGCGCGGCGTTCGTCGCAGGGGCCCGCGCCGCGATCGAGGACGGCTCGGCCTATGTGATCTTCACCGCGGCAGGCGGCGCCCGCATGCAGGAGGGCATCCTCTCGCTGATGCAGATGCCGAGGACGACCGTCGCCATTGGCGAGCTGAAGGAAGCGGGGCTGCCCTATATCGTCGTGCTCACCGATCCGACCACGGGCGGCGTCACCGCCTCCTATGCGATGCTCGGCGACGTCCAGCTCGCCGAGCCGGGCGCGCTGATCGGCTTCGCCGGACAGAGAGTGATCGAGTCGACCATCCGCGAGAAGCTCCCCGAGGGATTTCAGCGCGCCGAATATCTGCTCGAGCACGGCATGGTGGACATGGTGGTGCCCCGCAATGAGCTGAAGCCGCGTCTGGCCCAGCTTCTCTCCTACCTCACGCCCGAGAGAAGGGCGGCGGCATAGTGTTCCTCCCCATCGCGCAGCGATGGGGAGGGGGACCAGCCGAAGGCTGGTGGAGGGGTAAAGGGCGCAAGCCGGGCCAGCTACCCCTCCACCATGCTTCGCATGGTCCCCCTCCCCACGCCCTCGGCGCAGGGAGGAATCGTGGCTGACCACGCGGTCTCCGATCATCCAGGCGTTCAGAAGCAGCTCGAGCGGCTGGCGGCGCTGGCGCCGGCGGGCGAGATGCTCGGCCTCGAGCGGATCGCCGCCTTGCTCGAAAAGCTGGGCAATCCCGAACGGAGGCTGCCGCCGGTGCTCCACGTCGCCGGGACCAACGGCAAGGGCTCGACCTGCGCCTTCCTGCGCGCCGCGATCGAGGCTGCGGGGCTGAAGGCGCACGTCTATACCAGCCCGCATCTCGTCCGCTTCAACGAGCGCATCCGCATCGCCGGCAAGCTGATCGAGGACGAGGCGCTGGCAGGCTTTCTGGAGGAGGCGCTGGACGCCGCTTCCGGCATGGAGATCAGCTTCTTCGAAGCGACGACCGCGGCGGCGTTCCTCGCTTTCTCTCGCACCCAGGCCGACGCCTGCATCGTCGAAGTCGGCCTCGGCGGCCGGCTCGACGCGACCAACGTCGTCGCCGCGCCCGTTGCCTGCGGGATCGCCCAGCTCGGGCTCGACCACCAAGCCTATCTCGGCAGCCGCATCGAGCAGGTGGCGGCCGAGAAGGCCGGCATCGCCAAAGCGGGCGTCCCGCTCGTCACCCACCAATACCCCCCTGCCATCGCCGACCGGATCGGCGAGACGGCGGAACGGGCGGGCGCCCTGTGGCTGCCCCGCGGCGGCAAATGGGACGCAGCATTGTACCGCGACCAGCTCCATTATCGCGACGAGGGCGGGCCGGTCGATTTGCCGCTGCCGCGTCTGCGCGGCGCGCACCAGGCGATGAACGCCGGGCTCGCGGTGGCCATGCTCCGCCATCAGGACGCGATCCGGGTGCCCGAATCGGCACTGCGCGCGGCGATGGGCTGGGCGGACTGGCCGGCGCGGCTGCAGCGTCTCGCCCGCGGGCCGCTCCACGATCTGCTGCCGAAAGACGCAGAGCTCTGGCTCGACGGCGGCCACAATCCAGCCGCCGCACGCGTGGTCGGGGACTATTTCCGGGCCCATGTCCCCGGCGACCGGCCGTTCCACATCGTCTTGGGGCTGCTCGCCAACAAGGACGCGACGGGCATGCTGAAGCCATTCCAGGGCCGCTCCGTCACCTTTCACCCGGTGCCGGTCGAAGGGCACGAGCATCACCTTCCCACCGACCTCGCCCGCACCGCGAAGGAGAGCGGCCTCAGTGCCGTGCCGGCCGCCGGCGTCGAGGACGCGCTCGGCTGGATCGCCCGCCACGCCGACCGGGCGCGGCCGCCGTTCGTGCTGATCCTGGGTTCGCTCTATCTGGCCGGCGAGGTGCTGAGGAAGAACGGGCAGATGCCAAATTAGTGAAGTGCGCGGCGCAAAGCCCCTCCCCTTGAGGGGGAGGGGTTTGGGGTGGGGTGGAGTCTCCCGAGGAGACGCTGCCCAGGTGACGAGTCCACCCCCACCCAACCCTCCCCCCACAAGGGGGAGGGCCTCAAAGGCCCCTACCCCTCAGCTCCGCCAGCGTCCGCTCCGCCCACGCGTACATGTCACGGTCGCGGAGACGCTCGTAGCGGTCGACACGGTGGGCCCGCCGCTCGGCCTCGGCCAGAGGCACCACCGCTTCGGCCTCCCGCCCCTGCTCGATCAGCAAGGCCGCCTGGCGGCACTGCGCCTCCGCCCCGGGCAGCCGCTCGCCGATCTCGGCGAACAGGGCGATCGCGGCGACCGCCTCGCCGCACTCGGCGAGCGCACGGGCGAGCAGCAGCCGGCCGCGATCCTCCTCGGCGGCGCTGTGCGTCGCCGGGAGGCTTTCGAGCAGCCGCCGCGCCTCGTGCGCATTGCCGTTCTCGAGATTCGCACTGGCTAGCTTGATCTGCACGGCGCGGTCGGGGAGCGGCGCCTTCGCCAGGGCCTCGCGATAATGGAGGGTGGCGTCGGCCCATTTCCCCTGCTCGGCAAGGGCGTCCGCCAGGGCGACGCGGTTCGCCGCGGTGTCGGCGGTGTCGAGCGCCTCGCGGGCGGCGCGAACGTCCCGCTCCGGATCGATCTTCTTCACCGCCGCCGCCTTGGCCAGCCTCACTTCCCGCCGCGCGCCGAGGCCCGGAATCACCTCGACGATCAGATAGGCAAGGCTGCCGACCAGCGGGAAGACCAGGATCGGCAGGACCCAATAGGGATTCCGCCCCGTGCGGAGGCAGTGGACGATGCAGCCGACCGCGAGCCCGATGATCGCCGCGAAGAAGAGCATCAGCGGGCGGGAACCTCCTCGTCGGCGCCGTCGTCGGCCCGCGCGTCGCCCTCGCCGACCTTGCCGGCGTCGCCGATCGAGGCGTCGATCAGGCCGGCGCGCATCATCAGCCAGAACAGGATGATGCCGGGTAGAGCGGCCAGCGTGGTCAACCAGTAGAAATTGACGAAGCCGATTTCCTCGACGATCGCCCCGGCGGTGGTGCCGGTGAGCACCCGGCCGACGACGCTCGCCGACGCGGAGATGAGGGCATATTGCGTCGCGGTGAAGCGCAGGTCGCAAAGGGCCGAGAAATAAGCGACGACGACGACGCCGCCGACGCCACTCGCGAAATTCTCGAACGCCATGCAGCCTGCGAGGCCGAGATTGGTGTGGCCGGCCATGGCCAGGAAGGCGAAGGTGGCGTTGGATACGCCCATCAGGATCAAAGCGATCAGCACCGATCGCTTCATGCCGATCTGCGCGTAGAGGATACCGCCGATCGCGATGCCGATCAGATAGGCCCAGAAGCCCACCCCGACGTCCCAGATAGCGATCTCGTCATTGGTGTAGCCCATGTCGTCGAGCAGGAGGCGGAGGACGAGCTGGCCGAGCGTGTCGCCGATCTTGTGGAGCAGGATGAAGAGCAGGACGAGGAAGGCGCCGCGGCGGCGGAAGAATTCGAGGAAGGGGCCGACGATCGACGCCCAGGTCTGGGCCAGGCCCTTGCGGTCGGTCGGCGGGCGGTGGCGGCGCGGCTCGCCCATGATCAGCCCGGTCACGATCGCGGGCAACGCGAAGACGGCACAGGCGGCATAGGCGATCTCCCAGCCGACCCGAGCCGCCAGCACCAGGGCCAGCGCGCCCGCCGCGACCGAGCCGATCCGCCATCCATATTGCGACATGCCGGCGCCGACGCCGAGCTGGCGCGGCTCGAGCAGCTCGATCCTGTAGGCATCGATGACGATGTCGTAGGTGGCGCCGGCAACTCCTACCAGGATCGCGGCAATCGCGGTCTGATAGATGCTCGCCGACGGATCCTGAAACGCGAGATTGGCGACCGCCGCCACCACCAGCGCGCCGGCGAAGATCAGCCAGGAGACGCGCTGGCCGATCCGGCCGAGCAGCGGCAGGCGGACGCCGTCGACGACCCAGGCCCACAGGAATTTGAGATTGTAGACGAGGAAGGCGAGCGTGAAGGTGGTGACGGTCGATTTGGTAATGCCGTCCTGCGCGAGCCGCGTGGTCAGCGTCGCGCCGATCATCGCATAGGGAAAGCCCGACGAGATGCCGAGGAAGAAGGCGGCGATCGGCGCCGCCTCCGTATAGGGACGCACGCCCGCGGGAAGATGACGCCGCCAGTCGCGCGGAACTGCACTGCCTTGATCCATGCGCCCTTGTAACGAGTCGGGGCAGGGCGAAAAGCCACTTTGCATCCGCGGCTCGACGCTTGCACCGCGTGCGGCAAAGTCGCAACGTCGCCGCATGGACATGCCGACCAAGCAGCGGCCGACCGACGGACAGCTCGCGCTGGCCCGAACCGTCGCCGGCGGCGTCGAGCAGGTCGGGGCGGGAATCCGGTCGGTCCCGGCGAGCGTCTATACCGACCCGGAGCGGTTCGCGCTCGAGCAGGCGCGCCTGTTCAGGCGGCTGCCGACGGTGATCGCCCCGTCGGCCTTGCTGCCGCGGCCGAACATGGCCGTGCCGCACGACGGCTTCGGCCTGCCTCTGCTGCTCACCCGCGACAAGGAGGGGCACGCGCATGTCTTCTTCAACGTCTGCCGGCATCGCGGCACCCGGCTGGTCGAGGGCTCCGAGCCGGTGTCGGCGCCGCGCATCGTCTGCCCCTATCACGCCTGGACCTACGCCGCCGACGGCCGCCTCGCGGGCATGCCGCGGCCGGACACCTTCCCCGGCCTCGACAAGGCGGCGCACGCCCTGCGGGAGCTGCCGTCCCGCGAGGCGGGCGGCCTGATCTGGTTCGCGCAGGACGAGGCGGCCGACTTGTCCGACGCAGACGCGCTCGCGCCCGAGTTCGACGCGTTCGGCCTCGCCGGCCACCATCTCTACCGCCGCCGCATCCACGACGTGCCCGCCAACTGGAAGCTGATCATGGACGCGTTCCTGGAGAGCTACCACGTCCAGCGCCTCCATGCCTCCACCATCGCCCGCTTCTTCGCCGACGGCATCACCGCGGGGGACCGAATCGGCATCCACCAGCGCTCCGCGGTCGGCCGCACGGATTATCTCGCCGGCGTCGATCATCAGGACTGGCCCGCGCTGCGCGCGGTGATCACCTTCGCCTACCAGCTGTTCCCGGCGACGATCATGATCATGAGCCCCGATTATGTGAACCTGATGGTGCTGATGCCGCAGGCGGCCGGCCGCACGCTGGTTGAGGATTTCATGCTGATCCCGGAGCCGCCGCGCACGGCCGAGGAGGAGGAGCATTGGGAGAAGAGCTGGCGCATCCTCGACGAAGGCGTGTTCGAGGCGGAGGATTATCGGGCCGCCAGCCTCCAGCAGAACGGGCTCGAATCGGGGTCGCTGGCCGAGCTCACGATCGGAACGCTGGAAACCGGCATCCACATTTTCCACGAGCAGGTGGAGCGGGCGCTGGCCTAGCCCCCCTCCCCTTGAGGGGGAGGGGTTGGGGGCGGGGTGGCGCCTCCGCCTAAGCTCCTATCTTTTCTTCAAACTCCACCCCCACCCCAACCCTCCCCCCTCAAGGGGGAGGGCTTCACGGGCGAGCCTCACTCTTACCCCGCCGCCGGCGCGTACAGGCTGAGCTGCGGCGGCAGCTTCTTCACCTCTTTCCCCTGGAGAACGTCGTCGAGGCAGTCGAGGGCGGCCTTCAGCACCTTGTCGGTATAAGGCTTGGCGAGGCAGCCGATGGCGAGCGATTGCGCGCCCTCCGGGCAGGCGCCGGTGACGAAAAGCACGGGAATGCCCCTGCCGCGCGCGACCCGCGCCACATCCGTCCCGTCCCCGTCGCCGTTCAGCTTGATATCGGTGAGGACGAGGTCGATCTGCTCTTCGCTTTCGATAACGGCCTGCGCGTCGGCGAGGCTGTCGACTGTGGCGACCACCTCGTAACCCGCCTCGCCGAGGGAGTGCTCGTTGTCGAACGCAACCAAGGGCTCGTCCTCGACGACCAGGATGCGGCGGATCAGCCTTTCGCGTTTGCTAAAGAGCATGTTAGTCCGCGCGCCTCCCATATGATCGATCTGTCCGCGTAACGAGCCAGACGGTCAAGGGTGCCGGAGCGGCGAATCGCCTCGGCTCGAAACCCGTTCCGACTGCCCGAGGAATCATGCCGCCGTCCCGCCCCTCAGCCCTGCGCGAGCCGCCCAAGAGCGCACAGCGCATTGCCAAGCTCCTCGCCCGGGCGGGCATCGCTTCGCGCCGCGAGATCGAGCGGATGATCGAGGACGGCCGGATCGCGCTCCACGGCGCAAGGGTCGAGAAGCCGGCGACTCTGCTGACATCGCTCGACGGAGTCACGGTCGACGGCAGGCCCGTCAAGGCGGCGGCGCCCGCGCGCCTGTTCCGCTATCACAAGCCGGCCGGGCTGCTGACCACCGAGCGCGACCCGAAGGGGCGCCCCACCATCTACGACCGGCTTCCGACGGGCCTGCCGCGGGTGATGCCGGTCGGGCGGCTCGACCTCAACACCGAGGGCCTGCTGCTGCTGACCACGGACGGGGAGCTGAAGCGGCAGCTCGAGCTGCCCGCGACGGGAGTCGAGCGCAGCTACCGCGCCCGTGTCTTCGGTGAAATCTCCCAGGCGCGGCTCGAGGAGCTGATCCACGGCGTCGAGATCGAGGGTATCCGTTACGGCGCGATCGACGCCAATCTCGAACGCCGCACCGGCCGCAACGCCTGGGTCGAGATGCGGCTCAGAGAAGGCAAGAACCGGGAGGTGCGCCGCGTCCTCGAGCATCTCGGCCTCCAGGTCTCGCGCCTCATCCGCACGGCTTACGGCCCGTTTCCGCTGGCGGACCTGCCGGCGGGAGCCGTCGATGAGGTGCGCCAGCACGATCTCGTCGCCTTCCGGAAGACGCTGAAATGATTTCCTCCCCATGCGGCCCGCATGGGGAGGGGGACCACCCGAAAGGTGGTGGAGGGGTAACTGGCTCGGCCTGCGCACCTTACCCCTCCAACAGGCTTCGCCTGGTCCCCCTCCCCCCGCTTCGCGCGGGGAGGAACTGTTGAGGATCATCGCCGGCGCGTGGCGCGGACGGCCTTTGCTGGCCCCGCAGGGGCGAGACACGCGTCCCACGTCGGACCGCGCCCGCGAAGGCCTGTTCTCGATGCTCGCCAGCCGGATCGGCAGCTTCGAGGGCCTCGAGGTCGCCGATCTTTTTGCCGGCACCGGCGCGCTCGGCCTCGAGGCGCTCTCCCGCGGGGCGGCGCATTGCACCTTCGTCGAGCGCGATCCGGCGGCGCTGAAGGTGCTGAGGCGCAATATCGACGCGTTCGGCGCGTCGGAACGCACCGAGGTCCGCGCCCAGGCCGCCGAGCAAGCCGTCCGGCCCCGTATGCCTTGCGACCTCGCTTTCATGGACCCGCCCTACCGATCCGGCCTCGCCCAGCAGGCCCTCGACCGCGTCACCTCGCCTGGATGGCTCGCGCACGGCGCGTGGGTGAGCGTTGAGGTCAGCGGCGAGGAAATCACCGTCCCGCCCGCGCTCACCCTCGAGGCCGAACGCCGCTTCGGCAAGGCAGGAATCCTGCTCCTCCGCCAGGCCGGATGAGCCGCGCTCAGGCCCGGTTCACCTGACTGGACCAATGAGCGGAAGCGCATAAGGGGCAGAGTTGATGTCCTCGAGCTTTTACCCGCCGACCACCGCCGAACGCTTGCGCGCCGCTCTGCCCGTGCTGCTCGTGCATGCTTTGCTCGCGCTCGCCTTGCTGCGCGGGCTCGGCTTCACGCCGGGCGACGAAGCGGATGAGCGACTTAAGCTGATCGACCTCGCCCTTCCGCCGCCTGTTCCCGAGCTGAGCCCTCCCCCGGCGCCTTCGTCGGGCGACACGGAATCGCGCCGCCGCGGCGCTCCGCGCGAGGAGGGCGCCGCCTCTCCGGCGAACATCGAATCGCGGGCGACCGAGGTCGTCGCACCGACCCGCCCCCTCCCGTCTCCGCTCCCTGCGGCGGCCGTGGCAAATAGCGGCAAAGACCAGACCCAAGGCGCGGCGCCGGTCCGCGGCCCGGGCAGCGGCAGCGGCGGCGTCGGCCAGGGAACCGGAAGCGGCGCCGGCGGCGACGGGCCGGGCGGCGGCGGCGAGGGCGGCTATGGCGACGGACGCGGCCTCAGGCCCCCGCGCTGGCTGCGCGGGCGCCTGCGCGACAGCGACTATCCGCGCGGCCTCGGCGAGGCCGGCGTGCGCGGCCGGGTCGGCGTCCGCTACTCGGTCGAGACCGACGGCCGGGTCACCAATTGCTCGGTCACCCGCTCGAGCGGCAGCGCCGTGCTCGACGACACCACCTGCACGCTGATCGAGCAGCGCTTCCGCTACGACCCAGCCCGCGACCGCTTCGGCCGTCCGATCCGGTCCAACCTGATCGAGAGCTACGAATGGCTGGTCGAGGACGAGCCCGGTGAAGCCGACGAACCGCCGCGCCGCCGCCGCCGGATCTTCTGACTCGCCTCAGCCCGGAAAGCGCTCGAACGAGGGGAGCTCGTGCGCGCGTTCCATCCAGCCGATGCGCTCCGCCGTCTGGATCTGCGCCTGCATCGCAATCGCGTCCGGTTCGTCGAGCGTGGCCGTCTGCACGTCGATCATTCCGGGGAAGACGATTTCGTTGGTATAGAACAGGCTGGTCCCGCAGGTACCGCAGAAATGGCGGCGCGCATGTTCCGACGAAGCATAGACTTTCGGCTCGCCGTCTATCGTCACCGCGTCGCGCGCCGCCAGCCCCCACGAGACGACCGGGGCCCCGGAGGCGCGGCGGCAATCGGTGCAGTGGCACAGGGTGTGATGGACGACATCGGCCGGCATCTCGTAGCGGACGGCGCCGCAATAGCATTGTCCCTTGAGCATCCTGATCTCCTTTTGTTCTCCATCGACGTGATGCCAAATCTCCATCCGTCGTGCAAGCCTGCGCTTGCTCCCGCCCGCCGCGTTCCCTAGCTGTTCAGGCGTGAGCCTGCCTGCCCGAACCCCCGAGCCGCAATATCTGCGCGGTCTCAACCCGCCGCAGCGCGAGGCGGTCGAGACCGTCGACGGCCCGGTGCTGGTGCTCGCGGGCGCCGGGACCGGCAAGACCGCGGCGCTGACCGCGCGGCTCGCCCATCTCATCGCGACCCGCCGCGCCTGGCCGTCGGAGCTGCTCGCCGTCACGTTCACCAACAAGGCGGCGCGCGAGATGAAGGAGCGGGTCGGACGCATCATCGGCGACGCGGTCGAGGGCATGCCCTGGCTCGGCACCTTCCATTCGATCTGCGCCAAGATGCTGCGCCGCCACGCCGAATTGGTCGGTCTCCAGTCGAACTTCACCATCCTCGACACCGACGACCAGCTGCGCGTCCTCAAGCAGCTGATCGCCGCGGCCGACATCGACGAGAAACGCTGGCCGGCGCGCATGCTCGCAGGGCTGATCGATCGCTGGAAAAACAAGGGATGGGCGCTGGCGCAAGTCGATGCCGGCGAGGCCGAGGTCTATGCGGGCGGCAAGGGTGCCGCGCTCTACGTCCAGTATCAGGAGCGGCTGAAGACGCTCAACGCCTGCGATTTCGGCGACCTGTTGCTCCACATGCTGACCATCCTCAGGACCAAGCGCGACGTGCTGGAGCATTATCAGCAGCGCTTCCGCTACATCCTGGTCGACGAATATCAGGACACCAACCAGAGCCAGTATCTCTGGCTCCGCCTGCTCGCGCAGGAGCGCAAGAACATCTGCTGCGTCGGCGACGACGATCAGTCGATCTACTCCTGGCGCGGCGCCGAGGTGGCCAACATCCTGCGTTTCGAGCAGGATTTCCCCGGCGCCAAGATCATCCGCCTCGAGCAGAATTACCGCTCGACGCCGCACATCCTCGCCGCGGCCTCCGGCCTCATCGCCCACCATGGCGGCCGCCTCGGCAAGACCTTGGGGACCGAGGAGGGCGAGGGTGAGAAGGTCAAGGTCGTGGGCGTCTGGGACGGGCCGGAGGAGGCGAGGCGGATCGGCGAGGAATTGGAGACGATCCAGCGGCGCGGCTCGTTGGACGACGCCGCGATACTGGTCCGCGCCCAGTTCCAGACCCGCGAGTTCGAGGACCGTTTCATCGCGATCGGCCTCCCCTACCGGATCGTCGGCGGCTTCCGCTTCTACGAGCGCGCCGAGATCCGCGACGCGCTCGCTTATCTGCGCGTCATTGCCCAGCCCGCCGACGACCTCGCCTTCGAGCGCATCGTCAACGTTCCCAAGCGCGGTCTCGGCGACAAGGCGGTGGCGAAGATCCATAGCCTCGCCCGGGCCCAAGGCGTGCCCCTGATGCAGGCGGCGGCGATGATCCTGGACACCGACGAGCTGACCGGTGCCGCAAGGAGGTCGCTGGGCAATCTGGTCGGCGATTTCGCCCGCTGGCGAGCCAGGCTCGACGAGCTGCCGCATCCAGAGCTCGCCCGTCTCATGCTCGACGAGAGCGGCTACACCGCCTCGCTGCAGAATGAGCGATCGGCAGAAAGCGCCGGCCGGCTCGAGAATCTCGCCGAGCTGGCCCGGGCGATGGAGGAATATGAGACGCTCGGCGCGTTCCTCGAGCACGTTTCTCTGGTCATGGAGAACGACGCCGCGCGCGACGAGGAGAAGGTCACGATCATGACCATCCACGCCGCCAAGGGCCTCGAATATGGGACCATCTTCCTCGCCGGCTGGGAGGAAGGCGTCTTCCCGTCGCAGCGCGCGCTCGACGAAGGCGGCCAGGCCAGCCTCGAGGAGGAGCGTCGCCTGGCTTATGTCGCGATCACGAGAGCGCGCCGCAAATGCTTCATCTTCCACGCCGCCAACCGCCGCATCTACGGCCAGTGGACGAGCTCGATCCCCAGCCGCTTCGTCGCCGAGCTTCCCGATGCCCATATCGAGCAGGAACACACGATGTCGGGTGGCGAGAGCCTGTGGCGCGCCAACTGGTCCGAACGCGCCGACCCCTTCGCCGACGTCGCCCGCGGCACGGCCCGCGGGCCGGGATGGCGCCGCGCGGTGCAAGGCGGCTTCGAGCGCACCCCCGCACGCGTGATGGACGTCAAAGCCTCCGCAATCAGCCTCGGCAACCCCGGCCGCACCGACATCGCGCTCGGCCAGCGCGTCTTCCACTCGAAATTCGGCTACGGCACCGTCGCCGAGATCGAAGGCAACAAGCTCGAAATCGACTTCGAGCAGGCGGGGCGGAAGCGGGTGCTGGACAGTTTTGTCACTCCGAGTTGAACAGTCGGCCATTCGCAGTGACCGAGCTCAAGTGACATGGACGTGAACCGGGTATCCTAAAGACCTGAGAGCTTTTGATGTTCGGCCGTTTCGGGGCGGGAACCGATCTGGCATCGCCCAACCTACCATTTCACCGAACGCGCTGATTCCCATGCACTCCAGCTTCCACTGGGGGTCCGCAACAGCGTCCCAAAGCCGCTCGGGGACGCGATCTTCGGCACCTCCATAGAGAACATGCCGGACGACCTCGTTCACGCGCGCGCCATTTGCCGAGCGATTATTCCAGATATGGGCACAAAGGGCGTCGAGCTTCTCGGGAATGGTATATGGCGTCCCGTCGGTTTTTAGCCGCACGGTCTGGTTAGGTACTCGACGAGCGAATTCACGCATGGCGTGAACGTCCTGCGCCACACGTCGGAAATCAGCTTCCGTCATGGCACGTAACGACTCCTCCTCGAGCATCCTGCGCAGCACCGGGGCAGTCTCATTGATGGCGCGATCCTCGCCTGTCGGTGCAGAGGGCAGTGCTCGCCACCACGCGATTGCCTCCTGCTGGGCTTGCTCCGGCCGAGACCTGTTCGACTCGAAGTGCTGCTCGTAATTAGCTCGGCGGCCGTCGAACGTGCGATGGTAATAATGTGCGTGAAGAAACTGATCCGCCTGTGCTCCGGACGACGCTTGTGCGCTCACCCAAGAGGGGCGATTCGCCTCGTCGCTCACGACCTGACCGATGCTCCGCAAGAGCTGCAGGGTGGAATGCCACTCGGCGAGAAATTCCAAACGGCGCCGGTCTATGGCTGCACGCCGTGAGGTCCGGACCAGGCCGCTCCATCGGTTCAAGCTTGGGTGCTTCCAAAACGCGCCCGAGGGTACTTTGCCTAACTCCAAGGACCGCGCCCGGATTATCATCAAATCCCGCAGCTCCTCGGTCAGGGGCGTCGCATGTTCATCCAGCTGCCGGAAGAATGATCGCAGATCTCCGTCAAAGGCGGTGTCGATCTCCGCTTCCGGGAAAAAGCAGCCTGCTTCGACGTTAGAATTCCAGGCGCTGTAGGTAAGATTGGCCGATCCAACATAAACGCCATATCCTCTCCACCAAATCACTTTAGCGTGATGACGCTCCACCAACTTGCAAACATAATTCGGCGACTTGCAGGACAAGAAGCGATTGAGAATCTCGATGCTTACGGGCACATCCTCGTCAAGACGCCCCCAGAATCGAAGCGGGACCTCGTTGCCGAAGCACCACTCAATGAGAGATCGAGAATCCCGCGCCGAAGTCGCGTACGCGACGGCGGCCCAAACGCCTTCTGTAACTCGCTGACCTTCGCTGACGCCCTTCGCGCCCTCTAACAGGTCCATGAGATAGTCGCCGTTGATGCTACCCAGGATGAGCCGCACGATGCTCCCCTTCTGCTAGAGCCCTCAAATCAGTCGGGCGACGGTCGCCGCCCCGCGAGCGCCGCCGTGCCGCCTGCCGCGGCGCCCCCGACCACGGCTCCCGCGCAGATCTTGGCGATATCGAGGAAGCCGGCGATGTCGCCGTCGTCGGGATGGTAGAGACCGAAGGCGCCGAAGACGATGGTGAGGAACACGGCCATCACCAGGAAGATGTGGTCCTGGAGGAAGCCGACGACGGTGCGCGGGCGGCGCGGGCGGGCGGCGAAATAATCGTCGAAGGCGCGGTAGACATGGATCGGGCGCAGATCGTCGCCGCCCGCCTCTTCGTCGGCGCTGCGCCGGATTTCGGCCAGCAAAGGCGCCAAATACTCGTCCCGCACGCTCGCGAACACTTGATTGCCCCCGCTCGAAGCCATAATGCCCTCTCCTGTCGGCCCTGCCGCGGTGAGCTTAGCCCAAGCCGGCCCGGCGGCAAGCGCGAGAAAAATCGCGCCTTGCCGCCGGCGCCGCCGCTCCTCTAGGCCGCGCCCGATGGCCTCCACCGCGCACGATCCTGCTCCCCACCCCTTCCGGATCGCCGATTTCTGCTTCTATTGGGTTGCGCGGCTCGCCTCGACGATCGGGTCGATGGCGATGGTGATCGTGATCGGCTGGCAGGTCTACGACATCGCCCGCCAGACCATGG
>DASVVP010000062.1:0-11792 GCA_036386495.1 Allosphingosinicella sp.
GAGGGTCAGCTTGCCGCGCTTTTCGATGAAGGTCTGGTTCGGACCGTTCACCATGATGTCGCTGACTTCGGGGTCGTTGAGGAGCTCCTCGAGCGGCCCGAGGCCGAGCAGCTCGTCGACCAGCACCTTCTCGAGCGCGAACTGCTCGCGGCGATTGAGGTTGATTTTCAGCTCGGCGAGCACCTCGCCGATGATCGGCCGGAATTCCTCGGCGAGCTCGTCCTTGCTGAGCGTCGCGGCGGCTTCCGGATCGACCCGCTCGAGCAGGCGGGGGAGGACCTGCTCCTTGATGCGGTGGATGGAGGCTTCGAAGCCTTCGACGCGCGACGAGGCGGCCTCGCCGGAGCCCGCCTGGCGGTCGGCGAGGCGAGTCATCGCATCGGCGCGCGCGGCCGGAGGCCCGTCGAACTCTTCATCCTGGGAAAGGGGCAGCGATTCGAGCGGCGGAAACTGCTCGCCGCCTTCGATCGGCGCGGGCGCGGACCCCCCGATCGGGATTCCGGCCTTCATGGGCCGCGCGACTCCGAAGCTGGGGCGGCCGCCTGTGCCGCCCGTTCCGTTCCGCCTGCCGAATGCGCTCATGCCGACCCCAATCCTTGCCGCTTGTCTTCGTTCGCGACCGTTCGCGGAAATGGGTGAATAGAGCGGAAACTTTGACAATCGGCTAACGCGCCCGCAGGGGGCCGCGATGCTGCCGAGCACCCGCCGCGCCGCTCTGCTCATCGCGCTCGCCGGCTTCGCGATCCTTTCGGTGGGGGACGCCGTTGTGAAATCGATGGCCGGCGACTGGCCGGGGACCGCGGTGGCGGCCCTGCGCTACTGCTTCGGCGCGCTGGGGCTCGCTGTCTTCGTGGCGGCAAAGCACGGGCGCGCCGGTTTCAACGTTCCGCGGCTGGGAGCTCATCTCGGCCGCGGCGCGGCCGTGGCCCTGGCGACGATCTGCTTCTTCATGGCGGTGATGGCGATGCCGCTCGCCGACGCCACCGCCGTCCAGTTCACCAGCCCGATCCTGACCGCGATGCTCGCGCCGCTGGTGCTGAAGGAGCGCTCGCCGCCGGCGGTATGGCTGGCGACGATGCTCGCCTTCGCGGGCGTGCTGGTCGTGCTCAGGCCCAACCTGCTGGAGCTGGGGCTAGTCGCTTTCTACCCGCTCGGCGCCGCGCTCGGCATGTCGTGGCTGATGATGCTGAACCGGATGACGGCGGGAGACGCGCCCGTCATGGTGATGCAGTTCGTCCTCGCCGCGGTCGCCGCGCCGCTGCTGGTCGCGGCGGCGGGTGTGCTTCACCTTGTCGGCGGCGCGCCGTTCCGGATCGACGCCCCGAGCCTCGAGGTCGTGCTCAAATGCCTGTTCGTCGCATTCTCTGCGACGACGGGCCACGCGCTCATCTTCGCGGCGGTGTTGCGCGCGAATGCCGCCGCGGTGGCGCCGATGACCTATGTGCAATTGCTGGTGGCGGCGGCGATCGGCTGGGCCTGGTTCGCCGAGGCGCCCGACGTCGCCACTTTCGCGGGCGCGGCGCTCATCGTCGCGGGCGGGCTGTGGCTGCTGAGGGCGCAGCGCGAGCCGCCCGTCGCCGAGACGCCCGACTGAGCCGCGTCAGAAGGGCAGGCTCAGCGTGGCGCGGGCGCCGTGGTCCTCGCTGCGGTTCCCGATCTGGCCGACATAGGAGATGCCAAGGCGCCCGGCGCCGCCGATGCCGATCTCCAGGCCGGCCTCGAGCGCAAGCGCATCCTCCGAGATCGGCGCGCCCACCACCGTGAACGGCGTGGTGCCGCCGGCGAAGGTGAAGGTCGCCTCACTCGGATCGAGGCTGAAGGCGTGGCGCCAGCCGGCGCTGCCGGTGAGCGATATTTGGCCCATGTCGGCGCGGGCGCGGACGCCGAGCGTGCTGAACGCGGCGCTGTCCGATTCGTCCTGGCCGGTCAGCGCCGCCGCTCCGCCGCTCTCGGCGAAGGCGTCGGTGTCGACATCGACCCAGGCGATGTCGGCGAACGGCTCGACCGTGGCGGCGCCGAGCGGGATCTCATAGCCCATCCGCGCGAAGACCTGGACGGTGCGGCCGTCGTACCGGGCGCTCGGCGTGTCGCTGAAGCCGGTGAAGGCGACGCTGCGATCGGTGTCGATCCGGTGCCAGGAGACTGCGCCGCCCGCCCCGACGCCGAAGCCGCCGAAGCGGCCGCCGAGCCGGAAGGCGGCGTGCCAGCTGCGCACATCCGCTCCGGAAGCGCGCGCGTCGACGTCGAAATCGGCGCTGCTGTAGCCGCCGCCCAGACCGGCGGACCAGCCGCCGCCGATCGGCAGGTCGAAGCCGGCGAAGAAGCCGCGCGACCTGCGGTCGAGGAGGGCCGCGTTGCCGTCGCCCTCGATCTCGCCCCAGGAGCCGTAAGCGCTCCCCCAGATGGCCGCGCCGCCCTCGCGCCGGGCGAGCATCGCCTCGCGCAGGAAGCGGCTGTCGTCGAGCAGGGCGCCTCGCGCGCTGGCGTGGACCTCGCCGGAAATCTGCTCGAACGCGGTCTGCGCGGCGGCCGAGGAGAGTTGAACGAGCGGGTCGAACAGGGCGTTGCCGCATTTGAGCGCCTCGGCCGCGGCGGCCGACGCCTGCTGATTGGCGGTCGCGCCGTGCTCGGTAAAGGTCGCGGCGTTGCGGGTCAGGGTGAGGAAGACGTTGTTGGAATTGTAGCTGAGCGACGGGGTCAGGAAGGCGAAGTTGGAGGTGACGCCGGCGAAGGTGCCGCTGACGCCGCCCGTGGCCGTCAGGATCGCCGCCTGGATCGGCGCGCCGCACTGATTGTCTTGATTGCCGAGGAAGATCGACTGGACGGTGCCGCCCTGCAGCGTCGCCGTCCCGCCGACGGCGAGGCGGTCCATGGCGCCGGCGGCGCTGACCTCGACCTGGAAGGTCGAACCGGCGGCGAAGGTAACGTTGCCGGTGGTGTTGAGCGTGCCCACTCCGGTCGTGCCGGGCGCCACGGTGCCGGCAAAAGCGCCGCTGCCGATCTGGCCCGTGCCGCCGAGCGTGGCGCCGCTATTGACCGCGGTCGCACCCGTCGTCGCGCCGGTAACCAGCAGCGTCCCCTGCTGGACCGTGGTCGCGCCGGTATAGGTGTTGGTGCCTGAGAGGGTGAGCGTGCCGGCGCCGGTCTTGGTGAGGCTGCCGGTGCCGGAGACGACGCCGGCATAGGTGATCGCATCGGAGCGGTTAAAGGTGAGGTTGCCGTTGTCGGTGACGTTGCCCGTGATCGACCCCGTGGTGCCGCCATTGCCGATCTGAAGCGTGCCGGCGCTGATGGTGGTGCCGCCGGTGTAGGTGTTTGCGCCGGTGAGGGCCAGGACGCCGGACCCCACCTTGGTGAGGCTCCCCGTCCCGGAAACGGCGCCGTCGTACGTGATCGTGTCCGACCGGTTGAACACAAGCGCGCCCGAATTGACCACATTGCCGACGATCGAGCCGGCGGTGCCGCCATTGCCGATCTGCAGCGTTCCGGCCTGGATCGTCGTTCCGCCGGTGTAGGTGTTGGCGCCGGTGAGGATCAGCGTGCCGGCACCGGCCTTGGTCAGCGCGCCGGCGCCGGAGACGACATCGCCATACGTAATCGTATCGGAGCGATCGAAGATGAGGTTGCCGCGATTGACGACGTTGCCCGCAATAGTGCCCGCCGTACCACCGTTGCCGACCCGGAGAGTGCCGCTGAAGTCGGCGGCCGTCTGGGGCGAACTCAGTGTGCCGAGTACGAGAATGCTGGTCGGCCCCGCGCCGCCGAAGCGGTTTTCGCGGAGGCCGTATAGGGAGCCGCTTACGGTCGCACCGGGCTGGATGGTGACGTTGAGCGTGCCATTCTCCGGGCTCGCGTAAATGCCGTAGTCGCCGCCCGCGATGCTTCCTGCGACGTCGACCGTGACGTTGCCGCCGAGATAAGCGTTGATCCTGATCCCCGCACTCTCCCCCGGGAGGGAGTTCGGAGGATCCGGCAGGATGTTGATGCTTGATCCGGAAGCCGTGGAGACCGTAACGGGGCTGCCCGCCTCGCTGCCGTCCACCGAGATGCCCCACTGGGTCGCCGCGATCGAGCCGGTGCCGGTGAGATTGACGTCGGTGGCGCCCAGCCCTTCGAATTATCTGACCACGACGATGCCGTTCTGCATCGGCGCGGCGGTGGTGCCGATGAGCGCGTCGGTCTCGATGTGGACGGTTCCCGACTGCTGAGAGTTCACGGCAAGCGAATTGACGAGGATCCCGCCGCCGGGGACGCCGTTGACGGTCGAGATGACCGAATTGCCGGTTGTGACCAGGAGCACGTCCGAATCCTGGGCGGAGATGGCGATGCCGACGCCGACGCTGTCATCGGGCCGGATGTTGAAGCTTCCCCCGTCGAAATAAGCCGAGAGATCGCGGAGCGGAGACGCAGGGTCGGTGGCACCCGGAGAGACGGCTTGCGTGATCGTCACCGCG
The DNA here is from genome assembly GCA_036386495.1 of Allosphingosinicella sp. GTDB lineage: Bacteria > Pseudomonadota > Alphaproteobacteria > Sphingomonadales > Sphingomonadaceae > Allosphingosinicella. The sequence goes on from DASVVP010000062.1 coordinate 4,455, forward strand.
CTCCTGCCGGTGAAGTCGCCCGTGGCCGGAGTCGCCGCGGATCCGACGTAGATGTTGCCGAGATTGCGCGTGAAAAGCGCCATGGCGGTGGCGTCGTTCGTCGTGCTGACATCGCCGGTGCCGTTATAGGTCACGTCGCCGCCCTCGCTCCTCACCTGGAGCGCGCGCTCAAGCAGGATGTCGAGATCGTCGACCGCCGGGACGGTGCTGGTGACGTTGCCGTTGTTCGTGAAGACGATCGGCTGATTGACCGTTGCCGCTACATGCAGGCCCCAGCCGCTGATCGTCACGCCGGGGTTCACGACCCCGACGACGCTGTTGCTGAAATTCTGCGAGCGCGCGGTGGTGGCCGGGTTGTTCTGGTTGCTGTTGATTGCTGCGGTCGTGGTGGTGTCGACCGCGCAGGTCAGCGTCGTCGGACCGCCGACCGGCGTGACGGTCGAGCATTGCGCCTGCGCCGCGCCGCTCCATCCGAACATGGCGACCCCTGCCGTCGCCAGCCACAGGCTCCTGGACCGAGCGCTCATGCAATTCCTCCCGGTGCGTCGGCCCGGAGCGGGACCGACGGGAATCGAAAGGCGACAGCCCAGCGATTCATGTTAGGATGCTAGTAGGTGGGGTGCCCAGCGCTTGGCGGCGCTTGCGGACAGATACGGACAAATACGGGCATGGCTGTCGGCGGGAACGGCAATGCGAGGCGGGGGGACCGGCTGCGGAGCTGGAAGGAGATCGCCAGCTTCTTCGGCACCGACGAGCGCACGGTGCGCCGATGGGAGCGGCGCGGGCTGCCCGTCCGGCGCGTCCCCGGCGGCGGCCGCGCCACGATCTACGCCGACGTCGCCGAGCTCGAAGGATGGATGCGCAGATCCGAGGTGGCGGCGGAGCCGGCGCCCACGGCGCAGGCGCTCCCACGAAGATGGCTGGTCGCGATCGCAGCCGCCCTTGCTCTGATAGCCACGGGGACAGTTTGGGTCGCGCTGAGGCCGGACGCCGGGCGCGCCGCAGCCCATGTCCCGACACAAGCGGTGGCCGATCTCTATCTCGCGGGCCGCTACAATTGGGAACGGCGCACTCCGGAGAGTCTCGCGCGGGCGGCGCAACTGTTCCGCCGCGCAATCGCTGCGGATCCGGCCTATGCGGAGGCCTATACGGGGCTCGCCGACACTTATTTGCTGCTGCGCGAATATGCCGGCATGCCCGACGCGGAGGCCTATCCGGTGGCCCGCGATGCGGCCGAGCGCGCGCTGGCTCTCGATCCGGATGCCGCCGACGCCCACGCCGCGCGCGCCTTCGTCACCATGTATTGGGACCAGGATTTCCGCCGAGGCCTGGACGGGTTTCGGCGCGCCGTGGCGCTAGACCCGCGCTCGGCCCGCGTCCGGCACTGGCATGCGACCGCCCTGCTCCATGCCGCGCGGCTCCCCGATGCGCTCGCCGAGATCGACCAGGCGCAGCGCCTGGCTCCGGATTCGAACGCGATCCTTGCCGACAAGGCATTGATCCTCTTCTACGGCGGACGGGCGGCCGACGCGCGGCGACTGCTCGCCGAGATCGAGCAGGCCCAGCCCGATTATTATTCGCCCCACGCCTATCTGGCCGTGATCTACCTCGCCGAGGAGGATTATGCTGCCTGGCTCGGCCAGGCCCGGGCCGCCGCCCGGCTTGCCCGCGATGCGGACCGCCTCGAAGTGATCGACGCTGCGGCGCAGGGCCTGGCGCGCGGCGGTCCTCGGCCGATGCTGGAGGCAATGGCTGCGCGACAGGCGACGCTGCTCGGCCAAGGACGCGAAAGCGCCTTCGAGCTGGCCGCGACCTATGCCCTCCTCGGCGACCGCGGCCGCGCTCTCCGCTATTTCCGGCTCGCCGCGGCGCGGCGCGAGCCCGAGGCGCTCGGGGGGAGGGTCGACGTCCGCTTCCGCCGCCTCCACCGCGACGCAGAATTCCGCCGCCTCGCCGCTCGCATCGGCGCGGGGCGCTGAGAGGCGAAGATGCCGCAGCCGGAACAATATGCCCGAAGGCGCGCTCGACCCACATGACGCTGCGGAACGCGAACCGCTGGGTAATGGTCTCGGCGACCGGGATCGTGCTGCTCGCCGTCGGCCTGCTGCTCGTACCGAACAGCAGCATCGGACCGAATGCGCAGCTGACCGGCTGGGTGCTGCTCGCCGCGGGCGCGCTCGAAATGGCATGTTCGATCGCGCGGCGGCGGCGGGCCGTGCGGCGGATCGAAATCCTGCTCGGGGCGATCGCCGTCGCCGCCGCGCTGCTGATTCTCTTCTGGCCGGGTGCCTATCCCCTGCTGTTCGTCGCGATCACCTGCCTCCTGATTCGCGCAGCAGGAGCCGTCGTCGCCGCCTTCCTGTCGAGCGGAGAAGTCCGGGTCTGGGTGCTCGGACGCGCGTTGGTCGATCTGCTGCTGGGCGGCATCCTCCTGGCGGGCGCGCCGCTCGCGGCGATCGTGTCGATCATCTCCGGCAACCGCTGGCCCGACCGCTCGGGCGCGGTGCTCACCAATTTCGTCGCGATCAGCATGCTCGCGACCGGCCTCGCCATGCTCGGCCTCGCCTTGCGGTCGCGCCACAACGACGTCGAGGGCGACAGCGAGGGCAGCTGACCGCCGCCCCTTGCAACCTCGGATACAATGGGGATGTTGTGGAGCCGTGAACGCCAACGAAGATCGGCCGCGGGGGGCCAGAGCAGCAGAAGCGGCGCCGGCCTGGGCGGTGCATGCCTTGACCGCGACCAGCGCCCTGTTCGCCCTGCTCGCGCTCGACGCGGTGCTCGACGAGAGATGGCGGCTGGCTCTGCTCTGGCTGCTCAGCGCGCTCGCGGTCGACGGCATCGACGGGACGCTGGCGCGGGCGGTCGACGTCAAGCGGCGCACACCCGGCTTCGACGGGGCCGCGCTCGACCTCATCGTCGACTATCTGACCTACGTCTTCGTGCCGACCCTGTTCATCTGGCGTGCGGGGCTGGTGCCGGACGCCTGGGCGCTGCCGCTCGCCGCCTTGATCCAATATTCGGCGCTCTACCATTTCGCGCGCTCGGACATGAAGACCGAGGACAATTATTTCCGCGGCTTCCCGGCGCTCTGGAACCTGGTCGCCTTCTACCTCTGGGTGATCGGAACGAGCGCGACGGTCGGCGGAGTCGTGGTTGCGCTGCTGGCTTTGTCCTCGTTCACCTCGGTCGCCTTCGTGCACCCGTTCCGGGTCCGGGACTATGGCGCTGCGCTGCCGGCGCTTGCATTGGTCTGGGCCTTGGCCACGGTGGCTCTGTTGTGGCCGGGCTGGAACGAGGGCGTGCGCGCCGCGCTCTTCTGGACGTCGGTGGGGACCGGCCTGGTGCTGATCGGGCTCGGCTTATGGCGGGCGGTTCGGGGGCCGCTCAGTCCGAGGTCATCGTGATGATCGTGGTGACCGGTTCGAAATCGAGACCGCCGCCGGCATTGCCTTCGATGATCGTCAGCGACAGCGGCCGCTCGCCGCTTCCGCGCAGCAGCTGGATCGGCGTGCCGTCGCCCAGCCGGACGGGGTCGCCGCCGCGATAGCCGGCCGACCTGGCCCGCGCCCGGACGCCACGGAGCAGACCGCGATTGTCGGGGCCGCCGAACCAGACCCCGCAGATGGGCGACGCACCGGCGCGGCTCGCCGATATCTCGATCCGAGCCGTGCCCTCGCCGCGCACCACCCGGGGCATCGGCCCGGCCGGGGTCTGCCGCGGTGCTGCGGGCGCGTAGCCGGCCGCGGCGACCTGGGCGGCGTCCTCGAGCGACAGCGATCCGGCGATCGCCCGCGGACAGAGCTCGAAGACCGCCCGCTCGACTTCGCTTCGCTGTTCGGGAGTCGGCGCCGCAGCGAGCGAAAGAGCCACGACAAAGGTCAACATGCTTGGTTCCCCCAAACGAAGATGCTCGGCCTTCTCAAGGGCTTCGTCAAGCTGCTGCGCTAGCGGCGGTTCTTGAGGGCGATAGCGACGATGATCAGGGCGAAGGCGGCGAGCCGGATCAGAAAGAGCCAGCTGCGCTCCTCGAACGGGATGTTGGTGAGCGCGAGCAGAGCCTGGTTGAGGCCGAGCAGCCAGAAGGCGACGGCGAACGCGGCCAGCAGCGGGTCGCGCGTGTCCTTCCAGAAGCGCAGGAAATAGAGACCCGCGATCGCGAAGCCGAGCGTCACCGCGCCGGAGAGGAAGACGTAGATCACCGGCGGCCCTCCCGCGGCCAGATCAGTCCGAACAGCAGGACCGACACGGCGGCCAGCGACAGCAGGGTCCGGTGGAGGCGGAAGTCGGTGCGCTCGATCACCATCATGTCGACGATGACGAGGAAATTGTTGGCGGCGAGCAGCAGGAAGCAGAGGCCGCTCCAGAACAGCAGCCTGGCCTTGCTTCTGGCGTAGCCGCGCAGCAGCAGCAGCGCGCACGTCGCGCTCGCCGCGAAGCAGAGCAGGTACACGACACTCGGGAACCAGGTCGACATCAGTCCCTCCAGAGCCGAAACGCGTCGGAAAACGCGGCGGCGGGATCGCCGACCGCGCTGACGATGAGGCGTCGGACGGCATCCGGTTTCTGCACATAAAGAGTGGCGGTTGCTTCGACGAGATCGTCGAGCCTGGCCGTTGCCGGCGCGTAGCGCACGGTCTCGTCGTCGAGCAGAACCAGTCCGGCCGAGAACAAGGCCGCGGCGGCAGTGGTCACTACCGCTTCGCTGGCGCGTAATGCCGCCACGAGTTCCGAGCGGCTCATCGCGCCTCCGTTGCGCCTCAAATGGAGGAGGAGCTCAAGCGTCCACACCGAGCGGAAGGTGGTGCGGATGAACTGCGCCGGTTCGGCCTCGGCCGGCATCGGGCGAATCCTCTTCTTGGCGCGGCGCGGTGATTGCGCGCGTTCTAGCCCGGCGGGCGATCGGAACAAGCCGATTCCGGCCTACGGCTGCTATTGATCGAAGGCGGCCAGGATCGGGCAAGGGCCGGCGCGTCCGTGGGCGCAGTCGGCGTGAAGGCGGTGCAGGGCGGTCCTGGCGCGCTCGAGCTCGGCGATGCGCGCGTCGAGCGCCTCGATGCGCGCACCGGCCAGCGCGCGGACGCGAGCGCGGTCCTCGGTCCCGTCGGCGGCGAGCAGCTCGCCTATCTCCTCGAGGGTGAAGCCGGCCGTCTGCGCGCGGCGGATGAAGAGGAGACGGCGCACGTCCTCCGGACCGTAGCGGCGGACGGCGCCGCCGCGCGGCGGCTCGGTCATCAGGCCGCGGCGCTGATAGTAGCGGACCGTCTCCACCCCGACTCCCGCGGCCTCTGCGAGACGGGCGATCGTGACGCCCCCGGAAAGGCCTTGACTCCGTACCATGGTACGGAAGCTATAGGGTGATTCGCCGATCCCGGCAAGCGAAGGAGAAAGACGATGAACACCGATCAGAAGACCGCCTGCGGCTGCGAGAGTGCGTGCCGCTGCGCAAGCTGCAGCTGCAGCCAGGCCTGCCGCTGCGACCCCTGCGGCTGCGGCAGCTGCGGCTGCTGAAGCACCGCCGAGATGTGAGCGCCCTCGGGGAGCGGTCCCCGGGGGCGTCCATCCCGCAAGACCCGTTGCCATAAGCGGCTGAGCTGATAGGCTTTCGTCCGCGCTGCAAGCGGAGGGGCGGATCGAATGCCCAAGCCTGTCTGGACGGTCAATCAAATCGCGGCGCATCTGATCCGCCCCGGCATAGTATGGTCCACGCAATCGCCGGTCTCCTATGCCTTCTATGGCGCGTCGGCGCCGCATCTGGGCCAGTCGTGGCCCAATTTCAGCCCATTCTCGACCGAGCAGCGCCAGGCGCTGGCGTGGGTATTCCAGCTCATCTCGGACGTCGCCGACATCACTTTCGCGCAAGTCCCCGACAACGGCCAGGCGCCGGGGCCGGCCAATTCGCGCATCGGTTTTTACAACGTCTATGGGTCGACGGTGCCCTTTTGGGGCGCGGCGACCAATTACTCGGTCGAGGCTTTGCCCGAATTCGACCGGATCTGGGGCGACGACGTCGTCGTCAATCTCTATCGGGCCAACGTCCAGGGCGGCTGGACCCAGGGCGAATCGAACCCCCGCAAGCTGATGCACGAGGCGTTGCACGCGATCGGAATCGCCCACCCCGGCGACTATAATGGGGACAGCGCGCCCAATTATGAGATTGGGGCGGAATATGAGCAGGACAGCAACCAATATACGGTGATGTCCTATTGGGCGGCCGCCGCGACCGGGGCCGTACACCAGATCGGCGTGACGACATGGTGGGCCGCGACGCCGCTGCTGCATGACATCGCGGCGGTCCAGCTGCTCTACGGCGCCAACATGGAGACGCGCACGGGGGACACGGTCTACGGCTTCAATTCGACGGCGGGCCGCGTCTCCTTCGATCTCAGCGTGCCCTATGTGCGCGTCTTCTCGATCTGGGACGCGGGCGGGCGCGACACGCTCGATCTGTCGGGCTTCTCGACGCAGTCGCGCATCGATCTCGCGGAAGGCGCCTTCAGCGATGCCGGCGGCCTGACCAACAACATCTCGATCGCGCACGGCGCCGTCATCGAGAATGCGCGCGGCGGGGCCGGGGACGACATCGTGACGGGGAACAAGGCTGCCAACCGGCTCGAGGGCGGCGACGGCGCCGACAGCCTCGCCGGCGGGCCTGGCGTGGACCGGCTCACCGGCGGCAGCGGCGCCGACGTCTTCGTCTTCTCCTCGCTCGGCGACAGCCGGAGCTATGCGTATCGCTCGGACGGCAAAAAATATTCGCCCGACACGGTCGCGGACTTCAAATCGGGCGAGGACCGGATCGACCTTTCCGGGATCGACGCCGTCTGGGGAACAGCGGCGAACGAGGCTTTCACCTGGGTCGGTGCCGCAGCCTTTTCAGGTCATGCGGGCGAGCTTCGCGCCGTGCAGGGGCCGGACCGCGTCCAGGTTTTCGCAGACGCCGACGGCAATGGCAGCGCCGACTTTCACGTCGTCGTGATGACCACGACCATTGCGGCGAGCGACTTCATCCTCTAGCCGGGAATTTCCGCTTTCTCGGCGAGCACGGTGAGGCCCGCCGCGCTGACTTCGGCGAATCCGCCTTCGACCGCGATGCGTTCCGGCGTGTCGTTCATGCCGCTCCGGTAGATGGCGATGTCGCCATTTTTCAGCGTCGACATGTAAGGCGCGTGGCCCTCCAGCACGCCGAACTCGCCCTCGCTGCCGGGGACGACGACCATGTAGACCTCCTCGGAGCGGACGAGGCGCTCGGGAGTGACGAGCTCGAAATGCAGGGGCATCGCTTTTTTCCTTGATCTCCCTCCCCCCTTGAGGGGGGAGGGTCGGGGTGGGGGTGGC
>DASVVP010000063.1:0-8943 GCA_036386495.1 Allosphingosinicella sp.
GTCGCCGCAGCGCGAGGCGAGGGCGATCCAGACCGGAGCGCCGCTCGCCCGGTGGAGCGGCGCGAGCGCGGATTCGAGGGCGCGCGCATACTCCTCCCCGCCGGTGCCGAGGATCGCGTCGGCCTCGCCCTGGATCCACAAGATTCGGTCGACCGCCAGGCCGCGCCGCCCCAACGCGTCGATCGTCCGCATCGTCCGCCGGTGCAGGCGCCCGCCGGGCTGCCAGCGCGAGACCGGCGTCGATTCCTGCGCGACCATTGCGACGATCACGCGGCCCGCGGCACCGCGGCTCACCCAGGCATCGCCGAGCGTGGGCCAGAGCGACCCGCCGGTACCCGTGCCGCCCGGGAGCGGATCGCGCGCCGCGATGCAGCGGCGCCCGTCGAAGGCCGCCACCGCCGGGCCCGCCTCGGTCCGCGCCTCCGCGTGGTTGGCGGCGTTGGACTGGCCGAGCACCAGCCAGACCTCGGTTCCCGGAGCGGAGAAGCTCCGGCAGGAGGCCTCATCGCTCGCGCGCACAGCCAGCAACGCCGCCACCGCCGCGGCCAGCAGCGCCGCCGCCGCGACGAGTATGAGGATATGCTTGCGTCCGGGATGCGCCGCCATCACCCACCGGATTGCAAAATTCCGGCGGGAGTGTCACGCGGCAGATCGTGACCGGCACACCTTCCGAACCCGAAGACGGAGATCTCGTCCGCGCCGCCCCCAGCATCGCGGTGCCGGCGGACGTGCAGGAGGCGGTGCGCACCCTCATCCGCTGGGCCGGCGACGATCCCGACCGCGAGGGCCTGCTCGACACGCCCAGGCGCGTCGCCCGCGCCTGGCGGGAATATGCCCGGGGCTATGAGGAGGATCCGGCCTACCATCTCAGCCGGACGTTCGAGGAGGTCGGCGGCTATGACGAGATCGTGCTCCTCAAGGACATCCCGTTCCAGTCGCATTGCGAGCACCATCTCGCGCCGATCATCGGCAAGGCGTCGATCGCTTACCTTCCGGGCGACCGGGTGGTCGGCATCTCCAAGCTCGCCCGCGTCCTCCACGGCTTCGCCCGACGCCTGCAGGTCCAGGAGCGGCTCACCGCGCAGGTGGCGGACTGCATCTGCGAGCATCTCCAGCCGCTCGGCGTCGCGGTGGTGATCGAGGCGAGCCACGCCTGCATGACCGCGCGCGGAGTCGGTACGCCCGGCGTGATGATGACGACCAGCCGGATGATGGGCGTCTTCCGCAGCGACGAGCGCAGCCGCCGCGAAGTGCTCGCTCTGATGGGCTATTGATGCGCGCGCCAGCCCTTGCCGCGGCCGCCGCGCTTGCCCTGGCCCTCGCCGGGTGCGCTCCCGATGCGCCCGAGCTCAACAACCAGCAGCTGGCCGATGCGATCGAGAATATCGCGGAGGAGACCCCGACGCCCGATAGCGGGCCGCCGCTGCCGGCGCTGATCGAGGTCCGCCGCGACGATGTCGAGCGCGAGCTGCGGCGCGGCGCAGGCTGCGACTTCTCGGAACGGGGCCGCCTGCTGTTCGTCGCGGTGGCCGGCGACGCCTTCGCCAAGGTCAACGGCCTTCCCGTCCATCTCGCGGCCAGCGGGCCGATGGGCCCGACCGGCGGCTATTTCGTCACCGAGCGCTTCTCGATCAGCATCGGCCGCCTCTCCGATTCGGGCGTCACGGTCGACGAGACCACCACCTGGCCCGCGCGCCTCATCCTCACCGACCGCCGCGCCGAGCAGAACGGCGTCCTCCGCCTCGAAGGCTGCTGGCGCTGCGGCGCCTGAGCGCGGGGCTCAGCGCCGCAGGCTGAGCACACCGACCCGGTCGGCGTGCATCTCGGTGAACCAGAGCGCGCCGGCGGCGAAGATGATGCGGTGCATTACCGTCCGCCGCGTCGGCACCGGGTGGAAGGCGAAGCTGGACGGCGTCAGGGAGTCGGGGCCGGCGGCGAGCGCGGCGGCGTCGATCCGGATCAGGTGGTCGCGCGGCGGATCGCCCGGCAGCGGGTTATTGAGGTCGGCATATTGCTGGACCCAGAGATTGCCCTCATCGTCGAAGGCGAGGCCGGCGAGGATCGCATTGCCCTGCGGCCGCGGCACGGGGAATTCGACGATGTTGCCGTCGCGGTCGATGCGGCCGACCTTGCTGCCCGCTTCCTCGGTGAACCACATCGCCCCGTCCGGCCCCGGCACGATCGCGATCGGGCGGCTGTTCGGCGTCGGGATGCGGAACTCGGTGACGGCGCCCGCCGGCGTCACCCGGGCGATGGCATTGCCGAGCAATTCGGTGACCCACATGTTCCCGTCCGGCCCGGCGCGGATGTAGATCGGGAGGGAGCCGAGCGTCGGCAGCTGGAAATGGGCGACCCGGCCGCCCGGCGAGAGGCGCCCGATCGTGCCCGTAGCCTTGCCGGTGAACCAGATATTGCCGTCCGGACCGACGGCGAGACCGTGCGGGCGCGTGTTGAGCGGGCGCGCGCAGCCGCGGCAATGGACCTGCACGTCGTGCTCGCGGAGCGTGGCACCCGTGTCCGGATCGATCTCGCGGATCCGGCCGAGAAATTCGAGCGTGACCCAGAGATGGCCGTGGCGGTCGAAGTCGAGCCCGTGCGGACCGCTGCGCGCGGGCGTGAGCTGCAGCCGCATCGTCCCGTCCGGGCGCACCCTGGCGAGCGAGTCCCAATTCTGGCCGCTGATCCAGAATTCGCGGCGGCGGGCGTCGTAGACGATCTCGTGGGTGGAGCCGGACTGCGCCGCCGGATCGAGGCAGCCGTCGCCGTGATGGCCGCAGGGGGGCGGGCGTCCGGCCTCGCCCGGCGTCGCCCAGGGAATCGGATATTCGACCGGGACGCATTGCGCCGGGGCGACCGTGGCGGAGAGCAAAGCGGCCGCTGTGAATAAAGCTCTGATCATGATCGTACCCCCCGCAAGGGGCCTAGCACAATCGGCGCGAGGGGTCAGCGTCGCCTCCGGACGGCTCGAACAGCAGGCGCGCCGCCCCCGCCGCGGCCAGCGCGCCGATCAGCTGCGCGGCGACGAAGGGCGGGACGTCGGCCGGCGCGATGCCGGCAAAGCTGTCGGAGAGGCTGCGCGCCACGGTGATCGCGGGGTTGGCGAAGCTGGTCGAGGAGGTAAACCAGTAAGCGGCGACGATGTAGAGCGCGACGCTCGCCGGCACCGATTGCGGGCGGTGGCGGCCGGTGCCGATTATGACGAGAACCAGGCCGAAGGTGGCGATCGCCTCGCCGCTCCACTGGCCGAAACCGGTGCGCGCCTTCACCGAGAGCTGCAGCGCCGGAAGGTCGAACATCAGATGCGCCGCCCAGGCGCCGAGGATCCCGCAGCCGAGCTGGGCCAGCGCGTAGAGGCCGGCGTCGCGCCAGGCGAGCTCCCGGCGCAGCGCCGCGACGAGGCTCACCGCCGGGTTCATATGCGCGCCGGAGACCGGACCGAGCATGGCGATTAGGACGTAGAGCATCGCGCCGGTCGCCGCGGTGTTGGCGAGCAGCGCCACCGCCTCGTTCCCGCGCGACAGATTCTCGGCCATGATGCCGGAGCCGATCACCGTCGCGAATAGGAAGAAGGCGCCGAGCCCCTCCGCGGCGAGCCGGCGGGAGAGGGGCGGCACGTCGAATCCCTCCCCCTTGAGGGGGGTGGGTAGGGTGGGGGTGGCGGTGGCGGTGGTCACGGGTGGTGCGTCGGCGAGGTGAGCGGGGGTCTCCGAGTCCACCCCCGCCCCAACCCTCCCCCCTCAAGGGGGAGGGGGTTTGCGCCGAGCCCGTTCACGCCGCCGGCGCGCAGCATTTGGGTTCCTGACTCGGCGCCGCAGCCAGCGTCTCCAGCGCCGGGCTCGCGCCATAGACGGTCGCCTCGCCGGTCGTGTGAAACGTCTCCCAGACGACCCCGTCCGGATCGGCGATCCAGCTCTTCTCCGATTCCGCGTAACAGCAGGTCGTCTTACCCTCCTCGAGCAGCGGGCGATCGGCAGCGGCGAGACGGGCATAGACCTCGCTCAGCTCGGCCTCGCTCTCGACCTGGATGCCGAGATGCTCGACGCCGCGCGCGGCGTGCGCGCCCGTCGAGATCGCGAAATTCACGCGCGGATCGTCGAGCATCCACTTGGCGTAGTCGCGTTCCAGGACAGTGGGAGCGGCGCCGAACAGCGTCGAATAGAATCCGATCGAGCGGTCGAGATCCTCGACGCCGACATGGACGTGCAGACGCTTCATGCGATCTTCCTTTCCGGGACGCAGGCGGCGGCCGGCGCGCAGTCGGCACCGCCGCAGCAATTTTCCATGAGGTAGCCGACCAGCATGTTCATCGCGGCGAAGTCCGCGCGGTAGATGAGCGAACGATGGCGCCGCTCCTGGTGGACCAGCCCGGCGCGGCTCAGCTGGCCGAGGTGGAAGGAGAGCGAGCTGTTCGGCACGGCGAGCGCCTCGGCGAGGGCGCCGGCGGCCATGCCCTCCTCGCCCGCGACCACGAGCAGCCGGAACAATGCGAGCCGGTGCTCCTGCGCGAGCGCGCCAAGAGCTCCGATGGCGGCGGCGGAATGCATGGCACCCTCTCGTTTCGACCAAAATCGAAATGAGCCGACGCGACTGTCGCGTCAAGCCTTATTTCGAAACTCGTCGAAACAAGATCAGCGTGGCCTTTTCGGGCCTCCGGGTCGGCCGCGCGGGCCGTCGCCCTCACGCCGCGGCCCTCGCGGTCCGCGCGGCGGGCCGCCGGGGCGATCGGGACGGTTGCCGCCGCGGCGGACGAGCTCCCCCTGCGGCCGCGGCGGACGGGGCGCCTGACCGCCGGCGGGCGCGACAGAATAGCCTTCCCTGAGCAGCCGGGCGAAGGCGGCGCGCACGCTCGCGGCGATCGCGGCCTGCAGCTCGGGCGGCAGATCGGCATGGGTGGTGTTGGCGTGGATCGCGTTGAGATCGCGCAGCAATGTGTTCGGAAGCCCCTTGGACGCCGCCTTCATCGCCGCGATCGCGTCGATCGTCGCGGCGAACAGGATCTCCTGCATGACCTCGGTCGCGGATTTGCTCATGCCGCCTCTTAGACCTGCGGTCGCGGCTTGGCTAACCGCGATTGCGCACGTAGCTGCCCGGCGCCGGCTCGATCGCGTCGAGCGCGCCGCCGCCGGGGACGCGCGCCGGGACTTTCTCCGCCTTGCCGCCCTCGCTCAGCCACGCCTGCCAGTGCGGCCACCAGCTCCCTTCCTGTCGCGTCGCGCCCTCGAGCCAGGCTTCCGCCGTGTCGGGGAGGGCCTCGCTGGTCCAGTAGCCATGCTTGTTGGCGCTGGGCGGATTGATCACGCCGGCATTGTGGCCGCTGCCGCCGAGCAGGAACCCCACCTCGCCGCCGAACAGCCGCGCGCCGTCATAGGTCGCCTGCCAGGCCGAGACATGGTCGTCCTTCAGGCTGATCGCGAGCAAAGGCGTCTTCACCGCACCGAGGTCTAGCGGCACGCCGTCCAGCACGACCCCGCCCGGTTCCTTCAGCCTGTTGTCGCGCAGCATCTGCTGGGCGTAGCTCAGGAGGAAGGCGCGCGGGATGTGCGCCCCGTCGGCGAACCAGTAGAGGATGTCCGAAGGCGGCGCCTCCTTGTCCATCAGATAATGGTTCACCACCGACGACCAGATGAGGTCGTTGGCGCGGACGGCGGAGAACAGGGCCTGGAGGTCCTGGGCGGCCATGAAGCCCTTGTGGATGAGGTGCCGCTCCATCGCCCGCAATTGCTTGGGCTCGGTGAAGGTCGACCACTGGCCGAGATTGCGGAAATCGAACAGGGACCCGATCGTGGTCGCGCTGGCGACGCGCTCGCCTTCGTCCCTGCCGGCGAGATAAGCGAGCGTCATCCCGACCAAAGTCCCGCCCATGCAGAAGCCGAACATGTCGACGGACGTCTCCCCGGTCGCCTGCTCGATCGCGTCGAGCGCGGCGACGGGGCCGAGCTTGACGTAGTCCGCCATGTCCATGTCGGCGAGCTCGGGCCCGGGATTGACCCAGGAGATGACGAAGACGGTGTGGCCCTCACCGACCAGCCAGCGGATCAGGCTCGATTTCGGCTGCAGGTCGAGCAGATAATATTTGTTCACCAGCGGCGGCACATAGAGGATTGGCTTCTTCCAGACCTCATCGGTCGCCGGCGCGTACTGGATGAGCTGCATCAGCGCATTCTGGTAGACGATCGAGCCGGGGGTCGCGGCGATGTTCACACCGAGCTCGAATTCGTCGCTCGTCCTTCGCCGGACGATGCCGGGCGCCTCGGCGGCGTCGGCGAGCAGGTTGGCGAGGCCGGAGAGCAGGCTGATCGAGCCGGTGTCGATCGCGCGGCGGATCGCTTCGGGATTGCTGAAGGCGAAATTGGCGGGCGAGATGGCGTCCAGATACTGGCGGGTAAAGAAGCCGACCTTCGCCCGGGTCGCCTCGTCGAGCCCCTCGGCTTTGTCGACCAGCTCGACCGCCCGCTCGGCGGTGAGCAGATAGGCCTGCTTGAGATAATCGAACAAAGGCTCCTCGTTCCAGGCCGGGTCGCTGAAGCGGCGGTCGCCGCGCGCCGGTGCGGCGACCGGCTCGGGCTCGGTGCCGGCGGCGCGGGCCCCGGCATGGCCCCAGAGCCGCATCCAGTCGGCGGCGGCTTTCTGCTGCGCCCTGTAGAGCTCGGCCGGATTCGACCAGAGATGCGCCGCGAACGCGCCGAACGCCTGCGCCGAGGCGGCGGGATTGTAGGCATGGGGGACGTGCGGATCGGCCGCGCGCTGGGCGGAGCTGGCGGCGAGGTTGAGCGCGCCGGCGATCACCTTCGACCAGGCTTCGGCGAGGTCGGCCGGGGAGGGGAGATTTTCGGGAAGCTTGAAGACGCGGCTGTCGGTCATAGTCCGGGGTCCTGATCCACTCCGCTCATCCTGAGGAGCCGCTGAGCGAAGTCGAAGCGGCGTCTCGAAGGATCATGCACGGTCCTTCGAGACGGGCCTTCGCCAAGCTCAGTCCCTCGTCAGGATGAGCGAGCGGTGCATAGCGCCCCGCGGCTTAAGCTCAAACCGCCATCAGCTCGTCGAGGGCGCCGCAGTCGCGGGGACTGACGAACAGAAAGAGCATCGCCCGGTCCGGGTTCCGCGCGGCCCAGCCGGCCTCTGGCTCGGCCGGCGTGCGGAAATCCGCAGGCGGGAGCGCGGTAGCGGCGTCGATCAGCATTTCGCTCGTGCTGGCATGGGCGTCGAACATCGCGGGCTCTTTCGGTTGAACGGGGTATGCTTCTCTCTCATAGAGGGCGCGCAACATCCATCGGCATGTTGCCGATATCGCTGTGCGGAATTTCGCATATGGGAGGCCGAGCCGTGGCGGAGTTCGACTGGAACGACCTCAAGGGCTTCCTCGGCGTCGCCCGCAGCGGCCGCCTCACCGCGGCGGCGGCGCGTCTCGGGCTCGACCACAGTACCCTCTCGCGCCGCCTCGGCGCGCTCGAGCATGCGCTGAAGGCGAAGCTCTTCGACCGCAGCCCCGCCGGCTACACGCTTACCGAGCAGGGCGGCCGCCTGCTCCCGATCGCGGAGGAGATGGAGCGCCTGTCGATCGGGGCCGCGGACGCAGTCGGCGGCACGGCCGCGACCGTGCAGGGCGTCGTCCGGATCGGCTCGCCGGAAGGCTTCGGCTCCTATTTCCTCGCGCCGCGGATCGCCGGCCTCAAGGCGCTTTATCCGGACCTCAACGTGCAGCTCGTCGCGGCCTCGGCGGTGTTCAGCCTGTCGAAGCGCGACGCCGACATCGTGGTCGCGGTCAGCCGCCCGCCCGCCGGCCGGCTGGCCGCGTCCAGGCTGATCGACTACGATCTCGCCCTCTACGCCGCCCCGTCCTATCTGGAGGCGCACTCGCCGATCCGCTCGGCCGACGACCTCGAGCGGCACCGGTTCGTCAGCTATATCGGCGACCTGCTCCATTTTCCCGAGCTCGACTTTCTCCAGCATGTCGCGCCGGGCGGCTCGACCTCGCTGGAAAGCTCGAATCTCGTCGCCCAGCTCCGCGCCACCCTCGCCGGCGCGGGCCTGTGCGTGCTTCCCGCTTTCCTCGCCGCCGAGGAGCCGGGCCTGGTCCGCGTCCTGCCCGATGAGGTGCGGCTGACTCGCTCGCTGTGGCTGATCGTCCACCAGGACCTCGCCGCGCTCGCCCGGATCAAGGCGGTGCTGCGCTTCATCCGGGCCGAGGTGGAGGCCGCGCGCGCCGTCTTCCAGCTCCGTTAAACTGGCGGTAACCATAAGCATGTTTAGATACTCTCCCGGAACGAGATTCGCGTCCGGGGATTTTTAGGAGCGAGAACAAAGCAGTAGGAGGCGTAAGGGCATGAGCGACCGCGATTTCCTCGTCCAGCTGCAGGGCTACGGCCTCATGACGGCGGAGGTCAGCTATTACATGCCGGACCATCCCGTGCTCCTCCAGCAGTTCGTCTGGCAGCAATATGACGTCGCGCCGCAATTCCCGGTGCTGCACCGCTTCCTCGACCATTGGCGCCGCGAGATCGAGGCGACGCTCCATTCGATCCGCATCGCCCACGCCCACCTCATCCGCCCCGCCGAATGGCGCGCGGTCGACGGGGTTATCTCGATCAACTGAGCTAAATTCCTCCCCGCGCGCAGCGGGGGGAGGGGACCATGCGCAGCATAGTGGAGGGGTAACTCGCGCAGGCCGAGCCAATACCCCTCCACCACCCTCCGGGTGGTCCCCCTCCCCATCGCGTGCGATGGGGAGGAATGCTCAGTTCGGGCGCCGCCGGATCAGCACGATCGAGGTGAAGCGCAGCACCGGCTCGTCATGCTGGTTCCTGACCGTGCATTCGGAGCGGAACGAGCCGATCTCGGGCTTGGAGCGCGACGGCGTCTTCTCGACGAGCTTCGAATGCACGTGGAGCGTGTCGCCCGGATAGACCGGTTTCAGCCATCTCAGCTCGTCGACGCCCGGCGAGC
>DASVVP010000064.1:0-4785 GCA_036386495.1 Allosphingosinicella sp.
AGCTGGGCGGCGGGAATGCTGCTGATCGGCCTCCAGATGGGCGGCGGCGACGACCCGCTGGAGCTGAGCGGCGCCGAGGTCGAGCTCACCGCCGCGTTCCGCGCCGCCGGCAAGCCGATCTCCGCGGTCGAGACCACCGCGCAGCAGATCGGCTTCTTCCGCAGCCTGTCGCGGCCGGCGCAGCGGGCCTTCCTCGATTCGATCGTCGACGCGGCGAGCGCTCCGGCCGATCCGTCGGCGATGACCGGGCCCGCCGGCAACGAGGGCTGGCTGCGCGGCGACGTCGCCGCGCTGGCCCGTGAAACCGAAGGCTTCCCGCCCGAATTGTACGACGTGCTGCTGACCCGCCGCAACCAGGTCTGGACGGAGTGGCTGGCGCAGCGCCTCCAGCGGCCGGGAACGGTGCTGTTCGCCGTCGGTGCCGCCCATCTCGCGGGCCGCGATTCGGTCCAGAGCCTGCTCGCCGCGCGCGGCCTCAACGCGCGGCGGATCGATTGATTCCATTTCTCAGGATAAAGGACTGACATGCTGAAAAGCTTCGGAAAAGGCTTCGGCCGCTTTACCGCTTTGTTCGCCGGCCTGGCGCTCGCCGCCTGCGCGACCCAGACGCGCACGCCGGCGACGGCCGAGGCGCGGCCGGCGCTGTGGACTTTGTCCGACGCCGACACGACCATCTACCTGTTCGGCACCATCCATGCTTTGCCCGAGGGGACCGAGTGGCGCACGCCGGCGCTCGACCAGGCGCTGGCGGCGTCCGACGAACTGGTCACCGAGATCCGCCTCGGCGACGAGATGGCCGCGGCGGGCGCCTTCGCCCGGCTCGGCATGGCGACCGGCCTGCCGCCGGCGGTCGAGCGGGTGCCGGAGGGCAAGCGCGCGCTGATGCGCGAGGCGCTGGCCGGAATCGGCCTGCCGATGGCGGCGGCCGACCGGATGAAGAGCTGGGCGCTGGCGGTGACGCTCGCCCAGGTGCTGTTCCAGCGCGCCGGGATCGACCCCCAGCTCGGCGTCGAGCGCCGCCTCACCGCCGACTTCACGGCGCGCGGACGGACGATGTCGGGGCTGGAGACGATCGAGGGACAGCTCGGCTTCCTCGACAGCCTGCCGGAAGCGGACCAGCGCATCTTCCTCGAAGGCGTGCTCGAGAGCCCCGAGGAAGTGCGCCGCCAGTTCGACGAGATGCTCGCCGCCTGGCGCGCCGGCGACACGAGGGCGATCGGACGCACCTTCAACGACGAGGAGACGCTGACCCCGACGCTGCGCGAAATCCTGCTGACCCGGCGCAACGCGCGCTGGGCCGGGTGGCTGCAGGAGCGGCTGGCGCGGCCGGGGACGATCTTCGTCGCGGTCGGCGCCGGCCATCTCGCAGGATCCGATTCGGTGCAGAACATGCTGCGCCGGCGCGGCCTCTCGACCCGCCGGGTCCAGTAGCCGCCGGGGTCAGAGCCAGGAGCGGAGCAGCTCGCGGGTCCGGCGCGCGGTCTCGCCGGTCAGGTAAAGGTGGGCGCGCCCGTCGTCGCCGGCGTCGCCGATGCGAACGACGAGGCCCTGTTTCTCGAGCGCCTTGATCCAGCGCCGCACCGTCGCGGCCGGCGCGCCGGCGCCGTCGAACAGGAAGACCGGGGAGACGTGACGCCCCTCCTCCTGCGCAGCGAACAGGCTGAGCACGATCTCCCAGGAGATGTCGCGGAACAGGGCGGCACCGAGCGCGGCGTCGCGCTCGCGCTGCGCGGCGAGCAGCCGGCGGGCGAGCGCGGCCTCGGGCGAACGGGCGCGCAGGCGCTCCGCTTCGCGGGCTGTGAGCGGGATGAGGCCGCCGCTCATCGGACGATCCTGGGCTTGCGGTGCTGGAAGTAATAATCGATCGCCTCGACCTGATCGGGGCGGAAATTGTCGACCGCGCCGAAATGCTCGGGGATCTCGTCCTGGAGCAGCACGGTCGGCGACTGGCCCTCGAAATTGTTGAGGTTGGGCGGGACCTGGCGGTAGCCGACCAGGTCCGCCAGCCCCGGCGGGAAGCGCCGGGCGATATGGGGCGGATAAGACAGCATCTGGTTTTCGTAGGAGCGCAGCCAGCTGAGGCTGTAGCCGACCACGAGGGCGCGCCGGATCTCGTCGCTCTCGTTCGCCCCCTGGCCGTGCAGGGTCGAGCCGAGGAAGATCAGGCAGGAGCCCGGCTCCATCTCGGCGGCGATCGTGTCGTCGTCGGTGATGTACCTGTCTTTCTCCTCCTTGTGGCTGTTGCCCCAGACCATGGTCGCGCCGTTCTCGCGGGTGAAGCGGGTCAGCGGCCAGATCACGTTGACCATATATTCCATCGCGCCCTTGGGCCCCGGCCACATGTCCTGATCGCGGTGGGGGAGCTGCTGGGGCGCGCCGGGATGGACGGCGATCGCCTGGGTGAGGTTGAGCTGGATGCTCTCGCACCAGGGCGCCAGCGCGCGCTCGGCGATGCCGAGCACGAGCGGGTCCTGGACCAGGGACGCCGAATGGCGCGACCGGATCAGCGCGCGGCCGAAGCGGACCGTCTTCTCCCCGAAGAAGTTGCCGCGGCTGGGCGGCGTCTTCGCGAACGGCTCGCGGAAATCCTCGTCGAGCGCGGCGATCGTGCGCCGGTCGGCGACGTCGCGCAGGATCACATAGCCCTTCTCGAACAGCGCCTCGGTCTCGCGCTCGATCGCCTCCTGGAGCGGATCGTGATGCCTCAGCTGCGTCGCCATATCCTGTCTCCCCGCGCCGCTCAGGCGGCGACGCTGTGCTCGATCTCTTCGATGTGAAGGACGTTGGAATTGTATTTTCCGGACACCTGCAGGCGGCGGATGGTGTCGGGCTCGATATGGATCATCATCGCGCCGACCATCGAACCGCCGACCCGGCGCGGCAGGCCGAGCGGCTCGCAGCGCCAGCCCGCCGAAAGCACCCGGCTGAGCCAGCCCATGTCGGCGACGCCGGTGTAGGCGCGGATGCCGGTCAGCAGCGCATATTCGGTCATCGCGCTGGCCAGCAGGTTGCGATACTGGAGCCGGTCCGGACCGCGGTGGCGCGGCGACAGGCACATGCGCGAGATCTCGCGAATGTCCGGCCCCGACGGGACGGCGCCGTCGCACAGGCTTGCGAACAGCGAGCCGAGGATGTGCGGCCGGTCGGTGCGCAGCATCCTCAAAGAGGCGAGATGGTCGCGGCGGGCCGGATCGGTGACGATCAGATATTCGGCCCAGCTGTCGTCGAACTGATCGTGCTCCTGCCCGTCCTCGTGGGCGAGGTCCCATTTCAGGAGATCGACGAAGATCGCCTTGCGATCCTCGAACATCCGCCTCAGCAGGCGGCCGTGCAGCAGCTTGTTCTCTGCGGTGACGAGCTCGACCACGGCTCTTTTCTCCTCTGACGTCCCGGCTTCGGGTGTCGCGTCAGAGCGCCGCGCGCGGTACCCTCCTTTGGGAGGGGGGTCGGAGAGTTCCTCCCCATCGCAGATGGGGAGGGGGACCGCCCGCAGGGTGGTGGAGGGGTAGAAGGCGCAGGCCGCGGAGGAAGCGCTTCAGACCCGCAGTCCTGCGGCCCTTACCCCTCCACCATGCTCCGCGCGACGGCTGCTGCGCAGCCGGTTCCGGCTCTCGGCATGCCCCCGGCATGCCGACCCGCCTACACCCCCCTCCCCATGCGTTCCGCATGGGGAGGAACTTCGCCGATCAGTTGAAGATGTCCTTGAAGGTCACGTCGCCCTGATAGAGGGCGGCGACGACCAGCTCGGTGCGGCGGCTAACGCGGCAGCGGCGCCGCGCCTCGTTGAGGTGCTCGGTGACGGTCTGCTCCTGGATGCCGAGGATGCGCGAGATCTCCCAGTCGGTCTTGCCGCGCGCGATCAGCACGATGCATTCGAGTTGCCGCGGCGTCATCGGCTCGCGGCTGGGGCCGCTGACGAGGTCTTCGCCGGCGAGCTGGATGCGCCGCCCCGCCTCGTAGGCGAAGGCGCCGATCAGCTGCGCCATCGGCAGATTGTCCTCGGGCAGCCGGACGCCGTTATGGACGACGAAGGTGCAGGTGCCGTTGGTCTCGCCGGGGATGTGGGAGGGCACGCAGAAGCCGTCGGTGATCCCCTCCCGGCGACCGGCGTCGAGCACCCGGCGGCGGCGCTCGGTGATCTCGATCAGACGGGGAATCTCGTCGAAGCGGAAGCCGATCGAGGTGCGGTAGCTGGCGAGATGGACCGGGTCGTCCGCGCTCATCCTCTTCTCGAAGAACTCGTCGATCCAGTTGCGCGAGAAGTTCGAGATCGCCAGCAGGTTCTTCTTCTTCCAGCTGAACGTCTTGACGTGCTGGAAGAGGGCGTAGGCGCTGAACCCCATGTCGCGGGTGATCGGCTCCATCACGCCGCGCAGGTCGTCGGCCGCGCGGCAGGTGCGCGACTGCCGGATGAACTCGTTGACGTCGTCGAGGCGCGACACTCGCTCTTCCCTCGGTAGAAGGCCGCCCATCGTCTGCGTCACCCCAGGCCGCGATCGGATGCCCCCTCTCGCCGCCAGCGGAGAATCAGGCCAACGGGCAAGCGAAGTCAAGGTCGCCGTCCCGAATCCGTCCATTCCTTTCCTGGAGGCGGCCCCGACCGGGAACGGCCGGAACCTTGCCTTCGCCGCCGCCCTCGTCTACAGGCGCCGCTTCCCCGCTCATGGTCATCCCTGGAGGCGCGAGCGCGGGCGTTTGAACGTTAAACAATCAATCTTGGAGACATGCACATGAGCGAACAGCTTACGCTGTCGGCCGAGACGCGCGAGCGGGCGGGCAAGGGAG
>DASVVP010000065.1:0-14361 GCA_036386495.1 Allosphingosinicella sp.
ACCCCCGCCACCGCCTCCCACGCCTCCGGTACCGCCGCGCCGATCCGGTCGCCGAGCCGCGGCGCTTCCGCCGCGATCGCCGCGACCAGGGCCGCCGGCGACCCGGCGGCCGCGAGCCGGCGCCGCGAGACGGAGAGGCAGAGGTTCGCGCTGCCGTCCTCCTGGAGCAGCAGCCCGGCATAGCCTTGATCGAACAGATGGAGCTCGATGACTCCCCCGAGCGCCGCCTCGAGGCGCGGTGTGGCGGGAAGCGCCGCGCGCAAGCCCGCCGCCGGCTCCTCGCCGCGCGCTTCGAGCGGCCGGGCGAGGCCGCGCAGCTCGTGCTTGCCCGTCGCCAGGAACAGCGCCTCGGCCTCGATCTCCTCGCCGTCGTCGAGCCGCAGCCGGCGCCCCTCCGCGGCCCGCGCGACCCGGCCGCGCAGCACCGGCGCACCCGCCGCCTCGGCCGCTTCCAGCAGCGCCGCATCGAGTCTCCGTCGCGACAGGCCGGCGGCCAGGCGGGGAAGCTTCGCCTCGACGACGCGCTCGCCGGCGACCAGCCGCAGCCGCTCGATCGGCCGCGCCCCCAAAGCCGCCGCGTCCAGCCCGAGCCGGCGCAGGGCGGCGAGCGCGTCCCAGCCGAGGAAGCCGCCGCAGACCAGATCGTGCGCGCCGCTCGTCCGCTCGATCAGCTCGGGCGCGAGGCCAGAGCGGGCGAGCGAGATCGCCGCGGCGGCGCCGGCCGGCCCGCCGCCGGCGATCAGCGCGCGCGCTCGACGCACAGCCGGAGCGGAAAGCGCCGGACCACCTTCGGCCCGGCCGGATCGATCCCCGATTCCGCGATCAGCCGCTCCCAATCGGCGCGGCGAAAGCCGCGCTGGATCGAGGTGCAGCCGTCCTCGCGCACCATCCGGTGCCAGCGCATCGTCCGCGACAGGATAGGAAAGCTCCAATAAGCGAGCGGATGGCGGTGGATGTCGTTGACGTACCAGCCAAGCCGCGCCTCGCTCTCCATGAAACGCAGGAAAGCGTGCAGCTCGGCCTCGGTCATATGGTGGGTTGTGGAGCTCGAGATCACATAGTCCCAGCCCGCGCCGGCGGTCTCGGCATAGTCGCCGGTGCGATATTCGATCGGCAGGCCGGGCGGGGTCGCCGCGGCGGCGGCGGCGAGGCTGCGCGGATTGAGGTCGACGCCGACCAGCTCCGCCTCGATCCCCCGGCGCAGCGCCCAGCGCGCGATCGCACGCAGCATGTCGCCCTGGCCGTAGCCGACGTCGAGCAGCCTGAAGCTCCGCCGGCCCTTCAGCGTGCGGCGGATGAAGGCGATGGTCGGGCGGTAGACCATGAGCAAGGCGTTGACCTTCGCCAGGTCGCCGATCACCGCCGCATAGACTTCCGGGTCGAGCGACGGGTCGTCCATCTGCTCCTCGGCGACGAGGCGACGGGCGAGCCGGCTCATCCCGCCCTCGCGAAGCGGAAGCCCTCCGCGGCGACACCGGGCCCGAAGGCGAGCGCCACCCCGCGCCGCGCCTCCGGCCGCTCGAGCAGGTCGGCGAGCACGAACATCAGCGTCGAGGAGGACATGTTGCCGTAGCGCGACAGCACCTCCCGCGACGCCGCCAGCGCCTGCCGCTCGAGCCCGAGCCCCTTCTCGACCGCGTCGAGGATCGAGCGGCCGCCGGCATGGACCGCCCATGCGTCCACTTCGTCCACTTGCCAGGGCCCCAGCAGCTTCGCGCGCACCTTCGCGTCGTGCAGCGCCGCGCCGATCCGCGCCGGCACTTCGCCCGAAAGGTGCATGGCGAAGCCCGTGTCGCCGATCGTCCAGGTGATCAGGCCCGCCGAATCCTCGAGCGAGGTCGCGAAGCCGCCCTCGATCGCGAAGCCCCTGGGCTCGGCGGTGATCAAAGCCGCCGCCGCGCCGTCGCTGAACTGGAGCATTGCGAGCAGGGGCTCGACCTCCTTCTCCTCCTGGAGGTGGAGCGAGGACAATTCGACGGTGACCGCCAGCACCCGCGCCTCCGGCTCGGCGCGGACGATATGGTGCGCGACCTTCAGCGCCGAGACGGCGGCGTAGCAACCCATGAAGCCGACCAGGGTCCGCTCGACCTCGGCGAGGCCGAGCCGTCCGGCGAGGATCTGGTCGATGCCGGGCGCGGTGAAGCCGGTGCAGCTGGCGACGACGAGATGGGTGATCCCCTCCAGCGAGACCTGACTGGCGAGCCGGCCGATCGCCTCGAGCGCCAGCTTCGGTGCCTCCTCGGCATAGACGAGCATGCGCCTGGAAGTCGGCGGCGCGGTCCCTTCGTAGAAGCCGCCGGGATCGACCGGGGAGCCTCCGCCCTCACCCGGGGCCAGCACCGACCAGCGATGCTCGATCCCGGACCGCTCGGCCATGCGCCGGAACAGGGCACGCGCGCGGGGGTCCTCGATCCGGCACTCGGCCCATTCGATGAAGGCTCGGTGGACGTCGTGGCCGGGAACCGCCGTGCCGATCGCATTGATGCAGGAATCGCCCACGCCTTACCCATCATAGCCGCTCAGGCACAGCTAGGGTCCGCGAGCGCCCGCGGCAATGGCGGCCTGGCTCAGTCGTTGCCCTCGCGGCGCATGTCGGCGGCGGCACGGCGCATCTCGCGGGCGCCCTCGCGCATGCCGCGGGCGCCGTCGCGCAGGTCGCGGGACAGGTCGATCAGCTCCTGGTGGGTGAGACGCTCGCCGCGCGCGGCCGCTTCGGCGATGCGCCGCTCGCGATAGCGCTGCGAGCCGAGCTCGGCGGCCTCCTGCTCCATTCGCCGCGCGCCGTCCCTGAGGCCCTCGGCACCCCGCTCGATGCCGACCGCGCCGGCGGCGACGCCCCGGCGCGCGGCAGCTGCCGCCTCGGCGGCAATGCGGCGCGTGTCGACCCGGGCGAGCCGGGTCGCCGCCGCCACCGCCGCCTGGACATGGCGCTCGATCGCGGCCTCGTCGATCTGGGGGATTGGCGGCACGGGATGGGGCGTCGCCGCAGGCGCGGGCCACGCCGGGGGCGCGGGCGGGGCAGCCGGGTGTGGGTGCAGCGCCAGCTTGGCGGGCGAGGCCGGCGGCGCGGCCGGAGCGACGGCACCGATCACCACCAATGGCGGGGCGGCGGCCACGGGAGGCGCAGGCGCATTGGGAATGGCGCCGGGCGCGGGCACGGCGACGGGCGCCGGCTGCGCCGGGGGAAGCGCGCGCGCTTCGGCGACGGCGGGGATCAGCTGCAGCACCGCCAGCGTCACCGCGAACAGCGCACAACCCGCGATCGCCGCCACCGCCCAGAACGAGCCGGCCTGCGCCGAGCGGCGCCGCGCGTCGAGGATCGCGCGCACCCGCCGCGCCAGCGCCGAGGCGGAGGGCGCGATGCTGTTGGCCGGGACGAGGCCGCCGGCATTGAATTGCGCCCAATGGACCAGGGTCTGGGCATAGCGGGTCGGCTCGACGCAGAACGCCGCCTCGATGTCCGCCGCCTCCTCGGCCTGCTGGACGACCTCGCGCTCGAGCAGCCAGACCAATGGATTGAACCAGAACAAGGCCGCCGCGATCCGGGTCAGCATCAGCACCGCCCAGTCGCGACGAACGACGTGCGCGATTTCATGCGCGAGGATGGCGTCCGCATCCTCGGGCTCGCCGAGCGTGTCGCGGTCGATCAGGATGACCGGCCGGATCAGGCCCCAGCTCAGCGGCGAAGGGGCCTCGTCGGAGACGAGCAGCCTGAGCCCCCGCGGCGCGTCTGCGGCCCAGCACGCGCGCTCGAACGCCTCGTTCCATTCGGGGCATTCCACCTCGCGCGATGCCCTGGTCCAGCGGCGCAGCGTCCAGAGGCCGGCGCCGAGGCGTCCCGCCGCCATCGCGACTCCGCCGAGATAGAGGATCAGGAAGAGCAGGCTGGGATCGTCCCAGATCGTCGGCTCCAGCGCGGGCGTGGCGGCGAGCGGTGCGGTGCTCGCCGCCGGCGCGGCAACCACGCCGAAATCGGCAGGAGAGGCGGCGGCGATCGCCGGGGCGGGCTCCGCCGCCCAGGCCTCGATCTGGAGCCTGGGAAGGACGAGCGAGAAGAGCGGCAGGAGCAGCAGCAGGGTCACCGCGACGCGCAGCACCGCCGATCGGTCGGCGGCGGCGCGCGAGCGCAGGGTCGCGGCGAGGGCGAGAGCGACGCCGGCGATCAGCGCCGACTTCCAAGCCATTTCGATCAGGAACTCGAAGCTCATCACTGCCGCTCCTTCGCATCGTCGATGGCGCGCTGCAGCGCCTCCAGCTCCTCCGGCTTCATCGTCTTGGTGAGGCCGAGCAGAGCCGTGGCGGCGCTCGCCGCCGAGCCGTCGAAAAAGGTCTTCACGAACTGCTTCAATGCCGATTCGCGCACTTTCGAGCGCTGCGGCACGCTGCGATAGACGTAGCTCTGCTCGCGCATCGTGTGCCGGACCTGGCCCTTGGCTTCGAGCCGGCCGAGCAGGGTCCGCACCGCCGAGTAGGAAGGCGGATCGGCCATGCGCTCGCGCACCTCGGCGGCGGTCGCCTCGCCGGCGCTCACCAATATCTCGAAAATCTCGCGCTCGCGGCGCGGCAACGATTCGATCAAAGACCCTCTCCTGCTACCCCCGTAGCATGCCACGTTTGTAGCAGAGCGCAACCCCTTTCGTCGCGCCCCCCGCTCATTTCGCCGCCGAAAGTCTGAAGCCGCGATGAACGGCCGGGCCTAGGGGATGTCGAGACCTTCGTCCGCCAGCACGCGCGTCACGGCCGGCCGTTCGAGGATCCGGTCGGTCGCCGCCGACCAGGCGGGATAATCGCCGCGCATGTCGATGCCGACGCGCTTCCCCCAGCGGAAGAAGACGAGGAGATAGGGGTCGGCGATGCTGTAGCCCTGCGGCACGGCCCATTCGCGACCGTCGCCGAGCAGCCGTTCGACATAGGCATATTGCTCGGTCAGGTTCCGCCGCCCCTGCTCCCGCACTGCCTCGAGTCCCTCCTCATCGGCGGTGAATCGATGCGCCCGCCAGATCTGCCCGAACGACATGCTGTGGACGTTGCTGCCGAGCCAGTTCAGCCATTCCAGGCATCGCGCCGCGGTGGCAACCTCCTGCGGGAACAGCCCCTTCTCCGGATGCGCCAGTGCGAGATAGACCATAATCGCCGCCGCTTCGGTGAGCAGTCCCGGCGCTCCCCCGCTCGATCCCGGCACCGTCCGAAGGGCGGGAACGCGACCCTTGGGATTGATCGTGTGCCACTCCGGCGTTCGCGTCATCTCCCCGTCGCGTTCGCCGCGCGACGAGACCAGCTCCAGCTCGTAGGGGATTCCGATCTCCTCGAGCACGATATGCGGCGCCGTCGAGCAGGAGCCCGGCGAATGGTAGAGGCGGTAGGTCATTGCCTTAGCGGCGCGGCTTCCGGAAGCGGTAGACGACGCGGTCGGTCCGTCCCCTTATCGACTCGTCGAAGACGCTGCGGCCGTAATCGTCCGCGCGGTTCCTCAGCATGTCGCTCTGCGCTTCCAGGACGAAGCCGGCGCGCTCGAAGTCGGCCCGGATGACCGCCGGGTCGATCCGGTGCGTCGCCTCGACCACGGCGCGAGTGTCGCCGCCCGGTGCCGCGACATGGTCGATCACCGCGACGGTGCCGCCCGGTCGGGTCGCGTTCCAGATCGCCTGGACGACGCTGTTCGGGTCGATCCGCGGCAGGCCGAAGCGCGCGCTCTCCCAATAAGCGTCGTGGTAGACGAGGTGGAGCATGACGAAGTCGAAGCTTTCCGGCGGGAAAGAGATCGCCGTCATCGGCGTGCCGTAGAAGTGGGTGTTCGGGCTGCGCGCATGGACCTCGCCGAGCGCCGTGCGCACCCGCTCGTTGCCCATGAAGGCGGCGCCGTTCCAGCCGACGACGAGCCCCCGCGGCCCGACCGCGCGGGCCATGATCTCGGCATAATAACCGGTGCCGGTGAAGTAATCGAGGACGCGGTCGCCGCGACGCAGCCCCAGGAAGCGCAGCACTTCGGCCGGCCGCCGCACCTCGTCGAGCGCGACCTGGTCCGCGGCGCGGCCGGGCGCCGTCAAGGCCGCCCTAAGATCGGCCTGCGCGACCGGCTGGCGTCCGCTTTGCGCAGCCAGCGGAGCCGCGAGGATCGCGGCAAGCAAGAGAAGAGCGCGCTTCACCATGATTGGTCCCCCGGTTCGTGTCGGGGGAGGAATAACAGGCCCGCGCGCTCGCCCAAAGCCTTTCGAGCGGGTCGGCTCAGCGGCGCGGCGGCGGCGGGGGCGGCGGCGGGTCCTCGCAGGGCTGCGGCGGCGCCGGATTGGCACCGACGGCGCCGAGGCGGACGCGCTCGGCATATTCGTCCTCGCGGGCCCAGCAGGCGGTGAGCCGGCGCCAGGCCTCGTCGCGGGAGGTGCGCTGCCGCTGGGCGATGGCATCGACCCGCCAGGCGGAATATCGACGCCGGAAGGCGGCGTAGCTGCGCGGATTGCCCACGGTGACGACGCGCCCCGGGCCGCAGGCCGCGCGCACGGCCGCCGTCACCTCGGCGTCGTCGATCTCGCGGCCGGCGCCGCCGCCCAGCACCATGCGCTCACCGACCCGCGCCGGGTCGCCGCCATAGCCGCCCGCGCCACGCTGGTAGAGAATGAGCGCGCCCGCTTCGTCGAGCCTGACGCCGGTCTCCGCGCCGAAAAAAGCGAACGGGTCGTCCTCGCCCGGGCCGTCGAGCCGGAAGCAGCCGTCGCGAAGGACGATCGTGCCGATGTTGAGCTCGGCCGTCTCGCTGCCGGTGCGGTGGCGCGCCTGCGGCAGGATGCGGACGAAGCGCCGCGCCGCCTCGGCCACCGGCTCGGCCGGATCGAGCGCGTCGGCGCCGGTGACCCGCACGAACGGCCGCACGCGCAGTCGCCCGCTCGCCAGCAGGGCCGCGACGGCGGCGCTGTCGACGGCCGCCGAGATCCGGACCTCATTGTCCGAGACATAGGTGCCGCCTTCCGCGGGGACACCGAGCCGCCGCAGCTGCGCGAACGCCTCCTCCTGCCCCGCGCGCAGCTCGGCCAGCGAATGGCGGACCTGGCGCGCGACGAACAAGGGACTGGACGTGTAGCGCCTGAGCGTCGCTTCCGGATCGCGGACGAAGCCGACGACCACGCGCCACTCGGGCGAGTGCTCGATCCAGATGTCGGCGTAATTGTCCCTCTGCTCGGCCTCGAGCCGCGGCCCGATCCGGCCGATCTCCTCGCTCACCTCGTGCTGCAGCCGCATCCGCCGCTGCGCCTCCGCCTCGCTGACTCCGTGCGCCTGCGCGTACCAGCTCGCCTCGCCGCTCGGCCGCCGGTCCGGATCGGGCGGGGCCGTGCCGAAGCCGGCCGGCGGCGCCGTCTCGATCGTCGGATAGGATCCGGGATTCGGCTGGGCGACCGCAGCCGACGTCAAGGCGAGCAGGATCGGAACGGCACGGCGCATCGGCAAGCCTCTGGCGAAAAAGGAAAAGCCCCTCTGCCGCCGCCCGCCTTGCTCCAAGCTGAAGCTAGGTAGCCGCCACGCGCTGGCGCGGCGCAGCCCCGTCCGCCACGGCCCTTTGCGTAAGCAGCCGCATCGCCGCATGCGCCGACAGGGCCGCCCCTTCCTGCCAGAACATGACGTAGCTCAGATGCTCGCCGGCGAAGAAGACCGGCCCCTCCGGCCGCAGCAGCTCGGCGTAGCGCGGCGCGCGCGGCGTGGAGAACCAGTCGGGGCTGTTCGGCCCCACGCCCTCCGACCAGGGGGTCAGGCCCCAGGCCACCGTGGCCGGCTTCGAAAGCAGCCGCGATTTGCCGGGATGCAGCGCCTCGACCGATTCGCGACAGGCGCGGAAGCGCTCCTCGTGGCTCATCTCGGTGAAACGCTGCGGGTGGTCCTGGCCGGTCCAGCCGGCGACATAGGCCGTGACCAGCACCCCCTTGTCCGCGTGCCAGTTGTCGGACGGGTAGATCAGATTCTCGTTGACCCGGTCGGTCCAGCCCAGGCCGCCGTAAATCCCCTCTTCCTCCCAGAAGCGGGGCGCCTCGAACGCGACCTTCGTGCTCTGGAGATAGGGGACGTCGCGGATCGCGGCCTTCTTTGCCGGCGAGAAATCGTTGTCGACGCGGGCGAGCAGCGGCAGCGGCAGGGTACAGATGCAGTAATCGGCCTCGGTCGCGCGGCCGTCGCCATGGACGATCCGCACCCGCTCGCCGACGCGCCGGATCGCGGTCACCGGCGAATTCAGCCGGACGTCGCGGCGGACGCGCTGGTAGAGAGCATGGGCGATCCGGTCCATGCCGCCGACCGGCTGGAACATCGGCGCCTGCTGGTCGAAGAACTCTTCGAACAGCAAAGGCAGGCCGACCGGCCGCCCGCTGAATATCTCGCCGAGCGGCAGCGGCGGCAGCGGCCGTCCCGCCTCCTCATACCCTCCGGGCAGCGGGTCGTAGCCGTTGCGCCCGTCCGGCGCATAATCGCCATTCTCCGCCAGGCTTCCGTAGAATGCCAGGAACTGGCGCATCGTCGTCTTCTCGGCGGCGCTCATCTGGCCGTCGAGCGCGCCGCGGTCGATCGCCTTGGCGAACAGCTCGGAGAGGCGCCCGCGCAAATCGTTCTGCATCTGCCGGTTGGTGTGCACGCGGCCGCTGAACTCCCAGCGCGTGGCGCGGTTGGCATTGACCATCACCTCGATCGGCACGTCCAGGTCGCGGGCATAGCCGAGGATCGTGTGGTGCTGGTGCGGGATGCGCGCGGCGCCGGCATTGAGATAGAGGCCGTCGGAGAATTCGCACAGCTGGTCCGGCCGGCCGGTCTGCACGATCCGGTCGCCGCCGCGCACGGTCCAGACGCGGCCGCCGATCCGGTTGCGTGCCTCGATCACCGTCACGTCCCATCCGGCGCGCTTCAGCTCATAGGCCGAGACCAGCCCCGCGATCCCGGCGCCGAGGATGACGACCTTGCGGCCGTTGCCGGCGGCGCGCGGCAGTTCAAGCGGCTCGGCCGCGGCGGGCGAATGGAGCAGTCCCATCGCCTCCATGCCGAGATAGGCCGCGCTGTAGCCGCCGACGGCACCGAGCCGCTCGAGGAATGTCCGCCGCGTCAGCGCCATCGCTTGATTCCCTCCGCCCCACATCCGTTCGTCCTGAGTAGGGGCCGAGTAGGGCGAAGCCCGTAGCGAGGACACGTATCGAAGGACGCTCGCGCAGGTCCTTCGATACGGCGTCTCGACTTCGCTCGACGCCTACTCAGGATGAACGGATCGGGCCCCCCCCTCATCGCGCCGGCGCCGCCGCCGTCGCCTCGATCTCGACCAGCCAGCCCGGATCGACCAGCCCGGCCACCTGCATGGTCGAGCGTGCCGGCCGGTTGGGCTGGGCCGCCGTCCCGAAAAACTCGCGATAGGCGGTCATCATCCCGCCAAAGTCCATCCGGCCCTGCCCCGGCGGCGCGACCAGGAAGACGCGCATCATCACGATGTCGCCGAGGCCCAGGCCGTGCCGGGCCAGCTCGGCCTCGATCTTGCGCAGCACCGAGCGCGTCTGCGCCGCGGTGTCGCCGTAGCGCTGGACCGAGCCCGCCGGCGCCGAAGCGTCCGCGACGTCGGGCACCGTCCCGCTCACATAAACGAGCCTATGCCCCGCCGGCACTTGCGCCGAGCTCAGGATCGGCGATTGCGGCGTCCCGATCCGGCCGATCTCGCCGACCACCGGACGGACGGGCTGGCAGGCCGCGAGCGTGAAGGCGAGAGCGGCGACGGAAAGGGCGGAGCGGCTCGCGAACTCGCCCCGCGGCTGCGCACGATGTTCGGCAATTCTCAATTCACGTCCCCCCCCCGGCACGCAGGTCAGCCTAGCCCCATCCGGAGCTTTGCCAAGCCTGCAATTGCGGCCGGGGGGAGGCGCGGGATGCTAGGTCAGCGCCTTCAGGAACGGGAGGCTCGGCGCGAAGAAATATTCCCCGCCCTTCAGCGTGACCGGGGATTCGAAATTGAACTTTTCGCGGCCCGCTCCGGAATTCCCCCATTGTTTGGGCCAGCGCTGCTTCTCGTTCTGGTCCTGGCCGATCAGGGGATCGTCGCCGGTCTCGTCCTTGAACGGCAGGTTGAAGACGTTGTCGGGGAAGTTCGGATTGTCGCACCAGGTGCGCTGGATGAATTCGAACTGCTTCTCGATATTGGCCTGGAAGCACATGAACAGCAGGCCGCGGTCGCCGGCGGGATTCGGGTCGGTCTGCTCGGCGTCGCACACGTTCGGCATCGGCTTGCCGTAAGGGATGCCGCGCCGCGCGATCCGCCGCCGCCGCTCCGACGCCTCCGAGGTGGAGGGGGTGGTGCCGCGCGGATTGACCTTGCGGGCGTGGGCGTGGGCCGGACATTTGAAACCGTCCGGATCCAGCGTCTTGAACACGAAATCGTTCTTGTAATTGGCGGTCGGCGTGTTGAAGTCGACCACCGGGGTGCCGTCCTTGAACCGGCCGACCGCCATCGCCCCGGCCAGGTCGCCGGACTGCCCGGTCGCTGTCGCGCAGGCGCCGACGCGGGCCTCCCACTGGCCGACATTCTGGTGGAGCTTGCGGTAGACGAAGTAGCTGCCATAGGCGTCCTCCTCGTCGGTGAACGGGTCGTCGGCGAGGACCAGGTCGAGGCTGGCGGCGGGATCCCAGTTGCCGCCGCCGGGGGTGCCCTTCTTGTCGGCGCCGTAATAGCCGTCGACGTCCGCCTTGGTGAAGAGCGGCTGGCTGATGCCGTCGAAATAGCCGAAATGCTCGATCGGCTCGACGCGCTGCGTCGGCAGACCCTGGTTGACGGTGCGGCGGAGCGCGCGGCCGGTCTCGACCGCGACGATGTCGGCGATGCCGTTGACCTCGGTCTGGAGCAGCGACAGCGCATTGAGCAGCCGGGTCTCGTCCTCCTCGTCGTCGCCGAGCTGGACCATGGCGTGGATCGTCTGGCGGAAGCCGGTCTCCCAGCGGACCGGCTTGGGATCCTTGTTGCCGGTGCTGAAGAAGTCCTCGATCAGGCTGTCGCCCTGGTCCTTCATGCCCTTGCGGAACGCCTTGCTGTCGAAGTTGCGCGGGTTGAAGCCGAGATAGCGATAGCCTTCCGCGGACAGATAGAAGAGCGTGACGCAGCCGCCGTCGAAATCGGGATCGTCGCGCCGCTGACGGGCCTGCCGGAACTGCTCCGCGGCGGTGAGGACCTTCGGCGCGATCTTGCCCTTGATCCAGGCCCGCACCGCGGCCGGGGCGCCGGTGAACTTCAGGAAGACGTGACGCTCGACGTTGCGGCCGTGCGACTTCAGGATGTTGCCCTGGAGCTTTTCGAATAGGGCGCTGTAGGCCGAGCCCGGATCGGTGATGACGGCGGCGGCCGGCTTGGTGAGATCGATGGCCATGGTCGTTCCTTTCGTGAGCGCGAGCGGCCTACGCCGAACCTCTGCGCGAGGCGCCATGATCGCGGGCGGCACTTGCACCGTCTGTGGCATTCCGCACGGCCGTACGATTTTCCCGGTGAGCTTGCCTTCGCGCCGTCCCGCACCCATCTCCGCCTCACCCGCGTTGACGCGTCGCGCGCGCTCCTTTAGCTTCGGAACAAAACTGGAACTCTACCGGCCATGCTGACTCACCTTCGAAAGCATAGGTTTACCGTATGCTGACCCACCTGAGCGTCCGCGGCGCGCGCGAGCACAATCTCAAGAATATCGACGTCGACATCCCGCGCGAGACGCTGACCGTCATCACCGGCCTGTCGGGAAGCGGCAAATCCTCGCTCGCTTTCGACACCATCTATGCCGAGGGGCAGCGCCGCTACGTCGAGTCGCTCAGCGCCTATGCGCGCCAGTTCCTCGAAATGATGCAGAAGCCCGATGTCGACCATATCGAGGGCCTCTCCCCCGCCATCTCGATCGAGCAGAAGACGACGTCGAGGAACCCGCGCTCCACCGTCGCCACCGTCACCGAGATCTACGATTATATGCGCCTGCTCTGGGCGCGCGTCGGCATCCCCTACAGCCCCACCACCGGCCTCCCGATCAGCGCCCAGACCGTCTCGCAGATGGTCGACCGCGTCATGGCGCTCCCCGAAGGTACCCGCCTCTATCTGCTCGCCCCGGTCGTCCGCGGCCGCAAGGGCGAGTACAGGAAGGAGCTGGCCGAGTGGCAGAAAGCCGGCTTCACCCGCGTCCGCATCGACGGCGCCTTCCACGACATCGAGGAGGCCCCCGCCCTCGACAAGAAGTACAAGCACGACATCGAGGTGGTGGTCGACCGCCTGGTCGTCCGCGAAGGCATCGAGACCCGGCTGGCCGACTCGCTGGAGACCGCGCTCAAGCTGGCGGAAGGCCTCGTCTATCTCGACCCGGCCGATCCGCCGAAGTCGGATGAGACCCACTCCGTTCGGCCTGAGCCTGTCGAAGGGCCTTCCTTCTCTTCCCCGGATTCGGAAAAGGAAGGGGCTTCGACAAGCTCAGCCCGAACGGTTCTGGGCGATCATGCCCCGGAAGGCCGCATTACCTTCTCCGAGAAATTCGCCTGCCCGGTCTCCGGCTTCACCATCGCCGAGATCGAGCCGCGCCTGTTCTCGTTCAACGCGCCCCAGGGCGCCTGCCCCGCCTGCGACGGCCTCGGCGAAAAGCTCCTTTTCGATCCCGATCTGGTCGTCCCCAACCAGAATCTGAGCATCCGCAAGGGCGCCGTCGTCCCCTGGGCCAGGTCGAATCCGCCCAGTCCCTATTACATGCAGGTGCTCGGCAGCCTCGCCCGCGAGTTCGGCTTCAGCCTCGACACGCCCTGGAACGAGCTGTTCGAGGAAGAGCGCGACATCATCCTCTACGGCACCAGGGGGAAGCCGGTCACCCTCACCTTCGTCGACGGCCGCAAGAGCTACGACGTCAGGAAGCCCTTCGAGGGCGTGATCGGCAACCTCAATCGCCGCATGCTCCAGACCGAGAGCGCCTGGACGCGCGAAGAGCTTGCCAAGTACCAGTCCGCCGCCCCGTGCGAGACCTGCCTCGGCGCCCGCCTCCGCCCCGAGCCGCTCGCTGTGAAGATCGCCGGCGAGGACATCTCCACCGCTACCCGGCGCTCCGTCCGCCACGCCCACCAATGGTTCTCGACCCTCGAAGACAAATTGACGCCGCAGCAAAAGGAGATCGCCCGCGCCATCCTCAAGGAGATCAACGAGCGGCTCGGCTTCCTCAACAATGTCGGCCTCGACTATCTCGACCTCAGCCGCACCTCCGGCACCCTGTCGGGCGGCGAATCCCAGCGCATCCGCCTCGCCAGCCAGATCGGCTCCGGCCTGTCGGGCGTCCTCTACGTCCTCGACGAGCCCTCGATCGGCCTCCACCAGCGCGACAACGACCGCCTGCTGATCACCCTCAAGCGCCTGCGCGACCTCGGCAACACCGTCATCGTCGTCGAGCATGACGAGGACGCCATCCGCACCGCCGACTATGTCATCGACATGGGCCCCGGCGCCGGCGCCCATGGCGGCGAGGTCGTCGCCCGCGGAACACTCGACGAGGTCCTCGCCAACGAAGCCTCGCTGACCGCCGATTACCTCACCGGCCGCCGAGCCGTCGCCGTCCCGGCCCAGCGCCGCAAGGGCAACGGCCGCAAGCTCACCGTCAGCGGCGCCCGCGCCAACAACCTCAAGGACGTCACCGCCTCGATCCCGCTCGGCACGTTCACCTGCATCACCGGCGTCTCCGGCTCCGGCAAGTCGAGCTTCACCATCGACACCCTTTACGCCGGTGCCGCGCGTGCGCTCAACGGCGCCCGCGTCGTGTGCGGCCCGTGCGAGAAGATCGACGGCCTGCAATATCTCGACAAGGTGATCGACATCGATCAGTCGCCGATCGGCCGCACGCCGCGTTCCAACCCGGCAACCTATACCGGCGCCTTCACCCAGATCCGCGACTGGTTCGCCGGCCTGCCCGAGAGCCTGGCGCGCGGCTACAAGCCCGGCCGATTCAGCTTCAACGTCAAGGGCGGCCGCTGCGAGGCCTGCAAGGGCGACGGCCTCATAAAGATCGAGATGCACTTCCTCCCCGACGTCTACGTCACCTGCGACGTCTGCCACGGCCACCGCTACAATCGCGAGACGCTGGAAGTGAAGTTCAAGGGCAAGAGCATCGCCGACGTCCTCGACATGACCGTCGAGGACGCGCACGAGTTCTTCAAGGCCGTCCCCCCGATCCGCGACAAGATGGCGATGCTGGAGGAAGTGGGCCTCGGCTACATCAAGGTCGGCCAGCAGGCGACGACGCTCAGCGGCGGCGAGGCCCAGCGCGTGAAGCTCGCGAAGGAGCTGTCGAGGCGCTCGACGGGGCAGACCTTGTACATATTGGACGAGCCGACCACGGGGCTGCATTTCGAGGACGTGAGGAA
>DASVVP010000066.1:0-5602 GCA_036386495.1 Allosphingosinicella sp.
AGACCGGCAGCACCGAGGCGACGAAGCCGTAGCCGATCAGCATCAAAGCCAGCGCTTCGCCCGAGAAGGTGAACATCGGCGCCCAGGCCGGATCGGCGGCGACCCGGCCGCCGAGCAGGATCGCCGCGAGCAGGCCGATGAAGCCGATCGCCGACACCTCGCCGATCCGGCCGGGACGCAGGTAGCGGCCGTAAAGGCCCATCACGACGGCCACCGGCATGGTCGCGAAGACGGTGAAGGTCCCCCAGGGGCTGTCGGCGAGCGCCTTGACGATGATCAAGGCCAGCACGGCGAGCAGAATGATCATAATCGCCAGTATCCCGATCATCGCGATCACGCCCGGAACGTCGCCCATCTCGCCGCGGATGATCTCGCCCAGCGAGCGGCCGTCTCGCCGGGTCGAGATGAACAGAACGATGAGGTCCTGGACGGCGCCGGCGAAAACCACGCCGGCGAGAATCCAGAGCGTGCCGGGCAGATAGCCCATCTGCGCCGCCAGCACCGGCCCGACCAGCGGTCCCGCGCCGGCGATCGCCGCGAAATGGTGGCCGAACAGGACGATGCGGTTGGTCGGGACGTAATCGAGCCCGTCATTGCGGCGGACGGCCGGGGTCGGGCGCGCCGGATCGATGCGCAGGACGCGGCGCGCGATGAAGCGGCCGTAGAGTCGGTAGCCGATCAGGTGGACGCAGATTGCGGCTACCACCAGCCAGAGCGCGTTGATCGTCTCGCCGCGGCTGAGCGCGATCACGCCGAGCGCGACGGCGCCGAGCGCCGCCAACATCGCCCACAGCGACGACCGGCCGGCCGAGACGAATTCCGCACGCGTCATAGCCTCTCCCTGTTTTGCCATCTTGATGCATCGCGAGAGGGGGCGGGGCAAGTCACGTCGTCCCGGCGGAGGCCGGGACCTCAGGGAGGGTAGATCCAGCGGATTGTGCAGGGCGCCCCGCAATGCCGTCGGCGCCTTTCACCCGCTGGGATCCCGGCCTTGGCCCGAATGACGGCCTGGCACGAAGCCCTTCCGCTTCCTTTCTGTTATTGATAATCAGTTGCAAATGACCCTGCTGCTCCGTGTCCTCCCTCTCCTTTTCGTCCTCTTCCTGGCGCCGGCGCCGGCTTCGGCGCAGCAGGCGGAGGTGCAGACGACGTGGCGCCTGCTCGATTATGTGGCGGTCGACTATCCCGAGGCCGTGCAAGGCGGGCGGGTCGTCAATCCGGCCGAATATGCCGAGATGACCGAATTCTCGGCGTCGATCCGCGACCGGATCGGGAGGCTACCGGCGCATGCCGCCAAAGCCCGCCTTTCCGCCCAGGCGGAGCGGCTGCGCCGAGCGATCGCGGCCAAGGCGCCGGCCGAGCAGATCGCGGCGACGGCGCGCCGGCTGGGGGCGGAGCTCCTCGCCGCTTATCCGGTGCCGCTGGCGCCGGGGACGACGCCCGACCTCGCCCGGGGCGCCGCGCTCTACCGCGAGAATTGCGCCGCCTGCCACGGCGAGGCCGGCGACGGACGGGGGCCGATGGCGCGCGGCATGGAGCCGGCGCCGATCGATTTCACCGACCGCGGGCGTGCATCCGAGCGCAGCGCCTTTGCCCTCTACCAGGTGATCGAGCAGGGTCTGGAGGGCACCGCCATGCCGGGCTTTTCCAACCTCTCCGCCGGGGACCGCTGGGCGCTTGCGTTCCACGTCGGCCGCTACGCCTATCCGCAAGCGCTCGCCGCAGAAGGCGAGCGGATCTGGCGCTCCGATGCATCGCTGCGGAGACGCATTCCCGACCTGCAGGCGCTCGCGGCCCTGACGCCGGCCGCGCTCGCGGCGCAGGTCGGCCAGGAGCGGGCCGCGGCCCTGACCGCTTTCCTGCGGGCGAACCCGGACGCCTTGAGCGTAGCGCAGGGCGGCCCCCTCGACATCGCGCGCGCCAAGCTAGCCGGGAGCCGCGCCGCCTATCGGGCGGGGGACCGCGACGCTGCGCGCGAGCTCGCTCTGGCCGCCTATCTGGACGGGTTCGAGCCGGTCGAGCCGATGCTCGCGACGCGCAACGGCGACCTGCTCCGCCGCGTCGAGGCGGCGATGGGCGAGCTGCGCTCCGCGATCGCCTCGCGCCGCCCGGCCGGGGAGGTGGAGGCGCGGATCGCGGCGCTCGACCAGCTGTTCGACGAGACCGCCGCAGTGATCGCGCCCGGCGAGGCGAGCGCCGCGTCGAGCTTCGTCGGGGGCTTCGTCATCCTCGCCCGCGAGGGGCTGGAGGCTCTGCTCATCGTGATCGCGATGATCGTCTTCCTGCAGCGCGCGGAGCGTCGCGAGGTGCTGCCCTATGTCCATGGCGGCTGGATCGCCGCCCTCGTCGCAGGAGTCGCAACTTGGTGGGCGGCGACCCACATCATCACGATCAGCGGTGCCAGCCGCGAGATCACGGAAGGCTTCGGATCGTTGTTCGCGGCCGCGGTCCTGGTCTTCGTCGGCATCTGGATGCACGGCAAGGCGCAGGCCGACGAATGGCAGCGCTACATACGCGAGAAACTCGGCCGCGCGCTCTCCCGCGGCTCGGCCTGGTTCCTGTTCCTGCTCGCCTTCGTGGCCGTCTACCGCGAAGTGTTCGAGACGATCCTGTTCTACGCGGCGCTGTCGGCTCAGGGGAACGGCGCCGCTTTGCTGGGCGGCGCGCTCACCGCCGCCGCCATGCTCGCCTTGGTGGCATGGGCGATGATGAAGTACAGCCGCCGCCTGCCGATCACGCAATTCTTCAACTGGAGCGCGGTCCTGATCGCGGTGCTGGCGGTGGTGCTGGTCGGCAAAGGCGTCGCCGCGATCCAGGAGGCCGGGCTGATCGGAGTGACCCCGGTGCCGGCCGCGCCGTCGCTGCCGGTGCTCGGCATCGCGCCCACCGCCGAGGCGCTCGCCGCGCAGCTGGCGGTGCTCCTCATCCTGCTCGTCGGGTTCGGCCGCAACCGCCGCCGAGCCGCCGTTCCGGCCGCGGCTTAGGCTTGGATTCTCGTCCGCGGCGGCTAAGGTCGCGGCAACCCCTGAACGGAGAAAGACAGCATGGCGGGCGTCAACAAGGTCATCCTGGTCGGCAATCTCGGCGACGATCCCGAGGCGCGCTCGATGAGCAATGGCGGCGAGGTCGTGAACCTGCGCGTCGCCACCTCGGAGAATTGGAAGGACCGCGACGGCAACCGCCAGGAGCGGACCGAATGGCACCGCGTCGTCATCTTCAACGAGAATCTCGGACGGGTCGCCAAATCCTATCTGAAGAAGGGCTCGAAGGTCTATCTGGAGGGCCAGCTCCAGACCCGCAAATGGACCGACAATTCGGGCCAGGACAAATATTCGACCGAGGTCGTCCTGCAGCGCTTCCGCGGCGAGCTGGTCCTCCTCGACAGCCGCGGGAGCGGCGGCGGGGGCGGCGGCGGCGGCGACGATTACGGCGATTCGTTCGGCGGCGGGTCGTCGGGCGGCGGCGCCCCGCGGCCGCAGTCCCGTCCCGCACCGGCCTTCGACAGCGACCTCGACGACGACGTGCCGTTCTGACCGGCAAGCGCCGGACGGTCCGGCGCGAGACGGTCATCCCCGCGAAGGCCGGGATCCCAGGGGGTGAAAGGCACTTTCGGCCAATGCAGGGCGCCTTCCATTGGCGGCCGCCACATCTGGTCCTGAGATCCCGGCCTTCGCCGGGATGACGGTATCGGACTACTTACCCAGCTTGTCCTTGAGCCCGGCGAAGGGACTCGATTCGAGGCGGGCTTCCTCCTCGCTCCTGACGCCCGCTTCGCGGAGTGCCGCTTCGGCGGCGGGCGAGCGCGGAAAGGGGTCGACGGCGAGCGACAGCGTCTCCGCGACTGCCTCGCCGATGTCGACCAGGGCGCCATCGTGGAAGACCACGTCCAGCTCGTCTCCGCCAAGCTCGACTTCTTCGTCTGCGCCCGTCGCGGGATGGGGCCGGAATTCGATGGCGAACGTCTCCTCGATCTCCTCCTCGACCGGGTCGCCGGTGGCGACGCAGGCCTGGGCGAGCGCCGCGCGGAGGGTTCCGCGCGCACTCACCGCGTCATCCTTGCGGACGAGCTCGACCTCGGCCTCGAGCTGCGACAGCGCGACGAAACCGAAGCGCTGCGCGAGCGCCGCCCGCTCGGCATGGTCGGCCTCGATCGCCATCGTGCGCGGCGCGGTTCCAAGGGTGTCGACCCGCACCGGCCGGCTGAATTCCGGCGCGCTCACGGCAGCCTCCCCTCGAGCAGACCGGCATAAGGGACCCGGTCCAGCGCATCGCGGAATCGGGCGAGGCGCCGCGCCACCAGCTCCGGCGCGGCTTGCGGAGTCGGCGCATCGCGAAAGACGTTGCGGCGCACCGCCGCCGCGAAGCCCGCCTCGTCCGCCGCCTCGCGATAGGCGGCGAGGCGGCCGCCCAGCGCGCTCATCATCCGGCCGACATGCTTGCCGACGACATGATCGCCGATGCCCAGCTGGCGGACCGTCCCGTCCATGTCGTCGATGAAGGTCTCGGTGAGCAGCACCCCCGCCCGCCGCGCCGGCGCGCCCTCCTGCTCCATCCTCAGCAGCACCAGGGCCAGCAGCGAGGCGAGCATGTCGAAACGGCCGTCCAGCGTATCGGGGACGCCGCCCTCGCGGTACCAATAGGGGTCGCGGCCGCGCTCGACGATGGCGCGGTAGAGCGGCTCCAGCACGGCGCGCTCCCTGCGGCCGCCGAAAATGCGAGTGAGGAAAGACATTTGCGGGTCCCGCTCAGGCTTGCGCCGGTTGGCATCTGTTCATATTGGAGAGCCTAGCCACGGGGGCAAGTGGCGCGCTCCGGCAGCGCTTTCGGGAGACTTCACAGCAATGAGCCTGCGGTTCGCACCTCGCCTCCTCCTCGTCGCGGCCTGCGGAGGCGCCTTCCTCAGCGCCGGCTGCACCTCGATCCGCGACCATCAGGGCTATATTGCCGACGAGCAACTGATCGCCGCGGTCCAGCCGGGGGTCGACAATCGCGAATCGGTCGAGCGCACGCTCGGCCGCCCGACCCTCGCCGGCCAGTTCGACCAGCGCGACTGGTATTATCTCTCGCGCTCGACCAGCCAGCTCGCTTTCCAGCATCCCAGCGCGTCCGACCAGATCGTGCTCCACATTCGCTTCGACGAGGCCGGCAATGTCGAGCGGGTCGAGCGCACCGGCATGGAGCTGGTCGCCAATGTCGACCCGTCGGACGAGACCACGCCGACGCTCGGGCGCCGCCGCAGCTTCTTCGACGAGATTTTCGGCAATATCGGCGCCGCCGCCCCCGGCCAGCGCGGCCAGACCCCCGACAACCCGCAATAGCGTCGCTCGCGACGCGTCACCCCGGCGAAGGCCGAGGTCTCGGGGATCCCTCCTGAGCCTTATTGTCCTGAGATGCCGGCCTTCGCCGGCATGACGTGCTACCGCACGATTCCGCCTGCCCCCAGCACGGCCAGGGTCACCAGGTCCGAGGCAGTCGCCGTCATCGGGGCGATCTGGACCTGGTGCCGCATCCCGACCAGGACCGGGCCGATCACCGCGCCGCCGCTCAGCTCGCGCAGCAGCTTGGCCGAGATGTTCGCGGTCTGGAGGCCGGGCATGACCAG